>DATJPX010000149.1:0-9723 GCA_035506155.1 Anaerolineales bacterium
CAGGGCGGAAACGATCCCCAGGGTGACCATGACGCCGCCCGGGATGATCGCCCACCACTGCTGGCGTCGGCGGAGGTAGACCGCCCAGAAGCCGGCGCCGATCCCGACCAGGAAGGCCATGCCGCCCCAGGCGGGAAAGGCGAACAGGAGGCTGGAGACGGCCAGTCCGGCCAGGGTGAAGCCCGGGATGGCCGCCCACCAGCGGTTCGGTTCGACGAAGAACCAGTACAGGAAGATCGCCGCGATGATCCCGAGCAGGCCGGCCCAGAAATAACTGGTGGCGCCTTTCAGGATTCCGGTCTTGTCGAGCAGCATCAGGATGCCGCCCAGGATCAGGGCTGCCCCGGCGAGGATGCGATAATCGAAACGCTTGAACATGGGTACGCGCTCCCGGCTATTTCACTTCGATGGAGCCGACGCCCGCATCGATGGTGATGTCGGCCCGGTTGGCCGCCGTAGCATAATCCGCCGACTGGTAGAGGCCGCCGTCGACCTGCGGGAAGCGGGTCGTGTCGACGCTGACGGAGGCAACGCCGGTCTTGGTGCGCAGGCGGGCCGCCACCCCGGAGGGGATGCGGATGACCAGGGAGGACGCGCCCGTGTCGATGTCCACGTTGGTGTTGCCGGCGTGGGCGGGCAGGGTCACATCCGTGCTGCTGGCGCCGGTGTCGATATCCAGCTCGACGACCTTCAGATCGGTCAGGTCGAGGGTGGTGGCGCTGGCCCCGCTGTCCACCTTCAGGCTCAGGGGGATCTCCGGATTAAGCCGGACGTCCCAGTCCATGCTCTCGCCCGGGTACCACGACCAGAAGCCCGGGGCGTTGCGCAGCTTGACTTCGAGCCTGTCCCCGTCCAGGCGGGACCGGTAATCCATTTCCATTCCAAAGGCGCCGTTGAGCACTTCGCCCGCCAGGGCGCTGCCGTGGACGTTCAGGCGGCCGGCGCCGTGGTCCAGCTTGATGCGGGCGCTCCGCGCGCCCTGCAGAGGGATGGAGAGCGACTGGCTCTCGGCCTTGTACTTGCCGCGGGTCAGGGCGCCCAGCATGAGCCAGGCCCCGACCAGGATGATCATGGCCGGCCAGAAATAGTCGAAGATGTTCCCGGCCAACCAGTTCATCTGGCGGGCGAGCAGGAAGCCCGCCAGGACGATCAGGACAATACCCCAGAATAAACTTCCGCGTAGACGCATGGCATCCTCCTAACTATTTATCTGCGGCGCAAGATGGCGCGCCCGATCAACCAGAGACCGCCCAGGAAGAGCAGGGCAATGGGTACGTAGGCACTGTAAACGCCGAAGATCGTCCAGGCGTTGAAGAAGGTGCCGAAGATGGCGAACAGGATGGCGCTGATCAGGATCCCGTTCAGGCCGTGACTCAGTGAGCGCTTGAAGTCCTGCCCGAGGACGCCGGCCAGGATCTCCCCGATTCCCGCAAAGCCGGGGAAGAGCGTCCACATGTAAGCCCAGGAGGTCCAGTTGCCGGTCGCATTCTGGTAATACAGGATGCAGCCGAGGCCGGCGAAGAAGCAGGCCGGGACGGCCATCCCGGGCGCGCCGGTCAGCAGGCCGAGGACCAGGAGCAGGGCGCCCAGCAGGATGACCCACATGGGCCACTGGAACGGCGGCAGGTGGAGGAAATTGCCCAGTTCGGGCCTGGCCCGCACGGCGATCAGCCAGGCGGCCACCAGGATGAGCAGCACCCCCAGGACCAATTGCGTACGATTGCGATGATGCATAGCACTCTCCTTGATTCGTTCGTATATCATCTATTACGCTTTCCGGGGCGAAAAGTTACGCGCCGGAAGACATGCGCTGATTATAGACATGCAGGATGGATTATGGCTATCAACTGGCTGAAAGTTCCCCACCAATACGCACTCAACCCCGTGGAGCGCCGCCGGGGCCGCCCGGCGGGTCGGGCCAGCGGAAGGGGCCGGTATAGAAGGGCGCCAGGCCGCCAGTCCGGGTGGTCAGGCCGAAGAGTTGCCGGGAGACGGCCTCGAAGCGTTCCACCCGGTCGCCGGCCCACTTGCCCACGGTCTGCTTCTTCCCCTCCGCGTTGACCAGGGTCAGCTGGATCATGGTCTCGTCGGGATGCCCCGGCCGCTCGGGCGTCGGGACGGTCAGCAGGTCGTTTTCGATGCAGGCCTCCAGCAGGGCCTGGAACTCTGCCTCGCTCAAAGCCAGCTTGTAGCGCTCCTCGTGGAGCCGCGGGGAGACGTGCTGGATCACCGCCTCGCGGCTGCCGGAGATGGAAATACACCACCCGCCCCAGAGTCCCTGCAGGGAGGTCAGCTGGACCTGTATATTGTCCCGGCTGGCCGGTTCCCCCAGGAAGAGGCGGGTGGCGTTCACGACAGCATGTCTATTTGGGGGCTTTGCCGATCAGCTTCCAGAGCTTGCCGTGGAAGCCGTGCAGGCCGGTCCCGATCCCGTACATCATGATGCACTCGCCGTGCACCTCGTCGATGCCATTGTCCTTGCAGAACTGGACGGCCGCCTCGGACTCCGAGCCCTGCTGCATCCAGACGCGCTTGATCCCGGCTGCGGCGGCGTCCCGGACGACTTTCTCGGACTGGGTCGGCTGGACGACGATCAGCACGCCGCCCACTTTTTCCGGGAGCGAGGCGAAATCCTTGTAGGCTCGGTCGCCCTCCAGCGTCTCGGCCTCCGGATGGACCGGGTAAACCTTGTAGCCTTTGGCCTTGAGCTCGCGGTAGGCCAGGTTGCCGAACTTCTGTGCGTTCCTGGACACCCCGACGACGGCCAGGGTCTTCTGGGAAACGAAATCTGCGACGGTTGTTTTACTGGTCATGGTGCTCCTCCTCGTTTACTTCAGTTTTTCGAATTCCTTGGTAATCCAATATACGGTTTCCGGCCCGTGAAGTTTGTTGTGGCGGGCCAGGCGGATGGCGGCTTTTTCCCCTTCGGCCTTCCCTACGTCGATCATCGAACGGATGGTCGGGATGCCGGCCAGGAACAGCAGGGCGCCCGGGCAGAACGCGCAGGTCAACGGCTGCCACCAGGTATTGCTCCCGTTCGAGAGGAGCGGGATGAGGGTGTAGATCCCGAAGCCGGTCAGGAACAGGCCCACCGGGATGAGCGCCAGCAGGGTCCCGATGTTTGCCAGGCGGTTGAGCCGCTGGACGCAGGATTTGCACAGGAAATAGCTCTCGTTCCCTCCAATCCTGTACCTGGTCCGCGACCCGGCGACTTTTGCATCGGGCGGAGGCGCCGCCGCGGCGGCCGGATCGAGCTTCCATCCATAATAGTAATGATAGGACTGGCCGGGCCGCGCCCGGCCGCAGAACGCGCAAACGCCTCCGGATGAGCCAGGTGCGTCATCCGTGCCATCCGGGGTGCTTGCTGGTCCGGTCTGGTCAGTCATGGGATGTATTATAGCGGGTCCCGGTGGAAAGATTCGAGCAACCGCTGCGCTAGGCCGGGACGGCCCGGGCGCGGACCCTTGCCCGCCAATCCTTGATGATGAAAGGAAGGTAGAGGATCAGGAAGACGACCACCAGGAGAATTTCCATGAAGATCAGGTAGTACGGCCAGGGCGGAAGCGCGTCCAGCAGGCTGGCCGTGGCGGGTTTCCCGTTGATGAAAAGATAATCCGAACCCAGGAGAAGGTTGATCGGGTAGATCAAGGCGGCGTAGATGTTCAGGCCGATCAGCACCCGCCAGAAGGACTTCCAGGTGGGCCGGAAGCCCTCCACCGTGGTCATGTAGACCGTCGCGGTGATCAACAGGCCGTGTGAGATCAAGGTCTGGAAGATACGAAAGTGGGGGAAGCCGTAGATGCCTGCCTCCGGCGTCAGCAGGGCCTGCATGGCGCCGCCGATCCCGATGAAGTAGGCGAACTCATAGATCGGGCGGATCTTGAAGATCAGCATGAAACCTGCCAGCCAGATCATCGCGCTGCAGACGTGCAGGGGCAACATGGTCTGGACCGACCAGTGGCCCCAATAAATGTTCCAGATGTGCCAGGAGGCCTCGTTCAGCCAGAGCACGATCGCCATCGTCCAGCGGACCGCCCGGCGGGTCTTCTCGGAGGATTTCCGGAATCCCAGCATGGCGAAATTGATCAGGACGATGATCAGCAGGGCAGTGATGTGCCAGACCCCGAAAAGGACGAACGGGTTGCCGGTGTAGTCGTAGGCGAAGTATTGGGACATGTCTGCTCTGCTAGAAAGGACCGTAATGGAAAATCACGGCGAGGCCGAGGAAGGCCACGGTCGCCAGGAAGATCCATAGCCAGAGCGGCAGCAGCCACTTGACCCACTTATGGTACGGGACGACCGTCAGGCTGAGGGTGATCAACAGGGCCGCGTTGGTCGGGTAGACCAGGTTGGAGAACCCGTCCCCGAAGCAGTAGGCGCTGACGGCGATCTGGCGCTGGACGTGCACCAGATCGGCCAGCGGCATCAGGATCGGGATGAGCAGGAGGGCCTTGGCGGAGCCGGAGGTGATGAAGAGCTCCATCACCAGGGTCAGGCCATAGATGGCCATGGCGGCCGTGAAAGGACTGAGGCCGGAGGTCAGGGTCGAGGCCCAGTGCAGGATGGTGTCGAGAATGCCGCCCATCTGGACGATGTAGCGCACGCTGGCGGCCATCATCAGCAGCGGCACGGCCGGGGCGATCCCCAGGAACCCGTCCCAGACAGCCTTCCAGACCGCCCTCCCGACGCCGGCCATCAGCCCGGCACCGATCCCGCCGGTGACGAAGAGCAGGCCGGTGATCGGCAGGGCGTAATCCGACAGGAAGGAGATGAACGGCGAGGCCACCAGGACAGCCAGGATCAGGGCGAAGAAGATCGCCAGGAAGACGATCGCGGCGCGCATGTGCGGATCGTCGGTCTGGTCCACTTCGAAGGCGCCCAGGCGCTTGCGCTCGCTGGCGTCCTCTTTGAAGACCGGGGAGGCTTCCGGGTGCTTGTCGATCTTTTTGGCGTAAGCCCGCAGGAACAGGGCCAGGATGGCGTAGCCGGCCACGAAGAGCACCAGGCGGGGCAGGGCTCCCGAGAAGAGCGGCAGGCCGGCCAGTTTTTGCGAGACGCCGATCGTGAACGGGTTGAAGACCGCCATCGAGAAGCCGACGTTGGTGGCCAGGATGGACATCCCCAGGCCGACCAGCGAGTCCCAGCCCAGGGAGAAGGCCAGGGCGATGATGATCGGCACCAGGGGGATGACCTCCTCGAAGATGCCGAAGAAGGCTCCCAAGGCCATGAAGAAGAAGGCGATGACCAGAAGCAGGGCGTATTTGCGCCCGCCGAAGGCCTTGATGATCCGTGAGATGACCGACTTGAGGATGCCGCTCCTGTCCATCACCGCAAAGGCCACCCCGACCAGCAGGATGAACAGGATGATGGCGATGACGGTCAGGTTGCCCTCGGCCCCCAATACCTCGAAGGGCGCGGTGAACCAGCGCCAGACCGGATAGTTGGGCCGTTCGGTCAGCTGGAACGAGGTGGCGTCGATCACCTGGCGCCCGTCCTGCTCGACCCGGGCGTACTGCCCGGCCGGGACCACCCGGGTCAGGACGCCCGCGGCGATCATCAGGACGAAGATGATGACGACGGCCTGGATGAAGGCTTTCGTGCTGATCTGTGCACCCGATTTCTGTTCTGCCATGCGATTCTCCTAGGATGTTGGAATGATGGTACTTGCCGGGAGAGAAATAAAATGCAGGAGCGGGCTCCTGCATTCGGATATCAAATCGCTTTGCCGGTCAGCTCGAGGCTGGCCTGCCAGAGTTTTTCCGCCAGCTCTTTATCGTAGGAAAGCGGACTCGAATCGACCGCCTGGCTGTCGACGAAATACTTGCCGGTCACCCCTTCGACCTCGGGGGAGCTGGCCAGGTAGATGCTCGTCCGGGCGCCTTCCTCGGGCTTGCGGATGAACAGGCCGACGACCTTCATCCCGAAATTGTAGAGCGGGCCGTTGTTGCGGGCGAAGCCGGTGGCGATGAAGCCCGGGTGGAGGGCGTTGGCCGTCACCCCGCTCCCGGCGAGCCTGCGGGCCAGCTCGTAGGTGAAGAGCACGTTGGCCAGCTTGGACTGGCCGTAGGCCTGCATGCTGCTGAAGTGTTTCTCGCTTTGCAGGTTGTCGAAGTCGAGCCGGGCGCCTTCGTGGGCGTGCGAGGAAACGTTGACGATGCGGGCAGGCGCGCTGGCCTTGAGCAGGTCCAGCAACAGCATGGTCAGCAGGAAATAATTCAGGTGGTTGAGGGCGAAGGTCATTTCGTAGCCGTCCACGGTGACCTGGCGGTGGGTGAACATCGCCCCGGCGTTGTTGACCAGGATGTGCAGGTGGGTGTGGCGCTGCTTGAAGGCCGCTGCGGCTTGCATGATCCCGGCCAGCGTGGACAGGTCCGCGGCGATGAACTCGACCGGGTTCCCGGTTTCGACCTTGATCGCCTCCGCCACAGCGGCGCATTTCTCCGCGCTGCGGCTGAGAATGGTCACCTGCCCGCCCATGCGGGCCAACTCACGCGCCGTGACCAGGCCGATACCGCTGGTCCCGCCGGTGACGAGGATGGTTTTCCCTTTCAGTGACGCCATTGCAACCTCCTGACACGAAGACGAATACCCAGTAGTTTATAGCAGAAACCCGCCTGCGTCAAAGGGGAAAAACGATATCCTTCGCGGCGCATGGATCATCCTTCGGGGGTCAGGCGGAAGAGGGCGCAGCCGTGCGGCTCGAGCTCCGCCCGGACGGCCCAGTCGAAGACGCCCAGGTCGGTGTGGGCCCACAGGTCCCGCACCCGGTAGCGGCCTCCGATCTCCAGGTCCGACCAGGCGGCCGGGAGGGCCAGCCGCTTGTCGCCGCGGTTGAACAATCCGACCGCCAGCTGCCCGCCTGCCATGGGTTTGACCCAGACCTCGCCCATCCCGTTCCGGCTGGCCCGGGACCCCTGCCGGCCGAGGGGATCCTGGTCGACGGCGATCGCCTCGGCGTTGGTGAGGATCTCGCGGGTGGCCGCGTCCATGCTGCGGACGTCGCAGCCGATCATCAGGGGGGCGGCCAGCATGCACCACAGGCTGAAGTGGGTGCGGTATTCCGAGTCGGTGCAGCCGGCCCCGGCGATCTCTTTGCTGCGGCCGCGCAGGCCGACCACCAGCATGTCGGTGTCGTTCCAGCCGCCGGGGCCGGCAAAGGCCTCCAGCCCGCGCTGCTGGTCGAAGCCGATCGAATCGATCCCGTACAGGACCCCGCCCCAGCCGGCGATCACGTTGTACCATGAGTCCCCGATGTCGCCAGTGGTGCGCCAGAGCTGCCCGCCGGCCTTGGCCCCCCACAACCAGGGTCGGTGGTGGCCCCATTCGCAGATTGACAGGACGATCTCCCGCCCGGTGGCCCGGAGGGCGGCGCTCATCCTGGAGTAGCGGTATTCGGCGTTGGCGCGGGTGTCTTCGGCATGGCACCAGTCGTACTTCAGGAAGTCCACGCCCCATTCGGCGAAGGTCCGGGCGTCGATCTCCTCGTTGTCCTGGCTGGCGGGTCGGCCGCCGCAGGTCAGCGGGCCGGCGTCGGAGTAGATCCCGAACTTCAGGCCGAGGGAATGGACGTGGTCGGCGACGGCTTTCATCCCGTCTGGGAACTTCTGCGGGTCGGGAAAGAGTCTTCCGTCCGCACCACGGCCGCCGTGCCAGTGGTCGTCGACGACCACGTACTGGTAGCCGGCGTCCTTCAACCCGGTCTTGACGAAGGCTTCGGCGGCCTCCTGGACGATCCGGGCGTCGACGGCCGCCCCGAACATGTTCCAACTGTTCCAACCCATCGGTGGTGTTGCTGCAAGCATGGTCCGCTCCTTGGAATGGGATATGGGCGGAGTATACCAAGGACTCGCCGGCGGGGTCAGGGAGGGGGAGACGGGCAGCCAAAAGGGGCGGCACCCTAGACGAGGCATCGTCGGCATGGTAAAATACCGCCCGCTGGAAATGCATTGGGGGCTCGTCCAATGGCAGGACTACTGACTCTGGATCAGCCGATAGAGGTTCGAATCCTTTGCCCCCAGCTAATTTCCATAGGACCCTCGCCAGAGAGAGGGTCCTTCTTGTTCGCCCGTTTACGAGCCGTTGTCTTTGCCCAAAGACATTTACCTCTCCTAAGGCCCTCGCCACCGCGAGGGCCTTTCCGTTAAATTTGATAAGGCGCAATCGATTCATAATCGTTTGGCCGCAGGTCCGAATCCTGCCGGGTCCACCTTAATAAATCCTCGAAGGAGGATTTATTGTTCCAATGATGGATAAACCATTATCGGTTTTCTTGCAAGGCCCGGAACAAGAGTAGTCTGGTCCAACTACCAAGCAGACGTTGTCGAATTCCAGGTAGAGCAATTTGCGTCTCCCCTTTTTGGGGTAGAGTGGGAATCAACAATTTTCCCGATGTTGAATAGACAAACCCCTGCTACCCTTTGATATCAGCCTTTACCTGTCGAAGGTTCTGGATATAATTATTTTGGAGGGAAGTCAGTTTGATCACATCTGGTGAATGTTTTCTGGCCCCGTAGACCACGCTAATTTATTCGTTCCGCCGCTTGGCGTCGACTTAGTCGCTTGCTTCGATCTGCCCGGTCATTACCCGCCTATACACTCATCTAGCAAGGCAGGGCACCGAACGACCAACATTCCCTCAAACAGAATCGCCAAACTCAAAAGACTCACAGTCTCATTTATCCAATCATAGCCGGCAACTGCTGGACGAAAGAGACAACCGTCCGGTCCTTTTTCTGAGTTACCAAGTGTGAAGTGAGAATACCTTGAGCACCACTGGCGTACGCATCATCATTATTAAGTTGCTTGTCATTTTGGTCGTTTCATCGATCCTGTTCAGCCGTGGATTTATATTACCTGTTTCTGCTCAAACGGACGCCATCCGATTCGAAACTATTTCGACCGAACAGGGGCTTTCGCAAAGCACAGTTAACGCGATCCTGCAGGACCGCCAGGGGTTTCTCTGGTTTGCTACAGAAGGGGGGCTGAATGAGTACGATGGCTATCAGTTCACCGTTTTCCAGCATGACCCGGACGACCCAAGGTCCCTGACCAACAATCTGGTCACTTCAATGTTTGAAGATCGGGACGGGAGGCTGTGGATCGGCACAAGCACAGGACTTGATCGACTGGATCGCTCGAGTGGGACTTTTATTCACTTCCCGATCAGCTCCACAGGTTCTGGCGGATGCTGTGTCCAGGCGATATCCCAGGACCTGTCCGGAACGCTGTGGGTCGGGACGGGAGGCGCAGGCCTGTACGCCCTCGATCCGACCACCAACCGGCTGACTGTGTACAAGCACGATCGTGGGGATCCGCACTCCCTCTCCGACGATTTCATCAATACGATTTATCTCGGTCGGGAGGGAGACCTGTGGATTGGAACTGACGGCGGGCTCGACCGGTTCGACGCCGCGGCCGGATCATTCACTCATGACCTTCAGAACGGCGCCGGTTCATCCATGCCGGGAAATAGCCCGGTGCACGCAATTTACGAAGATGGTCAGGGTTCGCTGTGGATCGGTACCATGGCGGGGCTGGTCCAGTGGGACCGGCCTGCTAATCGATTTGTCCTCTACCAGCAAGACCCGAATGCCCCGGAGAGCCTGAGCGATGACGCCATCCGATGCATTTACCAGGACTCTCAGGCCAATCTGTGGATCGGCACCCGCACGGCACTGGACCAGTTTGACCCGGCCAAAAAGGGTTTTATTCACTTCGTCCACA
>DATJPX010000150.1:0-8384 GCA_035506155.1 Anaerolineales bacterium
GCAACCGTTCCCTATATTCGATGATGAATTCTTCCCGGCTGGACGGGCTGATTTTGGTGCATCCCACTTTTCCACCGCTTCGCCGGAATGCATTCAGTTCGGTCCCAGTCGTCAACATCGGCTGCTCCTCCGAAGACTTCGTCTCGTCGATCCTGGTGGATAACTTCGGCGGGATGCGTTCCGCCGTCAGACACTTGATCGAAAACCACGACTGCCGCCGACTGGCTTTTATCAAGGGCCCGGCCAACAACCCGGATGCGGATGCGCGTTATCAGGCATACCTGAAAGAATTGGATGGGCACGGGTTGGCCGTCGACCCGGAACTGCTCTTTCAACCTTACGATTGGGCCCCGGCCGGCGGACAGGAATGTATAAAAGTTTTAGTGGATGAACGCAAGGTCCAATTCGACGCGCTCATCGCATCCAACGACAACATGGCTTTTGCGGCGATGGAGGAGTTGCAGGCCCGCGGCCTGCGCGTGCCCTACGATGTGGCAGTTTGCGGTTTCGACGACGCCGTCGAGGCGCCGACCAGCACGCCTCCCTTGACTTCCGTCCGGCAGCCGCTGAAGGACATGGGCCGCCTGGCGCTCGAAGTGCTTTTGGCGCATTACAACGGGAAGAGTGTGCCAAAGGAATTCATCCTGCCGATTTCGCTGGTCGTTCGCCGTTCCTGCGGCTGCATGTCCGAGTCCGTTTTACGGGTCGACGAAGGTCTGCAGGCCGAGAAGACCGGTGAACTGCTGGCGGTTCCCAGGAAGGCGGCCAAAGCCGGCACGGCATTGGAAACGCGCCGGGCTGTTTTACTGGACGAAATGAAGCGGGCCCTGGCGATCAGCTCGCTGCCGTCCTTCGAACCCGAGGCCTGGCTGGATGCATTTATCCGGGACCTCGAGGAAAAAGACAACGGCGACACCTTCCTGACCGCAATCGACCTGACCTCCCGCCTGTTGATGGAAAGACAGATTGCAGTTGCCGAACTCCAAAATGTGCTTTCGGCGATGCGTCGTGAAAGTTGTCGGGTCCTGATTGGCCAGCCGGCTTTGCTGGGGCAGGCCGAGAATATCTGGCATCGCGCCCGGGTGTTCTTGAACGAACTGGTGCTTCAACAACAAAAGCAGAAATTGGTTCAGTTGAATAACCAGATGGCCGTGGTACGGTCCATCAGCCAGGCAATGGCAGTTACGTTTCATTTGAACAACCTGATGGATATCCTATCCCGTGGGCTGGAACAGTTGGGGATCGAAGGTTGCTACATTTCTCTATATGATGGGATCGCTCGCCCGGCGAAGCAGGCACAGGTCATCCTCGCCTGTAACGCGGGGAAGCCGGCTGACTTTCGGAGGACGCGCGACAGGAAAACATATCCCGTCGATCAACTGTTGCCCATGAAGCTGTGGGGCAAGGATCGACGGACCATGCTGTTGGAGGCGTTGGAGTTTCAAAGGGAGGAAATCGGCTTTGTCCTCTTCGAAGCCGGCCCCCACGAAGGCGCGATCTATGAGGCGGTCCGCAGTCAATTGGGCAGTTCCGTCAAGGGCGCCCTGCTTTTTGACGAGCGTGACAATTTGCTGAGTAAAACGACCCAATTATACCGGCAGGCCACGGAAGGGCAGCGGTTGGCGGAGGAAGCCAATCGGCTCAAGAGCCGCTTCCTCTCGATGGTCAGCCATGAGCTTCGGACTCCTCTCAACGTAATCACCGGCATGAGTGAATTGACGCTTTGGGATATCAACAGCCAAAAACCGGTCAATCGCGAGAATCTGGAACGGATGCATGTCACGGCCCAACACCTCGACGGCCTGATCCGGGACGTCCTGGATCTTGCCCGGGACGAGATGGGGGAGCTCAAACTTGCCAGCGAGCCCCTGAATCTGGCCAAGGTGCTCGAGGCAGTTGTGCTCGTCGGGGAACAACTGGCGCAGGAGAAGGGCCTGAGCTGGGAGGCCCGGATCCCTGCGGACCTGCCTCTTATCTGGGGGGACCGCACCCGCTTGCGCCAGGTCGTTCTGAACCTGATCAACAATTCCATCAAGTTCACCGAAAAGGGAGGCGTGTCGCTCCACGTCACGTCGAACAAGGAGATGATCACGATCTCCGTCGCGGATACCGGCCTTGGAATCCCGGTGGATGAGCAGCAGGTGATATTCGATGAGTTCCGCCAATCCGACCGGACCGCGGCACGAGGTTTCGGGGGCCTGGGCCTCGGCCTGGCGATCTGCAAAAGGCTGGTGGAAATGCATGGGGGCGAAATCTCGGTCCGTTCCTCGGGCGTGGAAGGGGAAGGCGCGACATTCTCGTTCAGCCTGCCTACGATGCATGCAATCTCGCTGGTAGGAAAAGCCACCGTGGCTGTCTGGATCCTTACCACCCAGCCTGAAAATGCCGGTCAATTGAAGCAGTATCTCGAGGAACAGGGCTTCGAGACCGAAATCCTGATCTGGGATGACCAGGACGACTGGTTTACCGCTGTCACGCAATCCCCGCCGGGAGCGATCGTGCTCGACGTCCATCGGACGCCCGAGCGGGGTTTGGAGGCGATGCGGGCCCTCAAAGCGCACCCGGCCACCAGCGATACCGCCATCCTGTTTTACATGCTCGATACAGAGCAGAACAGCGGGGCGATGTTGGAATTGGATTATCTGACCAAACCGATCGGGGCACCGGAACTGGCCCAGGCCCTCTGGCGCGTCGGCTGGGCCGAGCACGAATCGTCCTCCGCCGGCAGCCTTCCCGGGAGCAAAACCATCCTGATCGTGGACGACGATCCCGGCGTGTTGGATATGCATGCCCAGATCGTGCGCAGCCAATTCCCGCATTGCCAGGTGATCCTGGCCGCGAACGGCAAGGAGGCACTGCTTCTCTTGCAGACCGCCAAACCCGACCTGGTCCTGCTCGATTTGATGATGCCAGAACTGGATGGCTTCGGCGTGCTGGAAGCGATGCAAAAAATGGAGACCGCTTGCAACATACCGGTGATCGTCTTGAGTGCCCGATCCCTTGCGGACGAGGAAATGTCCCGCTTGAACAGGAGCGTCGCAGCAGTCCTGCACAAGGGGATGTTTACGGCCGACGAAACGCTCGTATATATCAAGGATGCCCTGGCACATCGGCAGAAGCTGAACGCAGAAGTCCAGCGTCTCACCCGCAGGGCGATGGCATATATCCACGAACATTATCGCGAGCCTATCGGGCGGGAAGACATTGCGGACTACGTCGGCGTAAGCGAGGGCTATCTTTCACGCTCGTTCAACCTGGAGACGGGATTATCCCTGATCCATTACTTGACCCGGTATCGCGTACAACAGGCCAAACAATTGCTGTCCACGACGGATAAGGCCATCACAGAGATTGCCATGGAAGTTGGCTTCTCCGACAGCAATTACTTCAGCCGGGTTTTTCGCCAGGAGGCTGGCCTCTCCCCTCTCGCTTATCGCCGGAAAAATTAACCGGTAGCTTGGTCACCGCAGTGCTAATCCCCGGCACAATTCTCCATGCATATAGTGTTGCATCTCCTCTATACTTTGGATAAATTTCTTATCCAAACCCTCAACTGGCTTTATCAATTTCCAGGATTGGACCATTCCTTATGTCATCTTTCATCCGCGCCTTTCGAACAGCCAAGGATACTCCTGATCGCTTGACCGAAAAGGCCCCTCTGGCTTTTCAAAAACCGAGCACCGATGCGCATTCGATCCTGGTGGATGCCGGGACGCGTTTTCAAACCATCGAGGGGTTCGGCGGCGCTTTTACGGAGGCCGGGGCGAATACGTTCTATAAAATGAGCCCGGAAATACGCTCGGAGATCATCAACGCCTACTTTGACCCGGTCGTCGGCAATAAATACACCCTTTGCCGAACGCATATCAACAGCTGTGATTTCTCCCTGGGCAATTATGCCTATACGGAAATGCCCGGGGACATCGAGCTTAAACATTTTTCGATCGAGCGCGATCGGCACCAATTGATCCCGATGATCAAGGAAGCGATCTGCAAAGTCGATGGCACTTTCAAGCTCATGGCCTCCCCCTGGAGTCCCCCGGCATGGATGAAGACGAATGGACAAATGAACCACGGAGGCAAGCTCAAGCCGGAATATCGCCAGACATGGGCGAATTACTTCGTTCGCTACATTCAGGAATATGAAAACGAAGGCATAAAAATCTGGGGGCTAACAGTACAGAACGAGCCCCTGGCGACGCAGGTCTGGGATTCTTGCATATATACAGGCGAGGAAGAGCGCGACTTCGTCCGCGATTATCTCGGCCCGGCGCTCGAACAGGCCGGTTTGCTCGATCGGATTAAATTGTTGATCTGGGATCACAATCGGGACATGCTCTACGAACGCGCCAAGGTCGTGTATGACGACCCGGCAGCTTCACGTTTCGTTTGGGGGGCAGCCTTCCACTGGTATGTGGGCGACCACTTTGATAATGTCCGTTTGACCCACGAGGCCTATCCGGACAAGAAATTGTTGTTTTCCGAGGGGTGCCAGGAAGGGGGGCCGCATTATGACGACTGGGAGGTCGGGGAGCGATACGGGCAGTCCATGATCCACGATTTGAACCATTGGACGACAGCCTGGATCGATTGGAATCTGCTCCTCGATCAGCGTGGCGGTCCCAACCACGGCGGGAATTATTGCAGTGCTCCTTTGATGGCAGATTATGCCAAGGGATCCCTGTATTATCATAACTCTTATTATTATATTGGGCAGGTGACCCGCTTCGTCCGACCGGGAGCGCAGCGCATCATCAGCACCTCCACGCTGGACGAATTGGAAACTGCCGCCTTCCTCAATCCGGATGGACAGATCGCAGTGGTGGTGTTGAACCGCGCCGACAAGTCGTTCGACTTCGCCATCAAATACAACGGCCAGGTCGCGATGACAGAAAGCCCGGCGCACTCCATAAGCACCTTCTGCTTCCCGTCCGAATAAAAACGATCGGTTTTCAACAGACGGCAAATGCAAGCCGAGGACCCAGAGTGGCCCTCGGCTTTTTGTATCATGCCATCCGGAGGAAGGTCGGCGCAGCCTCCGCCGGGCGATTCCTGTCAACAAGGATCCGGTTCTATCGCCTTTAGATGACAATCGGCTGCGGCAAACCCGACCTTCCACTTCCAGAAACATATTCCAAATATGCTAGTTTTGTGCACAATTTTGCATGACCTGCCCAATCCATATTTATAAAATGATAGAAAACAGATTGTGCCGTTTGCTAAAAATCCTTGGCGTATACAAACTCCAGGCGAACATTTCCAGATACTGGAATGTTCAATGTGAAATATCCACTGCTCTGAAAGGAGGCCTCTCAGGTTAGAACAAACTCGCAGGACAAATAATTGAACGACCCTAATTCCAGCACACATTCGAAAGAAGGAGAATACTATGTTCAAGAGAGTAACCTTATTTTTGTCATTGATCATGGCCCTCAGCATGGTCTTGGCTGCTTGCGGTACGCCTGCGACGACCGCCCC
Organism: Anaerolineales bacterium; assembly: GCA_035506155.1. GTDB lineage: Bacteria > Chloroflexota > Anaerolineae > Anaerolineales > Villigracilaceae > UBA877. Next base: position 5,479 of record DATJPX010000150.1, read on the forward strand.
TGCAACTGCCGCCCCTGCGACGGCTGCTCCTGCGACTGCCGCCCCTGCTACGGCTGCCCCCGCGACCGCCGCTCCTGTTCCGCCCACTGAGACCCCCTATCCGGTCGCCAACTGCCAGGCCGGCAAGGTCTGCGTGCGCCTGTTCGTCGGTCTTGGTGGTGGTACGGACCTCGCCGCGATCGCCGTCGAGGAATCCATCATCGCTGATTTCAACGCCTCCCAGGACAAGATCCAGGGTATCCTCGAGGTCGTTCCCCACACCGCCGGGCGCGACACTCTGGCGACCGAGATTGCTGCTGGTACGGGTCCCGATCTCGTTGGTCCTGTAGGCTGGGCTGGCGCGAATGAATTCTACGGCCAGTGGCTCGACCTCACCGATCTGATCAAGTCCAGCAAGTTCGACACCTCCATCTGGGATCCGGCGCTGGTTTCGTTCTACCAGACCGAAGAAGGCCAGGTTGGCCTGCCCTTCGCCATCTACCCCGGCGGCATGTTCTACATTCCCGCTATGTTCGACGAAGTCGGCCTGGCTTACCCGCCTCAGAAGTACGGCGAAAAGTATAAGATGCCCGATGGCACCATGGTCGATTGGAACTGGGATACCGTCACGAAGATCGCCCGCCTCCTGACCATCGACAAGAACGGCAAGAACTCCACTGAAGCTGGATTCGATCCCACCCAGATCGTGCAGATTGGTTACACCCCGCAGTACCAGAGCGGCCAATCCATCGCCACCTTCTACGGCGGCGCCAGCTCGATCTACTCCGGCTCCGAAGGCAACTGGAAGGCCGCCATCCCCGACAGCTGGAAGGCTGCCTGGCAGTGGTATTATGACGGCATGTGGGGCGCTCAGCCCTTCACGGCCACCGGCCCGCTGGCCAGCTCCACCGAATTCGGCGGCGGAAACGTCTTCAACAGCGGCAAGGCCGCCATGGGCCTGACCCAGACCTGGTACACCTGCTGCTTGGGTGACCTGGACAAAGCCGGCGTCGTTTGGCAGGTTGGTATCCAACCGATGGGCAATACGGACGGTAAGGTTCACGGTCGTGTTGACGCCGATACGATCCGCATCTGGAAGGGCACCAAGCACCCCCAGGAAGCCTTCACGTTCCTGACCTATCTCATCACCACCGGCGGCGATAAGTTCCTGCCCGCCATGGGTGGCATGCCCTCCATTACCTCCAAGATCGACGCCTTCTTCGCTGCCAAAGCGGCCCAGTATCCGAACGTCACGGAGGCCAGCTGGGATGTCTTCAAGGCTGGTGTGGCTTATCCGGATCGTCCGAGCGCCGAAGGCTGGATGCCCGGCAACAACACCGAAGATTCTGCCCGCATCGCGACCTTCATCAACCTGCTGCAGACGACCCCGCCTGACAAGCTCGATTTCAATGCCGAGTTCCAGAAACTCGAAGACGACCTGACGGTCATCTTCAACAAGAAGTAATTTCGTAGTCGCACCCTTTAGGCGGGTCAGCCATTGGCTGACCCGCCTAAAATCCTGAATAAGGAGTACCCCATGCTAGAGCAATTATCTCATCTTCCCAAGCTGCCTTCCATTGGATCCTTCCGCAAAATGTCGCGGATGGCGCGGCGTGAAATGTGGACGGGACTTGCCTTTCTATCGCCCTGGCTGATCGGTTTCATGGTATTCACCCTGATCCCGCTCGTTTCCACATTCGTTTTCAGCTTCGCCAATCTGAAGATCACGGATGGCGTTACCAGCCGCTTCAAATTTGTCGGGCTTGATAACTACGTCCAGTACTTCAAAGATCCTCAGATTTGGAGCAGTTCCGCAGGCATCCCCGGTTCCTGGTTGGTCACGCTTAGGTTTGGGTTGATTGCCCTGCCGGTCGGCATCCTGGTGCCGCTTGCACTGGCGCTCCTGCTGAACAATAAAGACCTTAAGGGGAAAGTTTTAGCCCGCACCCTGTTTTATATGCCCACGATCGTTCCTTTGGTCGCCGGCGTCTTCATCTGGAACGGCATCCTCAACTCCGAAACCGGCTGGATCAACCGTGCCTTGATCTCGCTCGGCTTACCCAAGACCATGACGCCGGGTTGGACCAATAGCACCACCTGGGTTTACCCCAGCTATGTCCTGATCGGACTCTGGGGGGTTGGCGGCCCCATGTTGATCACGCTGGCTGGTTTGCAGGGAGTGCCGACCGAACTCTACGATGCAGCCAAAGTCGACGGGGCCAACAGTTGGCATGCCTTCTGGAATGTAACCTTCCCGATGATTTCCCCGGTTATCTTCTATAACCTGATCTTGAGCTTGATCGGTCTGTTCCAGTATTACCTGATCCCGTTCGTATTGAATAACGGGAATGGGGCCCCGGGCGGCACCACGATGTTCTACAACGTCTACCTGGTAAGGACCTTCTTGACCTTCATGAACATGTCATACGGTGCGACGATGGCGATTGGACTGTTCGTGGCTATTTTGGTGGCCACCATCATCCTTTTTGTGACCGCCAAATACTGGGTCTATTACGCCGGGGAATCCCGCTAATCAGGAGGCATGAAAATGAACTCACATAAAGCATACAAATTCCGCAGGATCTTAAGCGTCATCCTGACGACGACCTTCACCATTGTCCTCCTGGCGCTCTTTCTCTCGCCGTTCGCCTTTATGGTATTCACCTCGCTCAAGACGCAGGCCCAGCGGACCATTCTGGGCGGGCCGATCTGGCCGGCTGTGCCAGTCAGCATTCAGTACAATGGCAAATCGGCCGATGTATACAAAGTACCGGTCAAGACTTGCGAGGGGTTCAGCCCGAATGATAAATCCGTCCAAGGATTTGCGCTTGTTAAAAAAGGGACCAAGCAAAGCGAATTCGTCGACCCAAAGAATCTCAGCAAGGGACAATTCACCTGTGTCCTGTCCTGGCGTGCCACTCCCCGCT
>DATJPX010000151.1:0-18853 GCA_035506155.1 Anaerolineales bacterium
CGTTGGAGCTGACCGCCTCGAAGACCGCCTCGAACGACTCGTACGGCACCGTCTCCGGGGATTCAAAAAAACCGAAGCTGGCTGCCTCCGAAAATGCGCCTGGCTCGCCCTGGAATGCGACTCTCATCTCGAAATCCTTCCCGCACGAAATGCTCTAGACAATCGGCCCGGAAATTCCCGCCATTATACTCCCTTCTTCGCGTTGCGATCGGATTCGCGGAGGCGGTGGGGTTATTCGTAAACGAGCGTATCCCGCACGGTCAGGCGGGAGGCCCGCCCGGCCGGAATGGCGCTCGCCAGGGCAGCGATGACCAGGATCCCGACCAACCAGAAAAAGGAGCCGTTCCAATTGAAGACGGCCGGCATCGGCGACTGCATGAGCGCCACCCCGACGCCCGAATCGAGCACGTAGGTGAGAGGCACGGAAAGGATCACGGCCGCGATCCAGCTGACCAGGCCGACCGCCATGCCTTCCAGGATCACGATGCTCTGGATATTCCCGTTCGAGGCACCGATGGCGCGCATCACGCCGATCTCCCGCGTACGCTCCATCACGTTGATGCTCATCATGCCGGTCAAGCCCAAACCGCCGACGCCCGCGATCAGCACCGCCATCCCCAGCATGAAATAGACCAGCAGGTCGGTCTGGCTCTTTTGCTGCTGCATCCACACCGCTCCTTGCTGCACGGAGGCGACCGGAATATTCCTTGCCTTGAAGACGTCTTGCAAAGCCTGGGAGATCGCGATCTGGGAGGGCGCATCGTGGTCATAGGTGATCACGCGCAGCTCGAAAACCCGATGCGGCAGCTTGAGCACCCGGCTGAGGATCTCGTAGTTGGTATACAGCAGGGGCGGATTGGTATTCCCGATCAGGCGGTAGAAGCCGACGATCTGCCAGCGGGTTTGATCGTTCCCGATCTTGATCGTGATCCAGTCCCCGACCCGCAGATCCGGGCGGATCTTCTGGAGATGGTTCCCGATCACGACGGCATTCGTGTCGAGCGGCGTCAGCCAACGCCCGGCTGTCAGAACCGGGCGAATGAGGCTCGAATTCGACGGCGGGGCGACGAATAGGATTTCATCGGAGCTCTTCCCGTCTGCCGAAAGGACCTGGCCGCTGGCAGTCAGCCAGCCTTCCACATCCGCTACGCCCGGGACCTTCATCGCGATCGATTTGACGTCTTCGAAATGGTAGGAACGCGTGAAGGAGAGATTGATATCCGCCAGGAAATATCCCTGCACGCTCTCCATCGATTTATCGAATGCCAGCCACAGGTTGAAAACCGCAATGAAGATCGCCCCGCCCAGGACCAGGGCGAGGAGTGTCAGGGAGAGGCGGGCCTTGCGGCGAACCATATTCCTCAAAGACACCAGTAGCGGCCGGGCGACGAACGCCAGGTGCGACTCCGCCAACGCAGATTTCTTTCCAGAGACGTTCCCAATCCCGTAGCTGCTCAGCGCTTCCCGGACGGGGAGGCGCAGAGTTGTGATCATTGGGATGATCCCCGCGACCAGGGGCACCGCAAAGGCCAGGGCGACCTGAGTCAGGACAGTTGGGACGTCCAGGGTAAATCGGCCGGGATCGTAATTGAGGAAATTCGCCAGGAAAAGGCCGACCGCATGGGCCGCCCAGCCCGACAACGGAATGGAGATCGCCAGGGCTACACAGCCGAAAGCCAGGATCAATGCCACATACATCGAAAAGATCTGGAGTGTGCCACCGCCGATCGCCTTCATGATCCCGATCTGGCGGATGTGCTGGGACATGAGCGCCACGATGGTGTTGACGATCAGGAGGACGCTCAACAGGACCGTCAGCCAGCCCAATGCGGAAAGGATGAAGATTACCCCCTGCGTCACCTGCCACGCAAAGTGGTGGCCCGGGTTATAGACAGAGATGCTGGAAACGGTCACGCCGTTCTTCTTGAAGCGGTCCCCAATGATCTGGGCGATCGACGAAACGTGGGCGAAATCGGTCTCGTCCTCCGAAACTGCCAGGAGCAATTTGTTGTAATCGGGTGAGGCGCCGAGGTATGTTCCCGTGTCGGGGTCGACATAAGCGGAAACGGCCCCCTGCATGCTATAAGGGATGGCGGAGACATCGTGCACGTAGCCGCGGAAATACAGCTGCCGGGTTTGGCCGTCGGGCAGTTCGATCGTCAGGACGTCGCCGGGTTGAAACCCGAGGGTCTGTGCAGACCGATCGAGCGCCACCTCCCGGCGAGACAAAGCCGGCAAGCTGCCGTTCGAGGGATCGGCGGGTTTCAAAAGATCGAGATGGATCGAGCGATATGACTTCACCACGTCGAAGAAGATACCGACCTTCGCGCCATCGCTTTTGACAAGCTGGGCGGTCACCTGGGTCCGGCCTTCGACATCTCCGACGCCCGGAATTTTCCGCAACGCCCTGACCCAATCCTCGTCAAAGGGCCCTGCATAGATGATCGCGTCATGCGGGTGGGCGGAATGAAAATCCGCGTCCATCTCCCGTTTCATCGTGCTGCCGACATTCCCGACGAAGCCGACAGAAAACACCCCCAGGGTGATCGTCAGGATCATTAACAAGGTACGGGTCTTATTGGTCCAGAAATCTGAAAACACTTTTTTCCAGGCTGCCATCGTCAACGCCCTCGGTATCTCAAACGCCAAGAGGCGAGTCTTGAACAAGAATCGCGCCCGTACGCCGAATTTCAGCGCCGACGGGCGGGGTGATACCTTCATCGGCGAGCTGGCCATCGACGATCAACTCCGTTCGGTAGGTCCGCTTCGCCAGACTGCCGTCGTGGGTAACGATCACGATCGCCTTCCCCTGGGCGGCCAGTTGGTCGAACAAACCGAAGACCGATTCGGCCGTCTTGGAATCCAGATTGCCGGTGGGTTCATCGGCCACCACGACCGGCGGGTCGTTTGCCAGGGCACGCGAGATCGCCACCCGCTGCTGCTGTCCGCCCGAAAGCGCCAGCGGCAACTTGTAAGCATGCTCGGCCAGGCCCACCAGGTCTAGTAAATACTGGGCTCGCTCCTTTCGCTGGTTGGAGGGAATTTTTCCAGCGAAGTCCATTGCCAACAGGATGTTCTCCAAGACCGAAAGCGTCGGCAAGAGTTGAAAAAACTGAAACACGATGCCCAGATTGCCACCTCGCCAGCGCGCCATCTGTCCCTCACTCATCCGGTGCAAGGGCTGGCCGTTGACCCAAACCTCCCCTTCGGATGGACGATCGATCCCGGCAATCATATTCAGCAGGGTGGTTTTCCCGCTTCCCGACTTGCCCACAATGCTGACGAATTCGCCCGCCTGGAAAGACAGATCGATCCCCTTCAATACCGGGTATTCGCCGATGGCAGTCTTGTAGGATTTCTGGACGCCAAGCAACTGGATCATCGGGCGCTGGGTGTCCCCGCGACTGGAATTGAACTTTGGGTTCAATGAATGGGATGATTTCATAAACGATCTACCTTTCCTTTTCTATCTCTAGCGCTTTGAATTTGCCTGTACAAGATACGAGCAAACCGGCAATTCGGTTGCATGAATTCGCCCGATGATAACAAGCTTCCTATTTTTCCACCTATTTTCTGGCTAACATTTCAGCACCAATCGCCGATGAAAATATTTTTCAGGCCACCCGGGCACAGACGGTCTGATCTGAATTGCAAAAACGAATGGTTGGGTTCATCAATGCAAGCATATCCTGTATAATAAGGATGTCCGACAACTAGCCCAGGAGTACCCATGATCATCGAATATTTTCGTCCCTCAACCCTGGAAGAAGCCCTGCAGTTGCTTTCCAAACCGGAGGTCCGTCCGCTCGGCGGCGGAACGCTGCTGACCCGGGCAAAGGAAGGCTCGTTCGCGGTCGTCGACCTGCAGGCGCTCGGGCTGAACAAGATCCATAAGGCCGGCAGCAGCCTGGCGATCGGGGCGACCGTCACTCTGAGCCAACTGCTCGAGTCCGCCCATATCCCGCCTGCCCTGGCCGAATCGCTCCGTCGGGAAGCCCCGCTGAATTTGCGCAACCTCGGCACGGCCGCCGGTACGCTCGTGGGCTGCGATGGCCGGTCGACCTTTACGGCTGCCCTGCTCGCTCTGGACGCAAAACTGACCTTCGAGCCAGGCGAGGAAACCCTCGGCTTGGGCGACTTCCTGCCCCTGCGAGGTGAAAAACTGGCCGGCAAGCTGATTACTAAAATCGAGCTTCCGCTGAATACCAAGCTGGCCTTCGAGTCCGTCGCCCGGACGCCCGCCGACCAGCCGATCGTCTGCGTGGCCCTGGCCCAGTGGCCTTCCGGGCGGACGCGGTTGACCCTGGGCGGCTTCGGCCCCGCACCCATCCTCGCCCTGGATGGGAACGAGGCCGGCGGGCTGGAAACCGCCGCCCGGAACGCTTTCAGCGAAGCCGGGGATGAGTGGGCCAGCGCCGGGTACCGGTCCGAAGTGGCGGCCGTGCTGGCCAGGCGCGCCCAGGACTCCCTCGCGTGAAGACCGCCGCCCGAAAGACCGTGACAGCGCTCTGGCTAGCCGCCTTCCTGGCCGCCGGCTGCGCCGCCGCTCCGGCCGCCAAACCGCCGACCCCCACTCCGGCAGCTTCGAGCTGCGGCCTGCCCGGGACGGTCCAGGCAGCCGAGCTCAACATCATCGGACAGATCGGAGTCTACCTGCCGCCCTGCTATGACCCCAGTCCCGCCCGCAGCTATCCGGTCCTCTATCTCTTGCCCGGATTCGGCGGCGATTACCATGAGTGGCTTGTCGCCGGGGTTGCGACGCTTGCAGATCGGTCGATATCCGAGCGGGTCATTCCTCCATTCATCATCGTTACCACCGACGATACCTATGAAGGCGTGGATCAGAACCAGATCATCCCGGTCCTTCTTCCTTATGCAGAAAGCCACTTCCATGCCAGCCCAGAACGCGAATACCGGGCCATCGCCGGCGGATCGCTGGGAGGCGCAACCGCGTACGTGCTCACCTTCCAGCACCCGGATGTATTCTCGAGCGCAGGCGTCTTCGGAAATGGACTGACGACCGGCCAGGAAGCCGAGCTGGAAGGCTGGTTGAAATCGATCCCACCCAGGTTGAAACCGCGGGTCTTTATCAACAGCGGTGAACAGGATACCTTCATGCTCGCCCAGGCGAAGGCGCTGATCCCCTTCCTCGACAAATATGGGATCGAGCACTCCGAGATCTTCAGCTCCGGCGGGCATGATGATAACTACTGGTTGAGCAATTTCCCGGCTTATTTCCACTGGCTGGCGGAAGGTTGGGATTAGGCGGCTATCGTCCCATGAAACCCTATTCACATTTTATTGTAGCCGCCCAGTTGGAAAACGATATAAATCCCGAAGTCCCCGCGGATTATTATTGGGGGGCGGTCGCGCCGGATGTGAGATTTTCGGCCGGCCTGACCCATGAACAAACCCATTTACCGGCAAATAAAATCCTGGAGTACTTCGCTAAATATCCCGAACTTGCGTCTTTCCTGAAAGGTTACCTGGTACATTGTCTTACTGATACGTGCAATATCGCCGCCTGGCTTTCCGATCGCGTCCTGCTCCGCCCGTTCGTGCAGCGCGCCTCGCATCAATTCATCCTGACCATCGTCGAAGTGTATTACTTCGAAAGGAAACGCGTTCAGAAACCCGTTTCGGGAAATTCCAATGAACTCCTGCTCGAGTTGGGCATCCGCCCGGAAGACATCGAAAAGGAAAGCAAGGTCCTGAAAGCTTACCTAAGCCGGCCAGACCTTGAAACCAATATCTCCTATATGAAGACCGGCCAGAATCCGGGATTGAAACAATACGCTAAGGAAATCGAACGCATACGGGAAAACCCATTTTTAAAACCCGCCTGGTTTGGCTTGGCCGATTTCAACGGTCTCAATCGCCAGGTGCTTCAGCAAGTTCGCCAAAATCCAGCCTATCAATCCATCCATGACTGAATTACCGCTCGATACCGTCCTCCACGGTGACTGCCTTGAGGTGCTCGCCCGGTTTCCCGAGAACTCGGTTGACCTGGTATTTGCCGACCCTCCTTACAACCTGCAGTTATCGCAAGACCTCTACCGTCCCAACCTGTCCAAGGTTGACGCCGTGGACGACAGTTGGGACAAATTCGCCAGCTTCGAGGAGTACGACCGCTTCACGCTCGCCTGGTTGACGGCCTGCCGCCGGGTGCTCAAGGGTACCGGCACACTCTGGGTCATCGGGAGCTACCACAATATCTACCGGATCGGGAAAATCCTCCAGGACCTGGAATTCTGGATCCTCAATGATGTGGTCTGGATCAAGGATAACCCCATGCCCAACTTCCGCGGCGTGCGCTTCACCAACGCCCACGAGACACTCATCTGGGCTCAAAAAGCCAGAGGGGCCCGGTACACATTCAATCACCAAAGCATGAAAGCCCTCAACGAGGACTTGCAGATGCGCTCGGATTGGCATCTCCCGATTTGCACTGGCAAGGAACGCCGGAAAGCCAATGGGGAAAAAGCCCATACCACCCAGAAACCCGAGGCGCTGCTCAACCGGATCATTCTTGCCTCCACAAATCCCGGCGACCTGATCCTAGATCCCTTCTTCGGGACCGGGACGACCGGCGCGGCGGCGAAAAAACTTGGGCGCCATTTCATCGGGATCGAGCGCGATGCTGCCTACATCCGTGTCGCCAATGAGCGGATCGCATCTGTCGCGACGCTGGCGGATGAATTGATCGTGCTTCCCAATCCGCGCCAGCAGAAGCGCATCCCATTCGGGATGCTGCTCGAAGCCGGCCTGTTGCGGCCCGGGCAAAAACTGTACCTGACAAAAGACGGTACGCCGGCGACGATCCTCGCAAATGGCCACATCCGGTCCGGCAGACTGGTCGGGTCGATTCACAGTGTGGCGAAATCCCTTCTCGATGGTCCCACCAACGGCTGGGATTGCTGGTCGTATGAAGACGAAAACGGCGTGCGCGTTCCAATCGACCACTTGCGAGAAATCATCCGGACGGGAGAAACCTCTTGAAAAAATTTCGTGGGCTCATCCTCGGAATCGTCGGCTGCCTGGCCTTTGCGACGATCGGCTACTTCTGGGCCAATGGCCTGATCGGTTCGGTTTTCAGCTTTCGATCCCCGCTGAGAAACACGCCGCCTGCGCCAGGCGCGCCTCTCGACACCCGGTTGAGCCGGAAAGTCGTCATCGTCCTGGTCGATGCGCTTCGCTACGACACATCCATGGACGACAAGGTGATGCCTTTCTTGAACCAACTGCGCGCCAATGGGGCGTCGGCCAAGATGCACAGCCAGCCGCCTTCTTTCTCCGAGCCCGGGTATACAACCATCCTGACCGGCGCGTGGCCCGACATCAATGACGGTCCAGCCGTGAACCTGGACTATGTGGACATCCCGACTTTTACCCAGGACGATATCTTTTCAGCCGCACACCGCAGCGGCTTGAAAACCGCCATTTCTGGATATTACTGGTTCGAGAAGCTGGTGCCGCAAAATGCCGTAGACGGCTCCTTCTACACTCCGGGCGAGGACGCCGCAGCCGACATCGATGTGATCAATGCCGCCCTGCCCATGGTAAGCGACGATTATCAACTGATCCTGATCCACATCGACCAGGTCGACTACGCCGGTCATCATCTGGGCGGGCCGATGGCCCCGGCCTGGAACAAGGCTGCCACTCAGGCGGACCAATACATACATGAAATCGTCGCCAAACTGGACCTCAAACAGGATACCATCATCGTCCTGTCCGACCACGGACAGATCGACCGCGGCGGCCATGGCGGCCCCGAAGCGATCAACCTCCTGGAACCCTTCGTGATGGCAGGCGCGGGGGTCAAGGCAAACGTCTACCCCGACATGTACCAGGTGGATGTCGCCCAAACGATTGCAGTGCTTCTCGGGACCAACCTGCCCGCCTCGAGCGAAGGCATGGCCCAGACCGCTATGCTGACGTTATCGGACGATCAACTTTCCAAGTTACAGGCCGCCGAGCTGTCCGAAAAACGTGCCCTCTTTCAAGATTATGTCGCAGCAATCAAAAGCCAACCCAGCCGCCAGCCTCGGCCGACCGTCGCATTTTCCTACGTAGCTGCCATGAACGAAGCCAGGGCCGACCGGCAGACACGGGAGCGCCCGTGGAGGGTCGTACTCGCCTTGTTCCTGGTCATCCCGCCCGCCTTCTTCCTGATCGTGAACTGGAAAAAGAAATTCACCTGGCTGCTTAGCGGAGCTGTCATCTACGCCCTGGTTTTCAACTTCCGCTATGCCGTCCTCGACGGGCGCACCTACTCGCTTAGTTCAGTGGACAGCGAGACCTGGCTGATCTCGTACACTGCCATCACAGCCGTCATTGCACTGGCAATCGCCTGGTTGATCGTCATGCTTCGCCTGCGAGCATTCAACGCCGGGGCGCACTACGCCGCCCGAACTTCCTTGCAGATCGTTTTCTTTACGCTTTACCTGTTAGCCATTCCCATCCTGATCAGTTTCGCGATCAACGGAATCACGGTCACCTGGACGCTTCCCGAGTTCTATTCGATCTACGTTGCCGCCCAATCCCTCCTGCAGTGGGTTTTTGTACCTGCTGCAGGGCTTCTCCTTACAGGCGTGGCAGCGCTGGTCACCCGACTCGTTCCAAGGTCTGTCAGGCTGGAAGAAAAATACCGGAGGTAGCATGAATATTCAATTAGTCATCAACGGAATCGAACAACCAGTCGATGTCCCTGTTTCGGAAACCCTGTTCGACACATTAAGAAACCTCGGCTATCAAGGCGTCAAATTCGGCGATGAGCTGGGCCTTTCCGGTTCGGATACGGTTTTGCTCGACGGGAAGCCGGTGAATGCCGGCTCGCTGTTGACCGCCCAGGCGGCCGGACACAAGATCGTGACGATCGAGGGCCTGGGTGAAGTCCCGGACCAAGGCTGGAAAAAAACCGAAGGCCTCCACCCCCTCCAGCTGGCATTCATCGAGACCGGCGCCATCCAGTGCGGCTATTGCACGCCTGCCCAGATCCTGGCCGCCAAGGCCTTGCTTGACAAGAACCCGAATCCCACCGAGGCGGAGGTTCGGGAGGCGATTGCCGGCGTGCTCTGCCGTTGTACTGGTTATGCGAAACCCGTTCAGGCAGTATTGCGCGCGGCGGCCGTCATGCGCGGCGAGCCCGTCACGCCAATCAATCCTCCGGGCGGACAAGCCTGGATCCCGGAAGGCAGCAAACCACCCCGAATGGACGAGGAGCCTTCGGCCATGGCCCTGGCAACCGATACCCGGGTCACTCCAAAGGTGGTCGTCACCCCGCAAGCCCGGCCGTACCAAGTCGTCGGGAAAGCAGAACCTAAGGTCGACGCGGTCAAACTGGCCCAGGGAAACCCGGCCTATACCGCCGACATCGAAAAGCGCGGTCTCCTGCACGCCAAGGTCCTGCACTCGCCGCACGCCCACGCCCGGATCAAAAAGATCGACGCCAGCAAAGCCCGGGCGCTGCCGGGCGTGGCAGCCGTGCTGACCTGGCAGGATATTCCCCGAGTGGTCTATTCGACGGCCGGCCAATCCGATCCGATTCCCGGCCCCCTCGACGCGTTCTCGCTTGACAACAAGGTCCGTTTCGTAGGCGACCGGGTCGCCTTCGTGGCTGCAGAGACGGCCGAGATTGCCAAGCAGGCACTGGGCCTGATCGAGGTGGATTATGAAATCCTGACCGCCATCCTCGACCCGGCAAAATCCATGCGCCCGGGGACGACGGTCATCCACGACGAACCGGAGTACGTCAACTTCGCGGCATCGGATCCGCGCTGGAATCTGGCAGCCGAGATACGGATCGACATCGGAGACGTCAACAAGGGGTTCGCCGAAGCGGACGAGATCTTCGAGGGCGTCTACGATGTCCCCAAGGTCCAGCAGGCTTCCATCGAACCGCATGTGGCCGTCACCTATTGGGATGAAGACGACCGGCTGGTCATCCGGACCAGCACGCAGGTCCCCTTCCACGTCCGCCGCCAGCTTGCTCCCGTGCTCGGCCTGCCGATCAAGCGCATCCGGGTGATCAAGCCGCGCATCGGCGGTGGTTTTGGCGGAAAACAGGAAGTGCTGATGGAGGACGTGGCCGCCCACCTGACCATTGCCACCGGCCGCCCAGTGATCTACGAATACACCCGCGAGGAGGAATTCGTCGCCGCCCGTTCCCGCCATCCAATGCGCATCTGGATGAAGACCGGGGTCAAACGCGACGGCACGCTGACAGCCAACGAAATGCGCATCCTGAGCGACACAGGCGCCTACGGCTGTCACGCCCTGACCGTCACCGGCAACACCGGGCAGAAGGCGATGGCGCTCTATGTCGGGGATGGACCTTATCGCAAATCCCCCAACATCCGCTTCCACGCCGATGTGGTCTACACCAATACGCCGCCAGCCGGCGCGTTCCGCGGCTACGGCGTACCGCAAGGGTACTGGGCGGTCGAACGGCATATGGAGAAGATCGCCCGGGCACTCAGGCTCGACCCGATCGAGTTCCGCCTGAAGAACGCCATTCGACCCGGCGAGTTCCAGCCTTTCAGCACCGCCTGGAACGAAGGCCGCGAGCCGCACCCCGAGACCATCCACACCGTCGGGTTGGAGGAATGCGTCCGGCAGGGCCAGGCCGCCATCGGATGGGATGAAAAGTACGGCAACAAGGCCTGGCGCGATTCCGTCTTCGGCAAGACGAATGGCCATGGCACGGCCAAGAAAAAGGGCATCGGGGTTGCCATGGTCATGCAGGGAACGGCCATCCCCTACCTCGATATGGGCGGCGCCTCGATCAAGATGAACGACGATGGCAGTTTCAACCTGTTGGTCGGGGCCACCGACTTGGGGACCGGGTCGGACACGGTCCTGGCCCAGATGGCCGCGGAAGTCCTGGGCGTTCCCCTGGAAGATATCATCGCCTACTCGTCCGACACGGATTTCACTCCCTTCGACAAAGGCGCCTACGCCTCCAGCACCACTTACATCTCTGGAACGGCCGTCGCCCGGGCGGCTGCCCAGGCGGCCGAACGGATCAAGGTCAGGGCCGCGAAGATGCTCGGAACAGACGATCCGGCCTCGATCCAGCTGCGCGATCGTCAGGCGTTCGCCTCGAACGGCGAATCCGTCAGCCTGGCGGCAGTAGCCCTGGAAACGCTGCACCATTCCGACCAGGAGCAGATCATGGGCGTGGCATCCTACGTTTCCCCCGCCTCCCCGCCTCCCTTTGCCGCCCAGTTCGCCGAGGTGACCGTGGACAGCCAGACCGGCGCGGTCAGCGTGGACAAGCTGGTCATGGCGGTCGACGGCGGCGTGATCATCAATCCGCTGACAGCCTCTGGCCAGGTGGAAGGCGGGATGACCCAGGCGCTCGGTTACGCGGTCTGCGAGGAGATGCGCTACGACGAGAACGGCAACGCCATCGAGCGCAGCTTCGACAACTATCATATCTTCCGGGCCAACGAGATGCCCGAGCTGACCACGATCTTCGTCGAAACATTCGAACCGTCCCATCCATTCGGGGTGAAAGCTGTCGCCGAGATCCCGATGGACGGGGTCGCCCCGGCAGTCGGGAACGCCGTCCTGGATGCGCTCGGGGTCAACATCGACTCCAATCCGATCACGCCGGAGAAAATCTGGAAAGCCCTGAGGGAACAGAGTGGAGACTGATTTAAATACGGTCCTGAAGACAATCGGCTTACGGGAGGATGAATTCCGTGGACAGGTCGTCGTCGTGACCGGCGCCGGCCGCGGCATCGGCTTGCAGGCGGCGAGGGCGTTCGCCAGGCTCGGCGGGAAAGTCGTCCTGGCGGAGATCGACCCAGGCGGGGGAAAAGCCGAGGAACTGATCCAGGCCGAGGGCGGGCAGGCGCTCTTCGTCCGGACGGACGTTGCGGACAGGCAGTCGGTCGCAGACCTGCTGGCCGCCGTGCACGCCCATTTCGGTCCGGTCAGTATCCTGGTCAACAATGCGATCCTCTGCCCGGTCGCCAGGTTCACGGAAATGGACGAATCCATCTGGGACAAAGTGATCGCGGTCAACCTGCGCGGCGCTTTCCTGACCTGTAAAGCCATCCTTCCCGATATGCTTTCCGCCCGGAGGGGAACCATCATCAACATGGTCTCGGCGGAAGCCATGCTGGGGTTGTCGGCATATATTGCCAGCAAGCAGGGCATGGTTGGCTTGAGCCAGACGCTCGACCTGGAGTTGGAGGATTCTAACATCCGGGTCATTCCCTTCGGCCCGGGGATGGTGGATACGCCCAGCATCCGGGCGATCGCTCCGGAGCTGGCGCCGCTTCTCGGGATGAGCGAAGCCCAATTCCTGAACACACCCTTGCATGCTGCTTACGATGGTCTGATGCCGGCCGAGCACGCCGGCGCAGCCACAGCCTTCCTGGCAGCCCGCCTGGCGAACGAGTATCACGGCCAGATGGTCACGGGGTACGAAGTCCTGGAAAAAGCCGGATTATTGAAAGCCCCGCTCGAGGAAGCAGGGCATTCAACTTCCACACTTACAGGCAATTCGGGCGGGAAGCTTCTCCCCCTGATCACGGAGCTCGAAGGAATCCTCTGCGAAACGGAAGCCGAGTTCGACAAACTGCCGGGATTCGTCCGCCCGATGGCGCGCAGCGGGTTCAAGGGCAAGGCCGGACAAAGCCTGGCGGATTGGAAAAAGACTCTGGCAGACATCCGGGATGAATTGCAGGCAGGATCCGCAACGAACCGCCCCAACCTGCCAGCCAATCTTGGAAAACTATCCACCTACTTTCGGGATGTCCCGAAGGAGACCTCCCGGTTCACGAAAGACGCCGATTTCCTCCGTCAGGTCGAAAGGACCAGCCTACAACGGATGGCGCTAATCCAGAAAATGATCGACAGCCTGCAAGCGTAATCCGGCAAACCAATCGCCTCTCCGTTTTTGGAGAGGCGATTTTATTTGGATAAACCATCCTGGCCAATCCCTAGCGGTGATAGAGCTTCATGATCGGGACGCCCTGGTAACTAATCTCGAAGGCGGGCGGATCCATGTTCTGGAGGAAATCCGGGAGCATCAGCATCAATCCGCCGAACTCCTGGATTTGGGTCTGGCGATATTCGTACAGGATCCAGTCCGCCCGGATGAATTCCCCATACACGGGCTGGGGAGCGGACGGGCCGAAGAGGCTCTGGGCGCCCGGCGTATTATGAAGGATCTCAACATCCGGGCGGAGCCGGCCGATCAACTGGTAGTAGATCATGACGTCATAGCTGTAAGGCTCCACCCAAATCTTGTCGCCCGGCTGGGCATGGGCATTGATGTAAGGAATGGCCGCCGCATAAGTTTCGCACCAGTAGGTTGTTTCCAACTGCATACGGGTCGCTCCCGGAAGCCCGCCGACTCCTTCGGAGTAATACGACAACAGGTGCGGATATAAACCGATCATGGTCACGACCTGCGGGAGAAAGAGCAGGCCCGCAAGAAGGAACCCGGCAGGCGCCAGTATGGCAGGCCGTTTGATACTTTCGAACCACTTACGGAGCAATCCGATCAGCCAGCCAAAACCGACACCCGCCAGGCATGCCAGAAACGGGAAGGTCGGCATGAACAGGCGATCGCCATCGTACGCCAGGCTCTTTGCAACTACAAAAGGCAGGAGCGGAACAATGGCGCTGATGACCAGCAGCCAGGCCGAGCCCTTGTCTTTCCTCCCCCATCCGGCCCGCGCTGCCCCGATGACGGCCAGCGCCAGAAGAGTCAGGGGCACGACCGCCCAGAGCATCACGAAAACGAAGTGCCAGGGCGGCGGCACGTAATAGTGCCCGAAGTACCACTGGCCGATCTTATAGTGGTCGCTGTGGAATTTGTAATAGTCCCAAATTCGGCTCCAGGTGTGATAGTACAACCACGGCCAGGCCAGGACGAACGTCAGGACCGCCACCGCACCCATCATAACGAACCGGAGCGCCAGGTACCATCTCCTTCTGAACAGCAGGAACCAGAGCGCCAATCCGATCGGCAGGAAGGTGGCATTGAGCTTCATCCCTTCCGCCAGTCCCCATGCCAGGCCGAGGATCAATCCCCACCACCATTCCTTTCGGTCGGCCGTTTTCCAGAAAAGGAAGGTCGTCCCAAAAATGCCGACCGAAACGGGTACATCCAAGGCGGCCAGGTGGGCATGGAAAAAGAAGCGCGGCATCGCCATCAAGGCCCCTGCCGCGAAAAGTCCCGCCCCTCTTCCATACATCTCTGCAATCCAGAGATACACCAATGCT
Source organism: Anaerolineales bacterium (assembly GCA_035506155.1). GTDB lineage: Bacteria > Chloroflexota > Anaerolineae > Anaerolineales > Villigracilaceae > UBA877. The sequence continues at coordinate 14,248 of DATJPX010000151.1, forward strand.
ATGAGCAGGCCGACCAGCAGGATGTTGCCCAGGCGGACTGCGGTCAGGTCGTTAAAAACGTGCCGGGCCGCGGACCAGACCAGCCCCAGCCAGACCTTGTCCACCGGAGGGTGCTCGTGATTGGAATCCCAAAACTGGTTGATCACCTCGGGCCTGAAAGCAGTGGCCGGGCGGGTGACAAGGACACCGAACCAGCCTGCATAGGATTTGGCCGCAGCAATGTAATTGGGCTCATCCCAGGTAAGGCCGGTCGAGGAAGCAGTCAGGGTCAAAATCACGACCGCGATACAAGCCAGCAAAGCGGCAATCCATCCGTTCCCCAGTTTTAAAGTTCGTTTTGGCATTCTCTCCTCCGCGCAAGTTCCAAATTGCGTGTCATTCTACCACGCTTGGTATAATTGCCCCATACGGATGCCGGCTCGGGCGTCTGGAGGAAAAATAATGGTAGAACGCATCTATGTGATCGGGCATGTCAATCCGGATACGGATACGATTGCGGCAGCCATGGGCTATGCCTGGTTGCTGCGCGAACGGGATGGGGGCGATTTCGTAGCCGCGCGTGCGGGAGCGACCAACCCACAAACTTCCTGGGTGCTGAAAAAAGCGGGGCTGGAACCGCCGATCCTCTTGAACGATGCCTCGCCGCGCTTCGAGGCCGTTACACGCCACCTGGATACCTGTCTTCCCGAGGCGCCTCTGGGCGACGCCTGGGCAATCGCCTCCCGGACCTGGGGCCTGGCCCCGGTCGTCGACAAGGATGGCAAACCCCTTGGCCTGGTGACCGGCGCCAGCCTGTTCGGTTTTGTGACCGAATTGCTCGGACCGAACCCCCATCGGGAGGACGTCAAATTATCTGCGATCCTCGATTCGCCCTGCCGGGAAGCCTGCCGTACCGGCGTTCCTCAATTCCCGGCCAACGGCCGCATCCGCGACTCGCTCAACCGCATCTTGCGGGAGGAAGGGGACGATTTCTTCGTCGTCAATGAAAGCGGCCAATATGTCGGCATCTGCCGTCAGCGCGACCTGCTCAACCCGCCCCGTCTGAAACTCATCCTCGTCGACCATAACGAGCCGCGCCAGTCCCTGGGCTCCCTGGAGGAGGCCGAATTACTCGAGATCCTCGACCACCACCGGTTGGGCAATCCGTCGACGCACGTGCCGATCAAGTTCACGGTCGATATCGTCGGCAGCACATCCACCCTGGTTTCGGAACAAGCCGAGGAAGCCGGGCTGGCAGCCCCGGCGCCGATCGCCGGATTGATGTTGGCCGGACTGCTCTCGGATACTCTCATCCTGACATCCCCGACCACAACAGAGCGGGATCGGAAAGCCGCCGAACGACTCGGGCGGTGGGCCTTCGTGCGCGGCGGACCGCTGGCCGGCGAGACCATCCAGAGCTACGGCAAACAGGTCCTGAATGCCAGCGCAGGGCTGTCGACCCGTAAGGCGGACGAGATCGTCAGCACTGACCTGAAACAATACGAAGCCGGCGGCTTTCGCTTTGCGATCGCCCAGGTGGAGGTGACCGACCTGCTCCAGCTGGCCGAACATCTCGGCGAGCTGCGGACTGCGCTGATCACCTTGCGCGACAAGCACGCCTTCGACTTTGCCATGCTGATGGTCACCGACGTGGTCGGCGGCTCCAGCCGTCTGCTGCTGACCAATGAGCTGCCGGAATTATCCGACCTCCCTTATCCTCCCCTGACGGATGGCACCCGTCTGGCCGAAGGCGTCGTCTCGCGCAAGAAACAACTCCTGCCGGTCGTCCTGGGGCTATTGGAACGATAACCCCTAAGGAATTGAATACCAATGACCGCCACCGGATAAGCAATGGCGGTCATTTGATTTCACATGAGAGGCAACTTCCAGCCTCTGCTCCCGCTCAGGGAATGCGCCTGGTTACGGGTCTTGAGTGACGTTACAGCTCTTAAAGGTATCGACCCCTGGCCCGCCGATACAGACGTCGTTACCGTTCCCGCCGTTGATGGCATCGTTCCCTGCGCCGCCCAGGATACAATCGCCTCCCCCGCCACCGCTGATGGTGTCGTTGTTCGGGCTGCCGATGATCAACTCGGAGGCTTTCGTCCCGGTGCAAACACCGCCACCGGCCGGGCATATCACAATGGCAGTCAAGGTGAGCGAACTGCAGATTGCCGGCTTTAACGTATCGGCCGTGATCGCCCGAGTCGATCTTCCGATATGCGTGGCTGGGACCGAGTTGGTCGCCGCCAGGGCCGTGAAGACGCTGGCCAGAATCAAGACGAGGACGGCGGCAAAAACGATAGAATACGGGATGCGTCGGAACATGGGCTGCCTCTCTCGACCGCTCAGTCGAGCTTCTTCTCCAGGTCGCCACTGGTCAGCAAGTCGGTGATCTCATCCGCCGGAGCCGGGCGCCCGAAGAAATAGCCCTGGGCGTATGTGCATTGTTTTTCGCGCAGAAAGCCGAGCTGATCCTTCGTCTCGACGCCTTCGGCGACCACATTCAGGCCCTGGAGTTGGGCCTGGGCAATCAAATCGCCGACGCGGTCGGCATCGGATGGATTGCGGATCTTCTTCATAGAATCCCGATCGATCTTGATGCTTTTGACGGCGTGCTCGATCAGGCTGTCCACGGACGCCTGACCGGCAAAATTATCCACGGCAATCGTCACCCCTAGCTTGCTGAGCTTGAGCAAATTGGGGAGGACCGGGGACTCATCGGATGCCAGGCTGGCCTCCGGGACCTCGATTTGCAGCGCCTGCGGGGCGATGCCGCTGGCCTGGAGCATGCGGCTGAGCGCCCGAGCCGGGTTGCTCGCCAACTGCCGCTCGGACAGATTGACAGCCAGCTTCACATCCAGCCCGGCCGCCTGCCATTCCTTCAATTGGGCGCAGGCAACCTTCAACATCCATTCGCCGAGCGCCTCGATCAAGCCGGTCTTCTCTGCCAGGAAAATGAACTCGGAGGCCGTGACCAGGCCCTGCTGGGGCCGCTGCCAGCGCAGGAGCGCCTCCACCGCATGGACCTTGCCATCCGTCAATGAAACGATGGGTTGGTAAAACACCCGGAACTCACCTCGCTCGAGGCCTTTGCTGAGGCTGGCTTCCAGGCCCTCCCCGGCCTGGCTATATTGGTCTACAGCGCCCGTCTTGAGGCCATAGCGATACGCCATGCGATCGCCCTGCACGTAATAGGCGTGCAAAACCCCATCGAGCGTGTGCAGGATCATGGCGTTTTCCCGCTCGGCGATCCTGGCCAGGTCGTCGATGCTCAGAATCTCCACCACAGGAGTCGCCGGATCGAGCGGGGCATCCTGGATGTCGACGAGCATCGGCGCGTATTTGACCTGGATGACGGCATGCTGGTCCTGGCGAATGGCCGCCCAAACAGTCAAGCCCATGGCCAGCAGGAGCGCCAGGCTGATCCCCAGCCCGCCGGCTGCCAAGGTGCGCATCTTGCCCACTTCGGGTTTCCAACCGAAGATCGGCAAGGTATTGGGAATCATCTTGGTGCTCTTAACCAAACCATCCTGGCTCTGGTTCAACGGATCCTGCGAGGGGTCGGACCTGTAAAGATAAACCTGAACGGCGTCGAATTGCATCGGCAAGGCCGGCTGGAAGGTTGCCGACAGCGCCTGCCCGGCGATCTTCCCCGAGATCTCGATATTCGGATCGATCACCAGATTGAAGACGCCCGGATTGATGGTCGTGATCTTCTCCATCGTGGCCACCAGGCTCTCGACCTGGCACAAGTCGAGCGTGGTCTGGGCCGTGAAGGCATTCCCAGTAAAAGAGGTCACGGACTCGAGCGGAAGGATACGTGTCCAGCCGGTACGCGGCTCGCTGATCGTAGCGACAAACTGATGGGTCCCTTGAACATCCTGGAACTGATTCCCGGCCAGGCTATAGTCGAATCGCAGATTCAACAGGCAGGTTAACTTCGGGAAGATCGGCTGCCCCGTCAGGACCGCCGGGGTATCGTATACGCCGCCCGGGGCGGTCGCCGTATAGGTATAGACGCCCTTCTGCTGGTACGTCAGATCGTTGGGGACCTTCTGCAGCAGCGGGTGGGTAAAGGCAAAAATGCCCAGGATCAGGAAGGCCAGGAACAGGAAGCCGAGCACGAAGAACAGCATCTCGAAGGCCTCGGCCTGAGTCCGGAAGTTACCTCCCGGCTGACGGTCGCGCGGCCGGCCTTCCGTCCCAGCGCTCAAGACGATCGCCTCGGAGCTTCCGTCCTGCCGGTTTTTTTCCGTTCCAAGGCGACGCTCGGCCCATGGAAAAAGGCCCTTCAGCCAGGCACCGATGCCTTTGGTCTGCGCGTTGTCGTGTGTTTTCTTCATTTTCTTTTTCCCGTTCCGTTTCTGGTCTCCGATGACGAATGTCATCAAAACCACTCCAACCAGTCCGGCGATGACTGCCATAATCAGCGGGTTGCGCAGCCACCGGACGGTCTGGCCAGCTCCAGGGAGCACAAACCAGAGCTTTCCTACCAACTCCTGGCGGGTCGGCTCGTAGGTATCCGTCCAGGCATTGTTGTCCCCTTTGAAGATGTAGCGATCCAGGTCCGTACCGATCACACGGTGGATGATGAAGCGACCCAATTCCGCGTCCCGGTAGGCGA
>DATJPX010000152.1:0-42786 GCA_035506155.1 Anaerolineales bacterium
GGCTTCCGGCGCGCCATCGTGATCCAGGTCGGTGATCCCGGCCTGGACGACCTGCCAGGTGGACGGGCTTTGCCAGACGATCTTCCCGCCCGAGAGCAGGGAGGCCTGCCCGCCCGAGAGGGTCAGCCGCTCGGGAAGGCCGTCTCCGTCGAAATCGGCCTGCAGGACGGGGGAAAGCGGGGCGCTCCCGACAGGAAGGGCGGTCGGGACCAGGCTGCCCGAATCCAGGTCCCAGGCGCGCAGCCGGGAGGGCGAAACCTGGACGAGCAGGGCCAGGCTGAAAAGGAACGGTGCAATGATCCTGCGAACCATACGATCTCAAATCGATTGTACAACTGCGGCCCTGAAAGCTCAAGCCGGGGCTTGGAAAAAGGGTTTGGGACGAAATAACCATGAGAATGCCCTATTCCTTTACCATATAAATAGGGTATACCGATTTTCGGTAATTGCGCTATCATTAAAAGATAGGGAACTCTTTCGGGTGTTTGATCGTCTGGATATCATTCCCAAGCGCAGAGCGCACTCGAGGCGCGTCTCTCTCTGCGTTGTTTGCATTCAGAAGGAGGCTTGAATGAATTTTCGACGCTTTATCGTTCCGATCGCACTGGCGGTACTCCTCGTGGTCCAGTTCCTGCCCGGGATGGCTTTTGCCCCGCGGCCGGCTGCGGCCGCCACTGCCTGTGATTGGGCGCAATTTGTCAGCGATGTGACCGTCCCGGATGGGACCGGCTTTGCCCCCGGGACGACTTTCGTCAAAACCTGGCGGCTCAAGAATATTGGAACCTGCACCTGGACGACCTCCTATACGGTCGTTTTCGCGAACGGCAGCCTGATGGGCGCTCCGGCGTCCGTCAACCTGCCTGCCAGCGTGGCCCCGGGCGCGACCGTGGACATCTCGGTCAATATGACCGCCCCATCGGCCCCCGGCACCTACGTGGGTTACTGGAAGCTGCGCAACGCTTCGGGCGGCATCTTCGGGGTTGGCCCGGCCGACAACGGACTTTTCTTCGTGCAGATCAACGTCTCGGCCTCCTATGCAACCGGGTATGATTTCGTCGCCAATTATTGCTCGGCGACCTGGACAAGCGGCGCGGGGACCTTGCCCTGTCCCGGCACGGACGGGGACGCTAACGGTTTCGTCCTGAAGGCGGATACGCCCCAGCTCGAGAACGGCTCGATCGATTCGACCCCGGGCCTGGTGATCAACCCGCAAAAGGTCGCCGGTGGATACATCCAGGCGGTCTACCCGGCCTTTACGGTCCAGGCGGGCGACAGGTTCCAGACCATCGTCAACTGCGCCTATAACGCCACCGGCTGTTACGTCAACTTCCGCTTGAATTACCAGATCGATTCAGGACCGATCAAGAATTTCTGGACCTTCAACGAGCGTTATGACGGCCTGTACTACCGCGCCAATATCGACCTGAGCGCCCTGGCCGGACAGAACGTCAAGTTCATCCTTTACATGGCCGATGTCAGCGGGCATGGGACTCCCTCTGGCGACCGGGCCCTGTGGGGTGAGACGAAGATCGCCCGCGTCGTTTCCGGCCCGACCCCAACCGGCGGACCCACCCCGACGATCCCCTCCTACTCGACCTGTGACCGGGGCTATTTCCTGGCCGATGTGACCATCCCCGACGGCACCACCGTCGCTTCCGGATCGCCGTTCACCAAGACCTGGCGGATCCAGAACGTGGGCACCTGCACCTGGACGACCTCCTACGCGCTGGTTTTTACCTTCGGCGATGCCCTCGGCTCCACCCCGGTCATTCCCCTGACGTCCAGCGTCGCCCCGGGCCAGAGCGTGGACCTGTCGGTCAACATGACCGCCCCGAGCATTCCGGGCCACTACCGCAGCTACTGGCGGATGCGCAACGCCTCGGGTGCCCAGTTCGGCGTCGGGACCGGCCTGATCACCTTCTTTGCGGATATCAACGTCACCACCTCGTACGGCGTGGCTTACGATTTTGCCGCCAATGCCTGCTCGGCGGCATGGTCGAGCGGGTCGGGCGCCCTGCCCTGCCCGGGCTCGGACGGCGACATCCACGGCTTCGTGCTCAACCTGGGCAGCCCCAAGCTGGAGGATGGCACCACCGGACCGAACGGCCTGCTGACCTTCCCGCAGAACGTCACGGACGGCTACATCCAGGGCGTTTACCCGGCCTTCACCGTCCAGAGCGGCGATCATTTCCAGTCCATCATCAACTGCGCTTTCGGATCCACCGGCTGTTATGTGACCTTCCAGTTGAACTACCAGATCGGCTCTGGGACTGTCCAGAATTTGAAGACTTTCCGTGAGAAACTCGACGGGATGTACTATAACCTGGACGTGAACCTGTCCTCGCTGGCCGGCCAGAACGTCAAATTCATCCTGAAAGTCCTGGCGACCGGCTCACCGGCCGGCGACCGGGCCGTCTGGTCCGGGCCGCGCATCGGCCGCAGCGGGGCCGCCACCCTGGTCCCGACCGCCACCGGCGCGACTGCGACAACCGGTCCGACCCCCACGCCGACCATGACGGCAACCGCGATCTCCGGCGATACCGTCAGCGTCTACTTCCAGGACATCAACCGCTACACGGCTGCCACCCTGCCTTACGAAGTGGCGGTCTCCCGCCCGGCTTCGGCGACCCTGTCCGACCCGGACACCGTCCTGACCCAGCTGTTCCTGGGACCCACCCCGACCGAGCAGGCCTCCGGCTTGCGGCTGGTCCTGAGCGGGACCACCGGCTACAGCACCCTCACGATCAACGGCGATGTGGCCAGCGTTTACCTGACGGGTGGATGCGCCTCGGGTGGGGCGACATATACAATCGCCAACCTGATCACGGCCAACCTGAAGCAATTCGCCGGGATCAACTACGTCAAGATCTACGATCCGAGCGGACATACCGAAACCCCGACCGGAGAGAGCGATTCCATTCCCACCTGCCTGGAACCGTAGGCGGCGATTTTTTCAGTCAAGCAATCGGCGGCGGTCATTGACCACCGCCGATTTTTTATTCTTCTTCCTTGTGCCCGTGGGCGATGATCTTGATCGGGGTCCCCAGGAAGCTGTAGGCTTCGCGGAACTTGTTTTCCAGGTAGCGTTTGTACGAAAAGTGGAAGAGCTTCGGGTCGTTGACGTGCAGGACGAACGTCGGCGGATCGACGCGCACCTGGGAAGCGTAGTAGATCTTTAGCTGCCGCCCGGCGTGGGTCGGAGCGGGATGGGCATCCTGGGCGTCCCGCAGCAGGCGGTTCAACATGGCGGTGGTGATGCGCGCCATGCGTTCCTCCTGGACGCGCAAGGCGATCGGCAGGACCTGGTCGACGCGCTGGCCGGTCTTGGCCGAGATGAACACCAGCGGGACGTAGTCCATGAAGTTGAGCTCCCGGCGGACGTGGCGGGTGTACTCTTCCATCGTCTCCGAGTCTTTTTCGATGCTATCCCATTTGTTGACCAACACGACGGTGCTTTTCCAGGCATCCAGGATGAAACCGGCAATATGAGTGTCCTGGGCGGTGATGCCTTCGGCGGCATCCACCATCAACAGGACCACGTCGGCCCGCTCGATGGCCTTGAAGGAGCGCAGCACGCTGTACTTTTCAACGCCGCGCTCGATCTTGCCGCGCTTGCGGATGCCGGCGGTGTCGATGAGAGTCACCTGCAGGTCATCCACCACGATCTTCGTGTCCACCGCGTCACGGGTCGTGCCGGGGATCGGGCTAACGATGGACCGTTCCTTGCCGACCAGCCGGTTGAGCAGCGAGGATTTGCCGGCGTTCGGTTTGCCGGCGATGGCGATCTTGATCGAATCATCCTCTTCGGCCTCCACCTCCGGCGGGAAGGATGTCGTCAGTGCATCCAGCAGGTCGCCGGTGCCGGTGCCGTGGATGGCGGAGATGGGATAGGGGTCGCCCAGACCGAGCTCGTAGAATTCCGCGGCTGCCGCGCGCAGCTTCTGATTCTCGGCCTTGTTCGCCACCACAAAAATGGGCGGCCAGGACTGTCCGTTGACGGTCTTCTGGTAGCGGCGCAGGATCTCGGCCACCTCCCGGTCGGGAGGCGTCACCCCGGCCCCGGCGTCGGTGAGGAACAGCACGGCATCTGCGTCGTTGACGGCCACCAGGGCCTGCTGGCGGATCTCCTTGATGAAGTCGGCCGAGTCGACCGAAAGCGGGGTCTTCCCGCCGTGGCTGGGATCGATCCCGCCGGTGTCGACCACGTCGAACGGCCGGCCGTTCCATTCGGCCTCGGCGACGATCCGGTCGCGGGTGGTCCCGGCGACGTCATCGACGATCGCCAGGCGTTCGCCGGCCAGGCGGTTGAAAAAGCTGCTCTTCCCGACGTTCGGGCGGCCGATCAGGGCAACAACGGGTTTTGTCATGGGATGTCAGTTTTCTTTGCAGATGGGTTAAGGGGTGGGAGTCGCTTCTTTGCTGATCACGACTTCCACCGTTCCCGGCAGGATCGACTGCAGGACCACGTCCTGCTTGGCGATGACGACTTTGGGGGTCAACTGGTAGGTGCCGGCGCCCAGGCCGGTCAGGTCCAGGCGGACGTGGACGTCCGAGGGCGAAAGCGAGTCCAGGACCGGCAACGGCCCGGACAGGATCACGTCCACCGTGGCGGGCGAGAGCTGGACCTTCAGTCCGGGCGCCAGGCCGATCACTTCCACCGGGCGGAAAGCCACGGTCAGGCTGCCCTCGATGGGCACGATCTCGATCTGGACCGAGACCGTCTGTTCGCCGATCAACAGGACGCCGCCCGGCAGGTTCAGGGACAGTTTGGTGTCGATGTTGCTCGATGCGCCTGAAAGATCGAGCGGCATGGTTTCCACATATCCCGGCAGGTTCTCGATCAGGGGAATATTTTCCGAATAGACCGTTACGATCAGCGGCGAGGCCACCACATTGTTCAGCCGGTAACCGCTGGCAAGCTTTCCAACGGTGACCACCTTGACGGCCAGGTCGCGATACCCGCCCAACTGAGCCAGTTGCAGGTCCACCTGGACCGTGTCCGGATGGATCGTGACGCCCGACAGGCTGGAGCCGTCCGCAGCAACGGCCTCGAGAGGCAGGCTGGTCTGGATGCTCTGGCGGGCATTGCTGATATCCACGCTTGCATCGACCTGTTTGACTTTTTCCACGACCGACTTCGGGCCGGAAAGGACGACCTGGGAGGGCGTCAGGACCACGTCCCCCACTTTGTAGCCGATGGCGGGATCGCCGATCAAATTCAGCTGGATTGGCAGCGTCTCGGTGATCAGCGGTTCCAGGCCCAATACGAAGCTCTTCGGTGCGACCGAGATGATCCGCACCGGCCGGGCGTTGATCTGGAGCTGGACGTTCACCATGTGCGAGCCCGCTCCCAGGCCGGTCAGGTCGACCACGGCGTGGACCGAGTTGCTGCCGGAGGTCAACTTGTCCCAGATCGAGCGCGGCGCCCGCAGCGTCACCTGGACCTGGTGAGCGAACGAGCCGGTCATGATCAGGCCGGGATCCTGCCCGAGATATTCGATCGGGATGGCGGTCGGATATGCCTGGGTCACGTCCGGATCGGCGGAGGTGACGGCGGTGACCCAGACGGCCAGGGCCAGGGCGAAGGCCAGCAGGAACGTGCGCAGGTTTGTGCCTAACCAGCGAAGCATGGGTCACTCATCCTTGCGGGGAAACAGGTAGGGAAAATGCCTTTGCAGGTAGCTCCCTTTTTGGGAATGCTCCGGATTGTAGAACGCCACCAGGATGTTCTCCAGCCGCTCCGAATCCAGCCGGCGGATCATCCGCCCGGCGTGGGCGATCGAGATGGCGCCGGTCTCCTCCGAGACGACCACTGCGATCGCATCCGTGACCTCGGAGATGCCTACGGCGGCGCGGTGGCGCAGTCCCATTTTTCGTTCGGGGGAGCGGGCCAGGATGCCGCTGGAGGAAAGCGGCATGACGCAGGCTGCCGAGATGATCTTCTTGCCCGAAATGATCACAGCCCCATCGTGCAGGGGCGTATTGGGATAAAAGATTTGCATCAGCATCTCGGGCGTTACATCCGCCTGGACCATTGTCCCGGTCCGGCTGTACTCGTCCAGGTGGTCGAAACGTTCCAGGATGATCAGGGCTCCGTGCTGGCGGGCCGACAGGCGTGCGGCAGCCGCCACGATGGCCTGGATGGTCTGTTGGATCTCCATTCCCGAGCTGCGGTTGGAGACGCGGAAGAAGGTGCCGGCCCGCCCGATCCGCTCCAGGGCGCGGCGGATCTCGGGGGCGAAGATGACCGGAATGGCGAATACCGTGGCCGGAAGAGCGGTCCGGATCAGCCAGGTGAAGGCCGGCAGGTTGACCAGGCTGGTCAGGAGGGCGAAAAGGACCAGGATGAGGATGATGCCGCGCAGCAGGATCATCGCCTGAGTGTCCCGGACGAGATAGAGCACGCCGAAGAAGATCAGCGTGACCATCAGGATGTCGATCACCCCGAGCCAGTTGAGGCGTTGGAAAATGAAAAGGACGTCGTTAAGGAATTCGGTCACGGCAGGTAGAAGTCGTCGAATAACCGGGAATCAGCCGGAGGTGAGTCGATGCCCCTCTCATCGTTCGGCCGGTAGCCCGGCTAGATTGGACGCAGGACGCGGTCCAGGCGGAGCTGCTTGAACAGCAGGATGGTGTTTGGCGGCTGGGATTCGATCGCGGCATCCTGCCAGGCCTGGACTCCAAGGGTCTGCGGGGTGCGGCGGGTGTATCCGAGCTCCTTCCAGACCGATTCCTGACCTGCCAACTGGGGTGGCAGGAAGAAGAGGGCGGCTTCGCACTGCAGGTCCTGGGAAGCGCGCTCCACTTCGGTCGCCAGGATTTTCAGGGCCTGGCCGACCGGAATTTTCGCATCCAGGTAGAGATCGGTGGTCCGGGCGACCAGGTTCTCCACCTGCCAGCCAGCCAACCCGACCAGTTCCTTGTCGGCCAGGAGCAGCAGGAAGGCCTTTTCGCCGAAGGCAGCCATGACGTCGTCCGAGTTCAGGGTTTGCACGCCGCTGGTGAGGCGGGTGATCAGCTCGGCGATCTTGGCGGAATCGCGCGGCCGGCCGCGCTGAACCGACAGCTCGCTGTCGGGCGCCTTCAGGATCGGCGGCTCGGCTTTGACGTCCGTATTGGGGGAGATCAACTTCCAGGCCGTCACCACCTGTTTCCAGGTGTCTTCGAACGAGGCAGTGTTCTGGATGACCACGTTGGCGGCCGCTGTCTTGGATTCCTGGGACGGCTGGGCGTGGATGCGCTGCAGGGCGTCTTCTTCGGTGATTTTGCGTTTGTGCATCAGCCGGGAGACCTGCAACGTTTCAGGCGCAACCGTTACCCAGATGGTATCGCAGGCCTTGTAGAGCTTGCCTTCCAGCAGTTTGATCGCCTCCAGGACGACAATCCGTTGGCCGGCGCGCTGGATCATTAAGTCCACGGCTTGCTCGACCAGGGGATGGATGATCTCTTCGAGCTTCTTGAGCGCTTCCGCGTCGCTGAAGACCAGCCGGCCGAGCTTGGTCCGGTCGATTTCATCGTTGCCGTCCAGGATGTATTTGCCGAAGTTGTCGATCACCTTCTGGTAGCCGGGGGCTCCCTTGGCGATGGCGCGATGCGAGAGCGCGTCTGCATCGATGCTGTAGGCGCCCAGGTGCTCGAGCATCTTGCGCACCACGCTTTTGCCGGTGGCGATATTCCCGGTCAAACCGATCACATACTTGCCTGGCCAGCTACTCACAAACTCTCCTTAAAATCGCGGAAATTCACTTCGAATATCATTTTACTGCCTATTTTGTGAATCTGTAAACTGTTCGGCGCCCAGGGAAAGAAAAGTCCGGTTCGTGAACCGGACTTTGGTTTGGTTACGGCGTGGCCGTCAGCGTCGGGGTCAGCGTGGGCGTGGGGCCGCGGGTCGGCGACTTGGTCGGGACTGCCGTTGCCAGGTTGATCGGGATGACCAGGAGTTGTCCGGGGTAGATCAGCGAGGTCTGTCCATTGGGCAGGGCGGTCTTGTTTGCCAGCAGGATTGCCGCGATCGTCGTATTGAATTTGGCGGCGATGGCGCCCAGACCGTCACCCGGCATAACCCGGTAGATGATGTGCGCCCCCGGCGCCAGCCCGGTCGGGATTTCAGTCGGGGTTGGGATCGGATAATTGGGCGGCGGCAGGATGATCGTATCCCCCACCTGGATCAGGCCGGTGGCCGGATCGATCGTCGGGTTGAGCATGTAGATCAGGAGCAGGCCATTATCGCCCAGGTTGTTGTCCTTGACGATCTTGGTCAGGGTGTCGCCTTCCTGGACGACGTATGGGTGAGCGCTCGAGGGGGTCGCCGTCGCGGTTTCCGTCGGCGTCGGGGTGATGGTCGGGGTATCGGTCGGCGTGAATGTTTCCGTCGGCGTCGGGGTGATGGTCGGTGTAGGGGTTTTGGTGGCGAAAAGCGCGCTCAGGCCACCGCCGCTCATGGATACCACGATGAGAATGATCGCCACCACGATCACCAGGATCGCGACGCCGCCGATGACGATTGGCATCATTTGATTACGGCGCTTGCGGTAAGTCTCGATGGTATCTTTTATAGTCATAGGTTTCTCCCATCCATTTCTTTGACAGGCGTACCGGAATTATTCTCCCGGATTGGTGCGAATATTCTACCTGAATTCACAGGATTTTGCGAGTGCGCCAGTCTGCGTATAGATTAATGGACGGGGACCTTTTTCGTGATGTGACCCTTGAGGAATCGACCTGTGTAGGATTTAGAAACCGCCGCCACCTGTTCGGGCGTGCCCTCAGCGATAAGCTCCCCACCCTGGTCGCCACCCTCGGGACCGAGGTCGATGATCCAGTCCGAGACCTTGATGATCTCCAGGTTGTGCTCGATGATCAGGACGGAGTTGCCGGCATCCACCAGGCGCTGCAGGACCTCGATCAGCATGTGGACGTCCGCGGCGTGCAAACCGACGGATGGCTCGTCCAGCACGTAAAGGGTCCGGCCGGTGGCGCGGCGGGAGAGTTCCTTGGCCAGTTTGACGCGCTGCGCTTCGCCGCCCGAGAGGGTCGTGCCAGGCTGGCCGACCTTGATGTAACCCAAACCGACTTCCTGCAGCAACTTGAGCTTGTTGAGCATGTGCGGGAAAGCCGAGAACTCCTCCACGGCCTGGTCGACGGTCATGTCGAGCACATCGGCGATGCTGTGGCCCTTGAAATGGACCTGCAGGGTCTCCCGATTGAAGCGCGTCCCGTGGCAGACGTCGCAGGGGACGTAGATGTCGGGCAGGAATTGCATTTCGATGCGCAATTCGCCCTGTCCCTGGCAGGCCTCGCAACGTCCGCCGTGGACGTTGAACGAGAAGCGCCCGGGCTTGTAGCCGCGCACCTTGCTCTCCGGCAGTTCGGCAAAGAGCTTGCGGATCTCCTCGAACAGGCTGGTATAGGTGGCCGGATTGGAACGCGGCGAGCGGCCGATCGGCGATTGGTCGATGTTGATGATCTTGTCCAGGTGCTCGAGCCCGTCGATGCGCTCGTGCTCGCCGGCCTGGGTGTGGGCGCCGTTCAGCTTGGCGGCCAAGGCATTGTAGAGCACGTCGCTCATCAGGGAGGACTTGCCCGAGCCCGAGACGCCGGTGATGCAGACGAACTTGCCCAGCGGGATGTTCACGGTGATGTTCTTTAGATTGTTGGCGGTCGCCCCAACGACCGTCAGGGTCTTGCCGTTGCCTTCGCGGCGCTTCTTGGGCACCGGGACGTGCTTGCGGCCCGACAGGTAGGCCCCGGTCAGGGACTTGGGATGGGCGATGATCTGCTCAGGAGTCCCTTCGGCGATGATGTGCCCGCCGTGGACGCCCGCGCCCGGCCCCAGGTCGATGACCCAGTCGGCGGTGCGGATGGTGTCGTCGTCGTGCTCCACCACCAGGACGGTATTGCCCAGGTCGCGCAGGCCCTTGAGCGTGTCGAGCAGGCGGTTGTTGTCGCGCGGGTGCAGGCCGATGGAGGGCTCGTCCAGCACGTACAACACGCCCACCAGGCGCGAGCCCACCTGGGTGGCCAGGCGGATGCGCTGGGCCTCGCCGCCCGAGAGCGAGCCGGCCGAGCGGCGCAGGGTCAGGTACTCCAGGCCGACGTTGACCAGGAAACCCAGGCGGGCGCGGATCTCCTTCAGGATGCGCTCGGAGACGGTCTTCTGCCGGGAATTGAACGGCGACTTGGGCCCATAGATCCGCTCCACCCATTCCAGGGTGCGGTTGATCGGCCAGTTGGTCACGTCGATGATGTTCGTCCCGTCCACGGTGACGGCGATGGCCTCCGGGCGCAGGCGCTTGCCGCCGCAGGTCGGACAGGGCCGGTCGGACATATATTCGCTGATCTTCTCGCGGATGTACTCCGAGTTGGTCTCGCGGTAGCGCCGCTCCAGGTTGCCGATCACCCCTTCGAAGGCGGTGTCGAAGACCGCCTGGCGGCCGTCCTTGTTGTGGTAGTGGATGCGGACTTTTTCGCCCTGCGTTCCGTGCAGGACCAGCTCCTGTTGTTCAGCCGGCAGCTCCTTGAAGGGGATATTCATGTCGATGTGGTAATGGTCCGCCATGGCCTCGAGGAGTTGCCCGTAATAGCCGGTATCCTCGCGCAGGTTGTTCCATTCCATGGCGACCAGGGCGCCGTCGCAGAGGGACTTCTCCGGGTCGATGACCCGCTCGGGGTCGATCTCGAGCTTGTTGCCCAGACCCTGGCAGTCCGGGCAGGCGCCGTGCGGGGTGTTGAAGGAGAAGGTGCGCGGCTCGATCTCGGGGATGCTGATGCCGTGCTCCGGGCAGGCCAGGTGCTCGGAGAAATGTAAATCGTGATTGTCTTCGGCCTTTTCGGCCAGGACTTGCAGGGTCAGGTAACCGTCCCCGAACTTGAGGGCGGTCTCGACCGAATCGGTCAGCCGGGTCAGGGCGGCGGACTGGTCTTCCTTGGACCCCGCCGACGAGACCACCAACCGGTCCACGACGGCTTCGATGGTGTGGATCTTGTAGCGGTCCAGGGCGATCTCTTCGTCCAGGTTGTGGACCGTCCCGTCGACGCGGGCGCGGGCGAAGCCGGCCTTGCGGATCTCCTCGAAAACGGCCTGATAGGTGCCCTTCCGGCCGCGCACGACCGGCGAGAGGACCAGGATACGGGTCCCGTCGGGCAGGGCCTGGACGGCGTCGACGATCTCCTGGGCGGACTGCTTGACCACTTCCCGTCCGCAGATCGGGCAGTGCGGGATGCCGACCCGCGCAAACAGCAGGCGCAGGTAATCGTAGATCTCGGTCACCGTGCCGACGGTCGAGCGGGGGTTGTGGGAGGTGCCCTTCTGGTCGATGGAAACGGCCGGGGAGAGACCATCGATGTAATCCACATCGGGTTTCTGCATCTGGCCGAGGAACTGGCGGGCATAGGCCGAGAGCGACTCGACGTAACGGCGCTGGCCCTCGGCGAAGATCGTGTCGAAGGCCAGGGAGGACTTCCCGGAACCGGACAGGCCGGTGATGACGACCAGCTTGTCGCGGGGAATTTCGACGGTGATGTTCTTCAGGTTGTGTTCGCGCGCCCCCACCACGCGGATGATATTAGCAGACATGGTTCCCTCTATGTGAGATTTACCGATTATAGCACAAATGTTTTATTTATACCGCCTGCGATAGGAAAATAATTATATCAGCCATGTCAAGCCCCCTGACTTCGTCGGCCTCCCGGGTTTTCAAAATTCCGGGAGGCACTTATTCTGCGTGCCGGGCCTTGACCAGGTAACCAAGCCCTTGCTTCCCATCCATGGCGATCTCGAGGTGGTAGCCGGGGCGCTCGGACGGGATGTGAATGACCTTGATGCATTGGCTGGCCGAGGTCGGCTCGGCGGCGAACTGGCCCATCCGGTCGTCGGCTTCGCGGATGAAATCCAGATTCAGGGTGTCCTCGGTCTCCTCGGCCGAGATGGCCAGCGGGTAGATCTGGGTCTCGACCAGGTCCTGGAAGAAATGAGTCCCGTAGGACGGCTCGGACGAGTAACCACCTTTCTTGCTGGCCAATTCCACCAGGGCGCGGGTGTTGAAGATGTCGGCGTAGCTGACTGGGACGCCCTGCATGGCGTCCGAAGAGCCCCACCGGCCCGGGCCTAGCATGATAAAGACCTTGCCCTCCAGGGCTTTGTTCAACTGCCCGATCCAGCGGGCTACTTCCGTGTAGTCCTCGGGGTGCTCGAGGCGGTGGTAGGCATCCGGGTCGACGTAGACCAGATATTCCACCTGGCTGACCCGCCCCTGCGGCACCATGCGGGTGCACAGGAAGAGCTTGTCCCGCTCGGAGACGTCCTTGGGCAGGGCATGGGCCGGGTCCTTCTCGGGATTCCAGCGGTTCTGTGGTCGGCACTGCAGCAGGTGGAGGACCAAGCCGGGTTTCCCGGTCCCAGGGGTGAGCGAAAGGGTGAACTCGATGTCGACGGGCAACTGGTACTGCTCCTGGAGGCGGGCCAGGACTTTCTTCAGGAGCGGGACAAATTCGCTGCGTTGCAGGAGGCTGTCGAAAGTCAGGACGAACTGCCTGGGATCGGTATTCAGGGCCAGGGCGGCGGGAGGCCGCAGGCTTTCCCCGTCGTCGATGGAGGCCACCCAGCGTAGGGACGGGTAATCGGAGCCGAGCACGGATTCGTACGGCACGGTGACCAGCTGGTTCTTTTCCAGGTCGAGCAGGTCGACGGAATGTTGGGAATAGTAGCGGATGGTCTTGCGGGTCACCTCCGGGCGCAGCTGCGGGTGGCTGAGGTTGACCATGCGCGGGTAGTCGCCGGCGATGCGGTCGACGGCGCGCGTTCCCAGGCCCATCACCAGGCGGGCGAAGCCCTCCTCCCGCCGGAGGCGCGGATTCCAGACGATCGGGCTGTAGCTGTAGGCCACGCCTGCCAGGGTCGGCAGATAATACTGGCGGTGGCGCTCGCCTTGGACTTCCTGAAGCAGGATGGCCATGCGCTCGTCGTAGTCCAGCAGGCCCATGCGGCGACGGTAGGTCAGCGCATCCGGGCTGTAGACGCTGGCGTAGATGCGCCGGATCGCCAGGGTCAGGTCGCGCAGGTTTTCCTTCAGGCTGCCCTGGTTCGGGCAGAAGATGCTCAAATACTTTCCTGCAAAAGACGTGCCGAAATTGTCTTCCAGCAGGCTGGACGACCGGACGATCAGTGGGGTTTTGCCGACTTCATTGAGAACCTGGCGCAGCTGGTCGGCGATCTCCTCCGGGAAGCGGGCATGGGTGTACTTATCCTGGATTCCCGGATATTCGGCCCGGATCTGGTCGGGGGATTTGTATTTCTGGGCGACGAACTCCACGTTGTTCATTGCCATGAAGTCGTAGAACACGTTCGCCCCGACGAAATAGGAACGCGGCAGGACGACCTGCTCGAAGATCTCTCCGGCGGTATTCTCCAGGATCTTGTACGCCAGCAGCATTCCGGCAGCCTTGCCCCCGACCTTGCCGGTGCCGATGCGGTGCTGCAGGACGTAATTGAAATCCGAGGTCGTGAACCACTGCTTGGCGATGCGGATGAAGGCCAGTTGGTCGCTGACCAGGCTCTTGAGCAGGACGACGCGCAGCTCCTGCAGCTGGTAGTCGACCGCGGCGCGCTGGTCCTCGCCGAGGACCTCGTATTTTTCGGCCTGCTTGAGGACCATCTCCAGCGGGGCCAACTCCGGGTTGAAACGCAGGCGGGTCTCCGGATCGTCGCCGTTATGGCGCTGGGCCAGTAAGTCGTCGATGATCTTGTGCAGCAGGTCCAGCGGCAGGTTATAGGCGAAGTAGAAATCCGTCAGGGTGCGCTGGACGCGATGGAAGCGCAGGTCCCACTGCTGGGCGTCTTCTTTTTGACCCGGCTCGTAAAGCCCCTCGCGCTGCTGGGACAGAACCGCCTTCTCCCGCACTTCCTGTTCGAAGCGTTCGGGGGTGATGATGCCTCGATGGAACAGCTCCTGGCGCATCGCCCGGCGAATGCGCGAAGCCAGCATCGGATACTGGGCGATCAGGAGAAAGATCTCGAGAATATTGGCCGATTCGGGAGGGGTCAGAGGCATACTGGGTTCTTGTCCGTCCGCGCGAAATTCCAGGTAATATACACCTATCCGATTTTTTGGGCAATGGATGAAGCCCAACGCTCCCCGCCGGATGTGAAGACGTACTTATAAAGTAGTCTCGCCGTGTGTCAGGACGTAGAAGCTGCGGTCCCGGTCGTAGACGAAATCGGTCGCGAGATAGCCGGCCGTAAAGGCTTCTTCGAAGATTTCGCGGCTGTAGAAGCGCCAGTCCCGGGCCAGCGGCAGGTCGGCTTTCTTGAGGGCGAAGAGGTCGGAGGGGATCTCGACCAGCAGCAGGGCGCCGGTCAATGCGGGAGAGCCCTCGGGAGGATGCGGCAGCCCGCCTGGATCCGTCAGGGCGGCAAGCAGATTGGCTTCCGCGGCCAGGAAATGCTCGAGGGTCAGGCTTGGGCGGGCCCGGCGGCTCAGGCGCCGTTCGACCCGCCGGGTGTTCAGCCACCAATCCACCTGGAAGCGGTCGGATGGCAGGCCAGCGTTCAGGCTGTCCTGCATCTCGCCGTATGCGGAGCGCAGGTAAGTATTACAGACGGCGCCCAGGCGGGCGATGTTCAGGTGGGCGTTCCGGCTGAGCAGGGGATCGTAGGTCCAGGTGATCCGGTCGATGCCCTGTTTGCGGACCATCTGCCACTGGGCGCGTTTGAGTGCGAATCCCAATCCTTTCGAGCGCCAGTCGGGATGGACGGCCAGGAGGTGGGAGTGGTGCTTCAGGCGTGGGCCATCGGGCGTGGGATAAAAACCCGCAAAGCCGAAGACGGCCCCGACCAGGCTGGTTTCGACGAAGGCGCCGATCGCCAGACCCCCGTTATGGACCACTGCCAGCAAAATGTCCTTGGGGACGATCTCGAGGTCGGGCCCGCGCCAAACCAGCCCCTGGAGGGTCTCGATGGCGGCCATTTCTTCGGGCGTTTCGAGGAGACGGATGGTCCACTCAGGCATGGCGGGTCAAGAGCCTCCGCACGAGCTCGCGCGTCCAGTGGACGTTGTGGAGGTAATCCAGCCGGGAGGCGAAGCGGGCCGGCATCAGGCCGAAGACATGGGGAATGGTGTTCACGGCGCAGGTGCGGTTGACGGCCAGATAGTCCAGCCAGAAGATCGAGGCCGGGAAGCGGGGGAAGATGGATTCCATGATAATGGTCAGGGCGCGCATGGCCTGGGTCGGCCAGTTGACCAGCAGGCGCGGCTGGCCGGATACTTCCGCCACCAGCTGGGCCACCTGGCGCAGGCTGAGGTATTCGGTCCCGCCAACGTCGTAAGTCTGGTTGAGCGTCTCCGGGTTGTCCAGGGCCCAGATCAGGCAGGTGACCAGGTCCTCGACCCACAGAGGCTGGACGAGGGTCTCGCCCTTCGACGGCAGCGGCATGAAACCGGGCGCGATCGACAGCAGCATGGCCAGGCCGGTGGTGAACTCGTCCCCGGGCCCGAACAGGATCGAGCCGCGCAGGATGGTATAAGGAACGCCCGACTTGCGGATGAATTCCTCGGCGATGCCCTTGGCTTTGAGGACCGGGAACCCGGCGGCGCGGTCCGAACCCAGGTGGCTCAGGTAGAAGATCCGCTCGACGCGGGCATCCGCGGCGGCCTGGGTCAGGTTGCGCGTCCCGTCGATGTCGACAGCCTGCAGGTTGGCGCGCCCGCCTTCGCCTTCGCCGCCAGCCAGGTGGAAGATGGTCTGCACGTCGCGCATGGCGGCGCGCAGGCCGCGCACGTCGCTCAGGCTGGAGACGGCCACTTCGACCGGCACCCCGGTGGGCAGGCGCGGCGTGCGCAGCGACGGCCGCAGCAGAATGCGCACCTGATGGCCGTTCTCGACCAGTTGGCGGGTGAGGGAGCGGCCGATGAAGCCGGTCCCTCCGGTAAGGAGGATCATCGGCCGAATTATAACTGGTTACTCCGGCCGGCCGGGAATTTTCGTCCAAAAACCTTGACAGAATCTCCGCCCCATGTAAAATTAGCCCCAATGTCTGAACAATGCCGGTTTTGGGAATTCCTGGATATCCGGGCGGTGCCGCCCACTGGTTTCGTTTTTTAGAGAGCCGTTTTACGGCTCTCTTTTTTTTGCCTGTTGACCCGATGGGCAAAAACCAACCTAATTCCAAAGGAGGAGTACGATGAATGCGTTTTTTAAACGAGTATGGGTAAAAAACACGGATAAGACTGTTGAAGTGATGCCGGAAGAAAATATGGGATTCTGGCGGTCTTTGTGGCAGGCATGCCAACACTTGCTCACTGCGAGCGGCGCCAATATCGTCGGGCCGGTGCTTATGCACCTGGATCCATCCATGGCGCTTTTCACTTCCGGCATCGGGACTATCGTATATAGCCTGATCACCGGTGTGCCGGCCTATATGGGAACCAGTTTTAGCTATATCGCCCCCATCTCGTTCGTTATGACCTCCTCATGGGGGAACCAGGGGATGGTCGCCGGCGGTATCATCGCAGCCGGGCTGACCACGATCGTGGTCGGGTTGTTGGTTCGATTGATCGGCTGGCGCTGGATCAATATCCTTATGCCGCCCAGCATTTTAGCCATGGTCGTCATTGCGATCGGTTTGCTCCTGGCCCCGGTTGCCTGGGGCGAAGCGATGACCAATCCGTGGCTGGCCCTGGTCACCTTTGCCTTGGGTGTCATCTTCGCCACCAAATTCCGCAAGGGCTCCGTCATCAGCGCCCTGCCGGTCTTGCTCTCCATTGTGACAGGCTATGTGGTTGCCCTCGTCTTCCGCCAGGTCAACTTGAAAGACGTCATTTCTGCGCCATTCTTCGTTCTGCCCAAATTCGTCCTGCCGGTCTTCGACATGCGGGTGGTCGTCCCGATGATCCTCGTCACCGTTACCGCCGTGTTGATGGAGCATCTGGGCCACCTAAAGGGTACTTCCTCGATCGTCGGTCAGGATTTCATCCCGCGCACTTCCCGCAGCCTGATCGCGGACGGCATCAGCAATATGCTTTCCTGGTCTGGCACGCCCAGCGTCACCTATGGAGAGAACATGGGCGTATTTGCCATCACGCGTGTCTTCTCCCTGAAGGTCATGTATCTGGCAGGTTTCCTAGCCGTCCTGGCCGGCTTCCTTGGGAAACTTTCTCCGCTGATTTTGTCCATTCCGCAGGGCGTGCTGGGTGGAGCGACCTTCCTGCTGTTTGGCTTGATCGCCTGGGCCGGGTTCAACTTACTCCAATCCGAAGGGGTGGACATGGCCAAAAAGAGCAATCAGATCATGGTGGCTTCCATGGGAACCATGATGATCGTGGCGATCATCGTCGAGTACCTCCGGCCGATCGTCGGCGGAATCGATGGATCCACCCTGCCCGCCAGCGCACAGGGCGCCTTGACGACCCTGCAGCATTTCGCCAACACATTAACGGTGGGCTCCTTCGCCATTCCTGGCCTGGTGGCCGTTTCCCTGCTGGGCATTATCCTGAACCTGATTTTGAACTGGCAGGAGATTGTGGCCGCAATCAAGCAGCCCGCGAAATCCAAGCAGCCTGCTGAAGCAAAGTGATCCATCTGAGCAGGTCGCGAGTGTAAGCCGGTCTGACACACCTGAGCGGAGGATGAATCCGCTCAGGTTATTTTTGACAGCGCCCGGCCAAACATTCGACCCTGCGCCCTTGACAAAAATCCCGGCCCGCCTATAATTCGGCCCGATATGGTTATCCTAGAGCATTTTCGAGACTTTCCAAACAACCGCCCGGGTGCGCCCGTTCCATTTTCCTTTTAGAGAGCCGTTTATCGGCTCTTTTTTTTACCATCACCCCATCCCCTCTCCCAGTAGGAGATTGGATAAAGGGTGAGGGCGGAGAAAAAGATGATTAAGCTTCCCGGATTGATCGACCCCCACGTCCACCTGCGCGAGCCCGGCCAGACCCATAAGGAAGACTGGGACTCCGGCACGGCCGCTGCATTGGCCGGCGGCGTGACGATGGTACTGGCCATGCCGAATACCAAGCCGCCCATCTTCGACGCCGCCACCCTCGACCTGGCCTTGCAGGCCGCCCGGGCCAAGGCTCACTGCGATTACGCCCAGTTCCTGGGTGCCGGGCCGCAGGTAAGGGCGGCGGAGGCATCGCCCCTGCCCGTGGCCGGCTTGAAGATGTACCTCGACCAGACCTTCGGCGAGCTGCGCCTGGACTCGATGACCATCTGGCAGGAACACTTCCGGGCCTGGCCGCGGGACCTGCCGATCGTGGCCCACTCCGAGAGCCGCAGCATGGCGGCGGTCATCCTGATGGCGGCCATCTACGACCGGCCGGTCCATATTGCCCATATTTCCTTGAAAGAAGAAGTTCTCCTCATCAAGGCCGCCAAGGAACGCGGCATCCGGGTCACCTGTGAGGTCTGCCCGCACCATCTCTTTCTCACCCGGGACGATATTCCCGCCATCAGTCAGGGCCATCCCGGCCGCGGCGAAGTGCGTCCCCGGCTGGCGACGAAGGAGGACGTCGACGCTCTCTGGGCCAACCTGGACGTCATCGACTGCTTCGCCACCGACCACGCCCCGCACACCCTGGCCGAGAAGGACGGCGAGAACCCGCCGCCCGGCTTCCCCGGCGTGGAGACACTCCTGCCGCTTTTGCTGACCGCCGTCAGCGAAGGCCGCCTGACCGTCGAACAGCTCATCGAGAAGTCCCTGACCAACCCACGCCGGATTTTCAGCCTGCCCGAGCAGCCCGAGACCTGGGTCGAAGTGGACGAGAATGAAGGATACGAAATCCACGCTGCGGAGATGAAATCCCGCTGCGGCTGGACGCCTTTCGAGGGTTGGAAGGTCAGGGGCCGGATCCGGAAGGTCGTCCTGCGCGGGAAGGAAGCCTTCCGGGACGGCGAGGTCCTGGCGCCGCCTGGCTTTGGTCGGAATATTCGTTCGTTATCTTATCCCAAATAGAAAAAAGGAGTAAAACCATGCCCACCAAACACAATATGGCCCACCTGCCCTTCGGCGACTACAAGCTCGCCCCCTGGTACGGGAAAGACATCCTCTCGATCAGCCAGTTCGGCCGGGAAGACTTGGAATACGTCTACGCCGTGGCCCACGAGATGCACGACATGGTCGACCACATCGGCACCTTCGACCTGCTCAAGGGCAAGATCCTGGCCAACCTGTTCTACGAGCCTTCCACCCGTACTTCCTCATCCTTTACCGCTGCCATGGAACGGCTGGGCGGCTCTGTCATCCCGATCAATGAGGTGAAATATTCATCGGTGGCCAAGGGCGAGTCCCTGCCGGATACCGTCCGCTCGCTGGAGTGTTACGCCGACGTGATCGTCATCCGCCACCCGGAAGTTGGCTCGGCGGCCCTGGCAGCCAAGTACGCCCGCAAGCCGGTCATCAACGCCGGCGATGGGATCGGCGAGCATCCCACCCAGGCCCTGCTCGACTCGTTCACCATCCGGGAGGAGCTTGGCCACCTCGACGGCCTGACCGTCACCCTGCTGGGCGACCTGAAGCATGGCCGCACCGTTCATTCGCTGGCTAGGCTGCTCTCGCTCTACAAGGTCAAGCTGAACTACGTGGCTCCCGACATCCTGCGCATGCCGGCCGAGCTGATCGAGGAACTCAAGGCGAAGGGCGTGGACCAGTTCGAAGCGACCACCCTCGAGGGCGTGCTGCCTCAGACCGACGTGCTTTACGTAACCCGGGTCCAGAAAGAGCGCTTCACCGACGAGGCCGTTTACGAGTCGGTCAAGGGCGCCTATGTGATCGATCCCAAGGTCCTCAAGGCTGCCAAGGAACGCATGATCGTCATGCACCCACTGCCGCGGGTCGGCGAGATCGCCATGGAAGTGGACGACGATCCCCGGGCGGCATATTTCCGCCAGATGGAATACGGTTTGTACGTTAGAATGGCCTTGCTGGCGATGGTCCTCGGAAAAGCGTAAGCAAAAAAACATCGCCGTTCTGTTTGTGGAGTCCTGCCGATGTTCTCTGAAGATTACCTGATGCGGATCATCAACCAGGCCACTGCGGCCCTGATGACTGCGATCGGCCTGCGAAAGAAGGGCAAGTATTCGGAAGCCCGGCAAGCCATCCGGCAGGCCATCGAGCAGCTGATGAACCTCCCTGCCAACATTGTCGACCAGATGGAGGACGGCAGCATCCTGGCCGCGCTGACGACGCAGGATGCGCTGGATACCGGGCGGCTGGCGATCCTGGCGGACCTCTACCAGGAGGACGGCGAGATCCTTCTCAAACAAGGCCACCCGGCCCAGGCGAATGCGGCTTTCGCCCGGTCCTTGCGGTTCCTCCTGGAAGTGGCCCTGAGTGAAGCTTCCGGCCTGACCCCGGGAATTACCGGCAAGGTCGGACCGTTGATCCAACGATTGCCAGCTGGCGACCTGCCGGTCGACACCCGGCTGGCCCTTTCCGATTATTACCGGCGCCTGCTCGAACTGGACGACCAGGGTCTGGCCGCAGCAGGCGCTTCCCGCCAGCAGGTCAACCGGGCGCTCGCCAAGCTGGAGGAACTGCCCGGCGATTGAGCCGCGCCGGGAACGCCGCATCCGTGCGGCGAAAGAAGCGCGCATTTTCTCTCGGAGAGTAGAGGCGAACATACATGGAAACCTTTTTTACCTTCCTCCAAAAACGCGTCGACGACTGCTCGTCCCTGTTGTGCGTGGGGCTGGACCCGCACCCGTCCGACCTCCCGGAACCGACGGCCGCGGCGGCGCGGGATTTCTGCCTGCGCCTGGTCGAAGCGACCGCCTCGTACGCAGCCGCCTTCAAGCCCAACGCGGCCTTCTTCGAGGCCTGCGGGCCGGAGGGCTGGGCCGCCCTGAAGGATGTCATCGCGGCCGTCCAGGCCGAGTCCGACCGGCGCGGTTCGCTGATCCCGGTCATCCTGGATGCCAAGCGCGGCGATATCGCCTCGACGGCCGAAGCCTATGCCCGGTCTGCCTTCGAACTGCTTCGGGCGCACGCCATCACCCTCAATCCCTACCTGGGCAAAGACTCGCTCGACCCGTTCCTGGCGTATAAAGAGAAGGGCGTCTTCCTGCTCTGCAAGACCTCCAACGCCGGCGCGGCCGACCTGCAGGATCTGCCGGTCGGGGCGACGGACCCGGTGCCCCTGCACGTCCACATCGCCCGCCTGGCCCAAACTTGGAATACCGGGAATAACATCGGCCTGGTGGTCGGGGCGACCCAGCCTGAGGCGCTCAAGCGCGTCCGGGCGGCCGCGCCGAACCTGTGGTTCCTCACCCCCGGCGTGGGCGCCCAGGGCGCGGACATGGAAGCGGCGCTCCGCTCCGGCCTGCGTGCAGACGGGAAAGGCCTGCTGGTCAACGTCTCGCGCAGTCTCTCCCGGGCGGAAAATCCCGGCCTTGCTGCGGCCGAGCTGCGCGACGAGATCTTGCATATCCAGGGAACCCTGCGCGCCTGAGTTCCATGACCTTCCGGCTCGTCGTTATCCTGTGCGTCCGAACACGACTGGCCGCCCCGAATTCGAATAGAAAGCGAACCCCATGAGCGATACTTCCCTGGCATCCCTGGCATCCCTGGCCGATGGCCTGCTCGAGGCCGGCTGCGTCAAGTTCGGCGAGTTCACCCTCAAGTCGGGATTGAAGTCCCCTATTTACCTCGACCTTCGCCAGGTCATCTCCTATCCCAGACTGCTCGCACAGGTCGGGGCGGCTTACCTGCCTCTGCTGGCCGGCCTGAAGTTCGACCGCCTGGCCGGACTGCCGTACGCCGCCATCCCGATTGCGACCGCCGTCTCCCTGCAGGGAGGCTACCCGATGATCTACCCGCGCAAGGAGGTCAAGGACTACGGCACCCGGGCCGAGATCGAGGGCGAGTACAAGGCCGGCGAGACCGTCGTCGTCATCGACGACTTGGCCACCACCGGCGGATCCAAGTTCGAAGCCATCGACAAGCTGACCGGCGCCGGGCTGAAAGTCCGGGATGTGACCGTCCTGATCGACCGCCAGTCCGGGGCGAAGGAAGCCCTCGAGCGGGCTGGCTACCGCCTGCACGCGGTCCTGACGATTGCCAAATTATTGGATTACTGGGAGAAGACCGGCCGGGTCGGGAAGGACAAGATCGCGGCGACGCGGGAGTTCCTCAAACAGACTGGTTGAGTTCGAAAAACCCCAAAATAAGAAGGATTGTGGTACAACTATCTGGTTGATTTTTCCCTTAGAAATGGGATGAGTAGGATGATTCTATGAAAAAGACAGTCTTTGAAAGCACGGTCGACGAAGCATTTTGGGGCCTCGAATCGAAGTTCGGTTTCAAGAAAGTCGAAACGAAATACGTGGATCGCACGGTCGCAATCCGCTTCCAGAACATGACAACCGAAGTGTGCCTGAACTATGAGATCGGCGATACGCCCTGGCTGGAGATCGCAGACCTGCACAAGGCCGAGAACAAGTCCACCCTTGGCTGGCTGCTGGTCGAACGGGGCGAGCAGAAAGCTCCTACCCCGGCCCAGGCCTTCCGTCCTGCCACGCTGAGCGAGAGCGAGCTCAAGCCTACCCTGGTGAAAATGGGCCAGCAGATCGTCACCTCCGGAGCCGACCTGCTTCAGGGCAATTTCGAGATCCTGCCCAAACTGCAAGCGCGCGCCAAGAAGTACAACCTTGAATGCGAGCGCTACCTCGCAACCCACAAGCCCAAATCCTGAATGTACGTTTTCTTCCGCCGGTTCCTCTTCCAGATGGATCCGGAAGCAGCTCATCGCCTGACCCTGCAACTGGTCCGGCTGGCGGGGAACGTCGCCCCGGCCCGCTGGTTTTTGCAGGCTCTGTATGCCGCGCCGCAAAAACCGGTCGAAGTCTTCGGGTTGAAGTTCAAGAACCCGGTTGGCCTGGCGGCCGGTTATGATAAGGATGGCATTGCCCTGGACGGCCTGGCGACGCTCGGATTTGGCCATCTCGAGATTGGCACGGTCACCCCGCTGCCGCAGCCCGGCAACCCGAAGCCGCGCATCTTCCGCCTGGTCGAAGACGCAGCGGTCATCAACCGGATGGGCTTCCCCGGCCGGGGGGCGGAAGCGGTCATGGCGTCTGTGCGGAAGACCATCCGCCGCCGGCGGGTCAACATCCTGACCGGAAAGGTCGGCTACGCCCGCCGGCCGCTGTCGACCGTTCTCGGCATCAACCTGGGCAAGAACAAGCAGACGCCAAACGAGGAAGCCGTATTCGATTACCTTGCCCTGCTGCAGAACTTTGCTCCGCTGGCCGATTACCTGGCGATCAACGTCAGCTCGCCCAACACGGTTGGGCTGCGCCGCTTGCAGGGCCGCGACGCCCTGGAAGGTCTGCTGACCCAGCTGGCCCACCAGCGCCGCATCGAACAGGAGAGGCTGGAAAAACGCCTCCCGCTGCTGGTAAAGCTGGCGCCCGACCTGAGCGATGCCGAACTGGAGGACGCCCTGGATGTGATCGTCCGCACCGGCATGGACGGCGTGATCGCCACCAACACCACCCTGTCCCGGGATGGGCTGCGCTCCGCCCGCCGGGAGGAAAACGGCGGATTGAGCGGCAGCCCGCTGCGCGCCCGCAGTGAGACGGTGCTCTCCCAGGTATTGAAGGAATTGGACGGGCGGATCCCGGTCGTCAGCGCCGGCGGGATCATGCGCCCCGAGGATGCCAAACGCCGCCTGGACATGGGGGCGGCGCTGGTGCAAGTCTATACCGGCCTGGTGTATGCCGGACCGGGACTGGTGAAAGAAATCATCCAGGCATTGTAAAAAATCCCGACATCTCTCGAAGATGCCGGGATTTCGTTTATTTGCCGGGCCGCAGGGCGATCTCGATCCGCCCGCCCAACCGTTTGAACAGGCCGTCGGGCAGGGTCAGCGGGGTGTAGGATGCCCCGGTGCCCAGACTCCCGTAAGGGATGTAATACATCTGGATGTTCCCACCGTCGATGTCCTGATAGGCAAAGGCCATGTAGCTGCCGTCGGGGCTCCAGGTAGCGGCGGTGTAACAGCAGGATTTCAGCGGGGTCAGCAGGTCGCCGGGTTTCTTGGAGTCAAAGTTATAGGCGTACAGGTAACCCCATTCGAAACGGAAAATGCTGTTGAAAAGGAACAGGGATTGTCCGTCCCAGGCGAAATGCGGGATGACCGGGTTCTTGGTATACCCGTTCGGGACGAACGGCGCACGCGGGAAGCTGTCCAGCCAGGACGAGACGTTACTGTCGCACTTGGAAATGTCGAAGACCAGGACCAGGTCCACCCTGCCGGTGGCGCCCACGCTGAGCGTGTCGGCAGCCAGGTCTTTCGCATCTCCCGACCAGCGGACCGCCTTGATGATCGGCTGGTTGTGCAGATTGCCGTACGTGAAGCAGCCGTTCATGGCCTGCAGCTGGGTCCAGTTGCGGGCGGCGGACAGCTTCTGCAGGTCGAAGGGAACGACGTAAAGGACATGGTTGAGGCTGATGGCCACCTGCGACCCGTCCGGCGAGATCTCGAAGGAATCCAGGTAATCCGCAGCGGTGAAGCAGGTCAGGCTGGTGTCCTTGTCGTCCGCCACTGTCACGTAATGGACGCACTTCCCGCCGATATAGAAGATGCTTTGCCCGTCCGGCGCCCACTGCAGGTTGTGTTTCTCGGCCCCATCCTTGGTGATCCGTTGGGGGTTCGAGCCGTCGATGCCCATCGTCCAGATGTCGCCATCGCTCAGGAAGGCGAGCGTATCCGCCCCGCCCACGGCGGGCAGGCCGACGACCGTGTCGGTCGGACTGACGGCTGCCGGGGTTTCCGTGGTCGTCTCCTGGGTGACTGCTGCGATCGTCAACGTGGGGGTATCCTGGGAAGCTGTCGGCGTATCCGCCCCGGCGGTCGGGGTGACGACTTGGACCACTGCCTTCTGCAGTGTTGCGGTTGTGCTGGGTGTGCTGGCGGGCACTGCCAGGAAGGGCAACTTATTCCTGAACAGGAAAACGCCTGCAATGGCAGCCAGGATCAGGACCAGGGCCACCACGCCGACGACGATCCCGCCGCCGCCCTTGCGGCCGGCCGGCTTGCTTTCCGCCTGGGCTGCTTGGCCTTGCGCCCCGCGCTTGGAAAGGACCGTCTCCTGGAGGGTCTGCACCTGCCGCTTGCCGGCGACGGTCTTCGGCCCAGTAATCACGGTCGCCTCGGTTCCGGCCAGGTCCAGCTTTTCGCCGCGGGCGATCGTGTTGAGGGCATCCGCCAGCTGCTTTACGGTCTGGAAGCGCTCGTCGCGATTCTTGGCCATCGCCTTTTCGATCACAACTTCGATGTCGGCCGGCAGGTCCGGCTTGACGTCCAGGATGTGGGGGACCGGGTCGGTGATGTGCTTGACGACCACGCTCATCGGCGTATCGCCATGATAAGGCTGCTGGCCGGTCAGCATCTCGAAGATGATGATGCCGAGCCCGTAAATGTCGGAGCGTCCGTCTACCCGGTCGCCCTGGGCTTGCTCGGGGCTCATGTAAGCCGGGGTGCCGACGATGGCGCTGCCGGTGACATTGGTCTGCGCTTCGGCAAATTTGGCGATGCCGAAGTCGGAGACGTAGGGTTCGTTGTACTGGTCGTAAAGGATGTTGCCGGGTTTCAAGTCCCGGTGGATGATGCCTTTGACGTGGGCTTCGTCCAGGGCGGGGGCCAGGTGCGTAAGCAGGTGGGCAGCCTCCTGGATGCTCATCGGTCCCTTTTTCATCCGGTCGGAGAGCGAACCGCCGGTCATGTAACGCATCACGAAATACGGCTGGCCATCCTCCTCGCCGAAATCGTAGACCGGAACGATGGCCGGATGCTCGAGCATTGCAACGGTCTTGGCTTCCCTCTCGAAGCGCGTCCGGAACTGCGGATCGTGCAGCATCTCACGTGGCAAGACCTTGATGGCCACCTCGCGCTCGAATCGTGGGTCATAGGCATGGTAGACAGTAGCCATACCCCCTCGGCCGATCTCGGCCTTGATTTCGTACCGACCGAACTTGGTTGGCTCCATAACGATGATTGCTCCTTGCACTCTGCGATAGACCTGGCGATGTGGAAGAACGAGTAAATGGGATGAATCCGGACTCTTTCCACGCGATACCTTGTAGTATAGCAACGGTTAAGAGGAAACGCAAGAATTTGGTATAATTTCTTTTACGCCCCAGTAGCTCAAATGGACAGAGCAGAGCACTCCTAAGGCTAAGGTTGTGGGTTCAATTCCCGCCTGGGGCACTGGCGAACTTATCAAAAATGTTAACCGAATTCTAACCAAAATCGCTTGCAATATTTTTGATAATCTAGTAATATAAGGCTACGAACGCTTGGGTGCCCCCCTCACCCAGGCGTTCGTGCTTAAGTGGGTCCTCCCGCCATCCGGCGGGATTTTTGTTTTCACAAGGAGAATCAATGGACATCCATCTTGCAGTGGTCAGTCTGTGGGCGGAGGACATTCCAGCCGCCGTTCGTTTTTACCGGGACGTCCTGGGCCTGCCGCTCCTGCCGCATCACGCCGACCGCCCCCACTTCCGAGTGGACGGCTGTCTGCTGGCCATCCTGCCCGGTCGTCCGGCCCTGCCTCCCGACCCCGAGCCGCGTTTCCCCGTCGTGACCTTTTCTGTCCCGGACCTGGATGCGGCTGCCGAAACCCTGCGCCGGAACGGCATCGACTTGCCCTGGGGGACGGAAGCGAATCCCACCGGTCGGTGGGCGATGGTCCACGACCCGGCAGGAAACCTGATCGAGCTGGTCCAGTGGACCGCCTGAGCGAATCCTCAGCCGGCGATCTTTTTCAGGGCATCCCCGATCCGGGCGATCTCTTCCAGCGTGTTGTAATGGGCCGCGCCGACGCGCACCATTCCGCCGCTCGCCTCGACTCCCAGCCGTTCGGTGACTGCCAGGGCGTAGTAGTTCCCGTCCCAGACATAGATGTTCTCCTTCGCCAGGGCTTCGGCGACGGCTTGCGGGTGTTTCCCCTCCAGCCGGAAGGAGAAGGTCGGGACGCGCCCGTCCAGGCGCTGCGGATCGGAAAGGCCGTACAGCCGCAGCCCCGGGATGGACTCGAGCGTGGCCAGCAGCGCCCGGCTGAGCTCGAACTCGTAAGCCCGGATGGCGGTCATTGCCTTTTTGAGTTCCATCCGGCGGCCGATGTACCCCCGATCGCCGAGGCCTTCCGCCTGTTCACCGCCAAAAGTCTTTCCGACCCATTCCAGGTATTCGACCGCCCCCAATACTCCGGCGATGCCTTCATGGTTCTGGGTGCCGGTCTCCCATTTGCCCGGCAGCTCGTTCGTCGCCGGGCGGACTTTGTAGGCTTTCAATTCTTCCATCAGCTCGTGGCGGCCGTAAAGCGCCCCGGCATGCGGGCCGAAGAATTTGTAGGCTGAGCAGACCAGGAAATCCATCCCCAGGCCCTGAACGTCGATCGGTCCGTGCGGCGCGTACTGGACGGCGTCCACGTAGACCAGGCTCCCGGCGGCGTGGGCCATCTCGACGATCCTGCGGACCGGGTTGATCGTCCCGACGGCGTTGGATGCGTAGCCGAATGCCACCAGCCTGGGCTTGCGGGCCAGGGCCTTTTCGAGCTCGTCCAGCTTCAGGGTGCAATCTTCCACGTCGATGTCGATCCAGGTGACCTTGCAGCCGCGGTCTTCGGCGGCCAGCAGCCACGGGGAGATGTTGGCGTCGTGGTCCAGCCGGGTGACGACGACCTCGTCTCCGGGGTTGAAAGTGCGCGCCAGCGAGCGGCTGATGTGCAGCGTCAGGGTGGTCATGTTATTCCCGAAGACGATCTCCTTCGGGCTGGAGGCGTTGAGAAAATCCGCCATGGCGGCGTGGGCCTCTGCCAGGATCGCGTCGGACTGCCGGCTGGTGGCGAAGACCCCTTCATGGTTGGCGTTGCACTCCAGTAAATACTTCGTGATCCGGTCCAGGCTGGGCCGGGCGATCTGCGTCCCGCCGGGGTTATCGAAGAAGATGGCCGGGCGGTCCAGCGAGGGGAATTGTTTGCGGATTGCGATGGGATCGAGGGACATGGGGACTCCTTGAGTCGATTATATCTGACAAAAGGTGTATGATTAGTGGGATGCTCAAGCTCGAAAACGTTTTGGACTCCCTGACGGCGCCTGCCGAACTGGTCGCATCCCAGCCGGACGGATCGGTCCGTTGTGTGGCGTGCGGACACCGCTGCCTGGTCCGGCCGGGGCGGCGCGGCATCTGCCAGGTGCGTTTCAACCAGAATGGGGAATTGCGCGTCCCGTGGGGGTACGTGGCGGCGCTGAATGCCGATCCGATCGAGAAAAAACCCTTCAACCACATCCTGCCCGGGGCGATCGCCCTGACCTTCGGGATGCTGGGCTGCGATTTCCACTGCGGTTACTGCCAGAACTGGCTGACCTCCCAGGCGCTGCGCGACCCGGCCTCGGACGAATCGGCTTATTTCGTGAAGCGGGTCTCCCCGGAGCAGATCGTGGAAGTAGCCCATCGGGCCGGGGCGCAGGCGGTTGCATCCTCCTATAATGAGCCGCTTATTACGAGCGAGTGGGCGGCGGCGGTCTTCAGGCAGGCCATCCAGGCCGGGATGAAGTGCGTCTATATCTCGAACGGCAACGGCACGCCGGAGGTGCTGGAATATCTGCGGCCGTATCTCTCCGGGATGAAGATCGACCTGAAGTCGATGCGGGACAAGAATTACCGTCAATTGGGCGGAGTATTGAACAATGTCCTGGATACAATCCGGCGTGTCAAGGAAATGGGCCTCTGGCTGGAGGTGGTCACCCTGGTCGTGCCGGGTTTCAACGACAGCACCGACGAACTCTGGGAGGCGGCCCGCTTCCTCTCGTCCGTCTCCCCCGACATCCCCTGGCACGTAACGGCGTTCCATTCGGACTACAAGATGAGCGATGTCGACAATACGCCGGCGAAAACGCTCCTTCGGGCGGCCGAGATCGGGCGGGAAGCCGGGCTGCATTACGTCTACGCCGGCAACCTGCCGGGGCGGGTGGACGAATATGAGAACACTTTCTGTCCAAACTGCAACACGCCCTTAGTGCGCCGCTCCGGATACCGCATCCACGAGGTGCGGATCACGGCGCAGTCGACCTGCCCAAATTGCGGAACCGCGATCCCGGGCATTTGGAGATAGATTTGACCCAGGGGGAAGAGGAAGCCGGGTACTTGTGCACGTTTAGACAATTGTACTGCCTGCTTGAATCGGACACACAAATAGTATACAATTTTGTTAGGAATCATACCCAACTCAATCGATCAATCGTTCGAGGGACATCAAAATGGACACGATCAAAGTATCGGCAACCTCCCGAACGTCCGCCGTGGCTGGAGCGATAGCGGGTGTGGTTCGTGAACACAAGCGTGCGGAAATCCAGGCCATTGGGGCGGGCGCGGTCAACCAGGCGGTAAAAGCGTTGGTCCTGGCGACCGGCTATTTGAAAAACGATGGCATCGCTATCGTCGCTGTCCCGGAGTTCGTGGACGTGGAAATCGAAGAGAAGGTCCGAACGGCAATCAAGATCGTTGTAGAACCCCGCTAGACCAGCAAAATCATTCCAGTTCGTAAGAAGGGACTGTTTTAACGCGCTCGACCAAGTACGTGTTATGATATGGGAGGAAATCGAGACGGTAAAAATGCCTGGCAGTCTAACTGTTTTTGGGATCGTTACCGCATTGCTCGTCGCGAGGGGTTTGGTCAGCGCGTCTCAAAGCAGAATGGACCCAGCTGCCTGGACCCGGCGGGCGGGCGATCCGGCCAGCCACGTCGTCATCAGCGAGTTCCGGACGAGGGGGCCGAGTGGGGGCTATGATGAGTTCATCGAACTATTCAATCCAACAGGATTATCAGTTGATATCAGTGGATGGTCAATTTCAAAAGCAGCGGGGTGTTCCAGTACTACAAACGAACTGATAAGCATTCCCCAGGGTACAAGCCTTGCGCCCGGGCAACATTTCCTGGTTGTAAAATCTGTGGGGGAAGGAACTTCGACACCTGCCTTAATGGTGACGGCAGATTTATATTATCCAGCTATTGGTACCAAGGATAGCGCTGCTTATGGCATTGCGGATAATGGGGGAATCGCTTTGATCGATTTGCAAAATAGGAAGATCGATCAGATTGGAATGTGCTCTACTTCTGCTTATGTCAACGGCACTCCCCTTACCCCCCTGACTGGTACTTCAGATAAGAGCTATGAACGCCTTCTCGGGGGAAACTCTGGAAGTTGCTTTGACTCGGGAAATAATATCCTGGATTTCGTCACCCGTATTCCGAGCGACCCGCAAAACCTGCTCAGCGACTTTACACTCTGTAATCTGCTCCTGTCAAGTCCCACGGACTCTCCGACGCCCACCAGCACCGAGACTCCCACCGAGACCGGCACCCCTACGGCGACCTTTACTCCCTCGCTGACGGGAACGACCACGGATACGCCGACCGCGTCTCTCACCGGTACGGTGACCAGCACCCCCACCCCTTCGCCGACATCCACTTTCACCCCGACCGCAACGGCCACGGCAACCGCCAGCAGCACACCGACGGCGAGCCCTACGGCGACGACCTCCCTGACGCCCAGCATGACCTTTACCCCGATCGCTCCGACGCATATCGTCATCAGCGAGTTCCGCTCACGTGGCCAGGACGGCAGCGACGATGAATTCGTCGAGCTGTATAACCCTACTGGTGCGACGGTCAATATTGGTGGCTGGAGCATCCGCCGCTCGGCCAGCTGCGGCACCACGACGTACAGCCTGCTCACGATCACCAGCGGAACCAGCCTGAAGCCCGGGCAGCACTACCTGGCCGCTTCCACCAATTTCAGCCTCGCGACCTTAGTTCCCCCAGACCAAACGTACTCGGCTGCCCTGGCGGATGACGGGGGAATTGCCCTGTTGAATTCATCCGGGGCGATCATCGACCAGGCCGGCCTTTGTCTCTCCACGTATTATCGTGAAGGGACCAACCTGGTGCCTCTGACGGGCAATTCAAACCAAAGCTACTGGCGAAAACCCGGCTGGGGCACTTCCTGTTACGATACGGATAACAACGCGGCAGATTTTTCGTGGAATCCTTCCGCCGACCCGCAGGACTTGGCCAGCCCTCTTTTGCTCTGCACCGGAGTCCTCACCTCCACGCCCACATTCACCCCTTCGGTCACCCCAACCCGCACGATGACGCGGACGCGCACCCCTACCCGGACGGCTACTACCTATGTGAGCACAGTGGTGATGAACGAGATCCTGCCCCATCCTCAGACGGACTGGAACGACGACGGCATTATCAATACGCAGGATGAGTACATCGAAATCATCAACCTTGGAACTTCCACGATCAACTTGCAGAACTGGAAACTGGACAACGGCGGCGGTGCACGCTATACCTTGCCAAATACTCCACTCCTGCCGAAGCAGATCGTCGTCTTTTTCCATTCCGAAACAGGGATTTCCTTGAGCGACGGAGGTGCCACGGTCCGGCTGACCAGCCCGGATGGGCGGATCACGGATGCCTTCACTTATCCCATCGTGGCAGCCCCGGATGTGACCTGGTGCCGCCTCCCGGATGGGACCGGCGCCTGGAAGTTCTCCTGCCGCCCCAGCCCAGGACGGCCCAACCTGTCCCTGAATTCTTCTACGCCCACGCCAGGCTTCGGGACGCCGACACCGACGGCCCCCGCCTGCCCGCTTTCGGATACGGTCCCGGCGGAGATGGCCGCCGCCGAGTGCAATGGCGCTGGCGGAGGGATCACCGGTGCATCAGATGAGCATCCTCTCTGGATAAAAAACAGGGGAAAGTGGGAAGTGTTTGCAGAATAAAAATGGGCGGCCTCCGGGCCGCCCATTTCAGTCACATGCCGCCCGGGCAACTTCCTCCGGGTCGAAAATGACCTCTTCTTTGCCTGTTAACTTTTCCTCCACCTTGCTAACGATCAGTTCGAGGTGGCCGCTGTGGGCCACGTAGTCCACGTCGTCTGCCGGGACGGTCAGCACCGGGCAGAGGGTGAAGTTGGAGATCCAGGTCTCGTATAGATTGTTCAGGCTGGCAAGATAGTCCGCTGGAATGGTTCTTTCGTATTCACGCCCGCGGTTGCCGATGCGCTGCACCAGGGTCGGTACAGAAGCGCGCAGGTAGATCACCAGATCGGGCGGAGGCAGGAATTCGACCAGCGTCAAATAGAGCTCCCGATAGGTCTGGTAATCGCGGGTGCGGATGTGTCCCTGAAGGAAAAGGTTGTGGGCAAAAATTTCGGCGTCCTCATAGACGGAGCGATCCTGGATCACCGAGGTCGGATACTGCGCCAGTTGATGGTGGGCGCGCAGGCGGTGGGTCAGGAAAAAGATCTGCGAGTGAAAGCCCCAGGTTTGCATATCCCGGTAGAAATCAGCCAGGTAGGGATTCTCGGCGACCGGCTCGAAGAACGGCGTCCAATCCAATTTTTCGCACAGCATTTCAACCAGGGTGGATTTTCCAACCCCGATGTTGCCCGCAATGGCAATGAATTTTTTCATCAGACCCTCTCAAAACGCCCGGACGGGCGTTTTCAGGAATTAGTGTTTCTTTTTCAATTCCGCATCGATTACGGCTTTGAACGCCTCGATGGGTTGAGCCCCGATCACAACCTGTCCATTGATTACGAAAGAGGGCGTACTGTCCAAGCCGACCTTGGCTGCATCGCTGGCGTCCGACTGGATTTCGGCGACATAGCGATGGCTGTCGAGGCAGCTTGTAAACGCATTCATGTCGAGGCCCAGGTCGGCGGCATATTTTTCGTATGCCTGTCGGCCAAGCCCATACTTCTGGTCGAAGAGGGCGTCGTGATACTGCCAGTAGTCGCCCTGCGCACCGGCGCAGTCAGCTGCTTCGGCCGCCGGGACTGCTTCGGGATGGATCGACAAGGGCAGGTCGCGGTAGACGAAACGGATCTGGTTGGGGTAACTTGCCATGAGCTGCTGGTAAACCTGTTGATACCAAAGCTGGCAATATGGGCATTGATAATCGCTAAACTCGACGATCGTAATCGGCGCATTGGCCGGGCCGATCGAGGGTTCTCCGTCCGTGGAGACTGTCACCCGCCTGTTCTGGTCCGTCCCGGCTGTCTGCGTGGCCGGTTTGCCCCCCCACATCAAATATCCGCCTCCCAGCCCAAGGAAAAAAGAGAGCGGGATGAACAGGTAGACGATCGGTGAAACTGTATTTCGTTTGGAATGAGGTGTTACGTTGACAGACATGGCGGCATTATACTGCTACTTGCTTGATTCCCAAGATTTTCATCGATTAATAACTTTATTGCAATGTGGAAAGCCAATCTGGAAGCGGCAAAACACAATGGGTAAAAATTGCCCTGAGAAAGAGTTCTTCTCAGGGCATCCAGTTCATGAGATGCGGGGTTAGGGTTGGCGCTGGAAAGTCGTTGTGCCGGAATAGCCCCGGTCATCCGACCAGGTGGTATCCAGGCTGTCGCCACTTAATCCAGTCGTTACCGAGGTGATGCAGTTCCCGCCGGGAATGCAGTACGTCCAGGTGAGCACGTTGTTCGACCAGCTGGATTTGGTCACTTCATTTCCACCTCGATCGGGATTGCTGACCGAAGTGACCACATACTCGTTGTTCTGCCATTCAATGGTGGTTATGGTGCCCGTGGTGTCCGGGTCCAGCCACTTGCCCACCAGGCCGGGCATCGGTCCCTGACCGCCGGAACTCGAGGATGCCGCAGTGGGGACCAAGCTGCTTGGGGATAGTGAGCCGCACGAACAGGCGATAATTGCCAGGCCGAGGACGGCGCCGATCAACACAAGCCAAAACTTCTTTCGATAATCCATAGAATTCTCCTCCAAGAGAAATGATAGATTGTTGCAAAAAGTATAGCATAAATTCCAGCAATGTAATTAGACCATTTGGGTGATATGTCTCCGCATTTATCTTAATTCTGCATCTGTCAGAGAACACTCTCCGTCATGAAGGAATGAGGATATTCTTCAATATTGGTAAAAAAGCTTCTTATAGTAGAATACATTCAGGTTGGCAACTCCCGGTTTCTGAAAGGTGCGTCATGCCTGAAATTGCTTCACAGCCAGTTGTCCCTGCCCCCACGCCTGTCCCGGCAAAAAAAGGCCCGCGCGGCCAAGTCATCCTGTATGCCACCTGGTGCAAGGGCTGCCGCATCTGCGTGGAATTCTGCCCGCCCAAAGTGCTGGCCATGGACCCAGGGGAGGACCATCCCCGCGTCGTCCTGCCGGACAAATGCACAGCCTGCCACTTCTGCGATACACACTGCCCCGATCTGGCC
Source organism: Anaerolineales bacterium (assembly GCA_035506155.1). Classification (GTDB taxonomy): domain Bacteria; phylum Chloroflexota; class Anaerolineae; order Anaerolineales; family Villigracilaceae; genus UBA877. The sequence continues at coordinate 34,268 of DATJPX010000152.1, forward strand.
ATCGTGGTCAAGAAACTGGATTAGGAGGCGGCCTTGACGATCAAACTGATGCAGGGCAACGAAGCCATCGGCTGGGGGGCCATTGCCGCCGGCTGCCGTTTTTATGCCGGGTACCCGATCACCCCATCGACGGAAGTTGCCGAAATCCTTTCCCGCGAGCTGCCCAAAGTGGGCGGAAAATTCATCCAGATGGAAGACGAGATCGCCAGCATGGCGGCCATCATCGGCGCCTCCGTGGGCGGGCTCAAGTCGATGACCGCCACCAGCGGACCTGGCTTTTCCCTGATGCAGGAGAACATCGGCTACGCCGCTATGGCGGAGATCCCCTGCGTCGTCGTGGACGTGCAGCGTCTCGGGCCCTCGACCGGGCAACCCACCGCCGCCTCCCAGGGCGACGTGATGCAGGCCCGCTGGGGCACGCATGGCGACCATCCGATCATCGCCCTGGCCCCGACCTCCGTGCGCCAGTCTTTCGACCTGACTGTCCGGGCCTTCGAGCTTTCGGAAAAATACCGCACCCCGGTCATCCTGCTGACCGACGAGATCGTCGGCCACATGCGCGAGCCGGTCGAGCTGCCCGACTTCGCGACCATCCATCCGGCCGAATATCGGGTGACGAAAAAAGACGGCGAATACATTCCCTTCCGCAACGAACCCGGCGACGTGCCGCCCCTGGCCAATTTCGGGGTCGGCTACCGCTATCACATCACCGGCTTGTTCCACGACCCGCAGGGCTTTTCCACCCAGCGCCTGGATGAGATCGATCCCTGGATCGAGCGAGTCAACACGAAACTCGAGAAACACCTGGATGAGATCATCGGGCTTGAGGAAGATCTCCAGCCCGGCGCGAAGACGGCCATCCTGTCGTATGGCGCCTCCGCCCGGACTGCCCGGCATGCCATGAAGCTGGCCCGTGCCTGCGGCCAAAAGGTGGACTTGGTAACCCTTCTGACCGTCTGGCCGTTCCCTGAGGCGCAGGTGGAGGCCCTGGGCGAGCGGGTCGACCGGATCGTCGTCCCGGAGATGAACCTGGGCCAACTGGCCTATGAGGTCGAGCGCATGGTCGGGCGGAAGAAGGTCCGCCGGATCACCCGCGCCAACGGGGAGATGGTCACCCCGCAGATGGTCCTGGACGCGATGGAGAACTGACACATGGACGATCACATCCTGGAAGCCCATGGTTTGGAGCTGGACGAGGGCCAGCTGCCGCCGGAGAACTGGTTCGAGCGCAGCGAGACCCTCCAGAAACTGCGCAAGAACAAGAAATTTCCCACCATCTGGTGTTCCGGCTGCGGCATCGGCGTGGTCATGGGCGCCTTGATCCGCGCCATCGACCACCTTGGCTTGAAGAACGATGATGTGGCCCTGGTGGCCGGGATTGGCTGCACCGCTCGCATGCCAATCTACCTGGATTTCAATACCCTGCACACCACCCATGGCCGGGCACTGGCCTTCGCCACCGGTTTGAAGATCGCCCGTCCCGACATGAAAGTCATCGCCATCATGGGCGACGGGGACGCCCTGGCCATCGGCGGCAACCACTTCATCCACGCCGCCCGCCGCAACATCGGGATCACCGCCCTGGTGGTCAACAATGCCATCTACGGCATGACCGGCGGCCAGTACAGCCCGACCACACCCCTGAACGGGCGCGCCACTACTGCTCCGTACGGCAACATCGAGCCGCCCTTCCCGGTCTGTGACTTGGCCGTCGCAGCCGGGGCCAGCTACGTGGCCCGCAGCACCGTCTACCATGCCCTCGAGCTGGACAAGTTCCTCTCGGAGGCGATCGCCAAGGATGGGTTCAGCGTGGTCGAGGCGGTCAGCTACTGCCACACCACCTATGGACGGCTGAACAAGCTCGGCACCGCCGCGGATATGATGCGGGCTTTGAAGGATACCAGCATCTCGCAAACCGCCTACAACAATCTCAGCCCTGAGGCGAAAGCGGCCAACACCAAGATCGTGCGCGGGAATTTTGTCAACATCGACCGGCCGCAGTACACCACGGCTTACGGCAACCTGATCACCCGCGTTCAGGGAGGTGGAAAATGACCGAAACTCTGTCGCATCCCGCAAAAGACAGCGGGACCTTCGGGCGCACCGAAGTCCGCCTGGCCGGCGAAGGCGGGCAGGGCATGATCCTGGCCGGGATCATCCTGGCCGAAGCCGCCGCGATCTATGATGGCAAGCAGGCTGTCCAGACCCAGAGCTACGGGCCGGAAGCCCGCGGCGGGGCCAGCAAGTCCGAGGTCGTCATCGCGGCCGGCGTGATCGATCACCCCGAGGTCCTGGCTGCGGACGTGGTCGTCACGCTGAGCTCGGAGGCCTACGACAAGTATGCCAAGACGGTCAAACCCGGCGGCCTGCTGATCGTCGACGATGAGAAGGTCTACCGCACGGTGGCGGACACGGCCGTGAAGATCCCGATCAGCCGCCTGGCCTTCGAGACCACCGGCAAGGCCATCACGGCCAACACTGTGGCGTTGGGGGCGCTGGTAGCCCTGACCGGGGTGGTTTCGCGCAAAGCCATCGCCAAAGCCGTGGCAGCGCGGGCCCCACGCGGCACCGAAGAAATGAACGCCAAGGCGCTCCTGGCCGGTTTCGATGCGGGCGAAAAGGTCAAAGCGGCGTAAAAATTCCCACGAAGGTACACAAGGAAACACGAAGAGAGACCGATGATTCGATCGGTCTCTCTTTTTTCGTTCGTGAAGCTTTGCATTCCTTTGCGGATGATCACCCTTCTGGCTGGTTGTCGAGGATCTGTTCGATCCGCTCGAGCACCTCGTCCGAGAGTTTGTCGACCGCCTCGGCGGCAGCCAGGTTCTCCTGCAATTGGGAAATGCTCGTCGCCCCGGTGATGACCGAGCTGACTTCCTTGCGGCGCAGGATCCAGGCGATGGCCAGTTGGGCGGTGGTCAGCCCGAGGTCTTTGGCCACCTCGGCCAGCTTGCGGACGGCGGCGATGCTCTCGGGGGTGATACGGTCGCGCATCCAACCGTAATCGGTCAGGGAGGCGCGCGTCCCTTCCGGGATGCCATCGTTGTATTTCCCCGACAGGATGCCGGAGTAGAGTGGGGAGAATGCCGTCAGACCCAGACCGAGTTCCTGGCTGAGCGGTGCCAACTCTGCTTCCACCCGGTCGCGGTGGAACATGTTGTACTGCGGCTGCTCCATCGTCGGCCGGACCAGGTGATGCGTACTGGCCACGCCGAAGGCCGAAGAGATCTGCCAGGCTCGCCACTCGGACGTGCCCCAGTAGAGCACCTTGCCCTGCTGGACCAGGTCGGTCATCGCCCGCACCACCTCGTCGAGCGGGGTGTCCGGATCGAAGCGGTGGCAGAAGTACAGGTCCAGGTAGTCGGTTCCGAGACGCTTCAGCGAGGCGTGGACCGATTCCATGATGTGCTTGCGGGAGAGGCCGCGCCCGTTCGGCCCGGGCATGGTCGGCCAGAAGACCTTGCTGGAGAGCACCAGGGCCTCGCGCGACAGGTCCCGGATGGCCACTCCCATGAGGATTTCGGCCTGGCCGCCGGCGTAGATGTCGGCGTTGTCGAAGAAGTTGATCCCGGCCTCATAGGCGGTGCGGATCAACTCAGTAGCCAGGTCCTGGTCGACCTGCTCTCCGAAGGTGACCCACGAGCCGAGCGAGATCTCACTGACTTTCAGGCCGGAATGGCCCAGACGACGATAGTGCATAATTCCTCCAAAAGGTACGGGCACGACGCATCGTGCCCGTACAATTATTTTTCCTCTTCCCCCGACCCGATGCCGAGCGGCTTCCACTTGGCGTCGTCCTTGAGGCGGTGCTGGACGCCGTGACGGTCGTGGGTCTCATCGAAGCCTTCCGGCTTTATGAACATTTGCTCGCCGTCCAACAGGGCGGTCAGGCCTTCCTGGCCGGGCTCGAGGCGCTTGGGTCCCTTATACTTGGCCGCCATGGCCGGGGTGTAGTCGGTCGGCTCCTCGTAGGTGGTGACGTAGCCTTCGAAATTGCGCAGGATGACCTTGTGGTCGGACATGGAGAGCAGGTAGTTGGGCAGGACCGGGATCTTGCCGCCTCCTCCGGGCGCGTCGACGATGAACTGCGGCACGGCGAAGCCAGAGGTATGGCCGCGCAGGCCTTCGATGATCTCGATGCCCTTGGCCACCGGGGTGCGGAAGTGCCCGGCGCCGTGGACCAGGTCGCATTGGTACAGGTAGTAAGGCCGCACTCGGATGCGCACCAGGTCTTGGACCAGCTTGCGCTGGATGTGGACGTTGTCGTTGACACCCGCCAGCAGGACGGACTGGTTGCCGAGCGGGATGCCGGCCCGGGTCAGCTTGTCGCAGGCCTCGGCCAGTTCCCTGGTGATCTCGTTCGAGTGGTTGACATGGATGTTCATCCAGAACGGATGGAATTTCTGGAGCATCTCGCACAACTCGTCGGTGATGCGCTGAGGCATGAACACGGGCACGCGCGAGCCGATGCGCAGGACCTCGATGTGCGGGATTTCGCGCAGCCGGGTCAGGATCTCTTCCAGGATCTTGGGAGCCAGGACGAGCGGATCGCCGCCCGAGAGGAGCACGTCCCGCACCTGGGGGGTGCGCTTGAGGTAATCGATCTGCTGGTCGAATTCCTGGCGCGAGAACTGGGCGGTCGGATCGCCGACGATGCGGGCCCGCGTGCAGTAGCGGCAATAGGAGGCGCACTGGGTGGTCACCAGCATCAGCACCCGGTCGGGGTAGCGGTGGACCAGGCCCGGGACGGGAGAGTGCTTGTCCTCGGCCAGCGAGTCTTCCATCTCGGCAGTGAAGGTGACCATTTCCCGGTCGGTCGGGATGATCTGTTTGCGGATCGGGTCGTCCGGGTCATCCGGATCGATCAGCGAGATGAAGTACGGCGTGACGTCCACGCGGAAAAGGTTGGTCGCAGTAAGCGCCTTGCGTTCGGACTCGGTCAGGTGGATGACTTTTTCGATCTCCTCGGCCGAGTTCAGCCGGTGGCTCAACTGCCAGCGCCAGTCGTTCCACTTTTCATCGGGTATATCCGCGAAGGCAGGAGCACGTTTGGATGGGAAAGGTAGATTCATGATTTTCCTCTGGTAGGTTTGGTTGGATACGGCTAAAGCCGGGAAACGCGACCGGATACCGGGATGACTGGCGGGTCATGATCGGGCCGAAAGAAACCCCCATAATCGGTCAGTGGTACGCGGCATTGCAGACTGTTATTGTCCACAAAGGTATTGTAAAGAAAAGGGGTGCAGGAGTCAATGATTAAACAATTCTTCCTTCCGGCGAATTTGATCCCGGACCGGGGTGCCTGGGTCGGCAGGTTTCGACTCCCCGGGAGGGACAAATCCGTCCATCCCGTAGTAGAATTCCCGAAACGATCCCGGAGGAACCCATGCCTGACCGCCTCGATGAATTCCAATCCTATCGCGCCCGCATGAACGCGCGCATCGCCAAGATCGACCACCTCGGCATCAAGCGTTTCTTCAATCTGGATACCATGGCCTACAAGGACGGCGCCTTGAGCGCGAAAGAGAAGGAACTGCTCGGCCTGGTGGCCTCCATGGTCCTGCGCTGCAACGATTGCATCGACTACCATATCCTCCAATGCGTGGAAGCCGGCTGGAAGGACGAGGAACTCTACGAAGTCTTCAACGTCGGCCTGGTGGTCGGCGGGAGTATCGTCATCCCGCACCTGCGCCATGCCGTCGAAAGCCTCGACCTGGCGCGGGAAAAACAGGATGGATCGAAGGGACCGTCGCGGAACTCCTAAAAACCATCGCGCACCGCAAAGGAATCGTTCCACGATGCCAGGGAACCATCCTGGAAAGCGCGGCCATCGCCCTGCAGCCAGGGAGAAACCATGTCCAACCCCGATCCTCTGATCGTCACGCACAACCCGGAAGCCCGGCGCTTCGAGCTCGAGGCGGAGGGAGCCTTATCCGTGCTTGCATACCTGTTGGAGCCCGGTCGCATCGTCTTCACGCACACGGAGGTCCCGCCTGCCCTGGAAGGACGAGGCCTCGGCTCACGCCTGGCCCGCGCCGGCCTGGATTACGCCCGGGCGAATTCCCTCCGGGTCGCATCAACCTGTTCATTCATGGACCATTATCTCCGGAAGCACCCTGAATACCAGGACCTCCTCTGAGAGGTTGGGGAAGCCCAGGGTTTTACTATCGATTTAATCTTTCGCGGTGAAATGGGAGTAGGATATAGAGGGCAGTCGTTGCCTGATCCACCCGGAGGCGGTTCGATGAGTAAAGAAGTTGCGGTCCTGACCGACAGCACGGCCAGCATCCCGGAAGAAATGCTCGAGGAATTGAACATCCATACGGTGGCCTATTACATCCACCGCGGCCAGGAGGTCCTGCGCGACCTGGTTACCATCCAGCGCGAGGAATTCCTGAACTGGCTGATGACGGCCCGTTTCCTGCCGACGACGGCCAGCCCGGGGCCGGGGGATTACTTCCAGGCCTATGAGGAGCTGGCCGAGGCCGGCCATGACGAGATTGTCAGCCTCCATATGACCTCGAAAGGCAGCGGCGCCTACCAGGCGGCCAGCCTGGCCCGCTCGATGCTCCAGGAGGAAAATCCGGCCGTCCATGTCGAGGTGATTGATACCTGCAACGTCTCGCTTTGCCAGGGTTGGATGGCGATCGAGGCGGCGCGGGCTGCCCTGGCCGGCCTCCGGCTGGAAGCGGTGGCCGCGAAGATCCGGGCGATGATCCCGGTCACCCGGATGATCCAGACGGCCGACACGCTCAGGTATCTCTACCTGGGCGGGCGGATTGGCAGGGCCAAACAACTGGTCGGGACGCTGCTCAACATCAAGCCGTTGATCGGGATGGAGGACGGCGAGATCGTCGCACTGGGGATTGCCCGCAGCCGTGGCCAGGCCTACCAGGCCATGGCTGAGAAGATCGAGGCAACAGCCGGAAAAAGCAAGGTCAAGATCGCCTATGTCCACGCCGGGGCCAAACAGGAGATCGAGAAGCTGCGAAAGATCGTCGAAGCGCGCCTGGAGGCGGTCGAGTCGTTCGTCGCCGAACTGTCCCCAGCCCTGGCGGTCCATACCGGACCCGGGACGGCCGGGTTGTGTTATTTTCCGGTCGAGGGATAAAAAAGAGGTGCTCTGCGAAAGAGCACCTCTTTTTTGGATAATGGGATTAGGAAGCGGGCGGCAGGGGATCCTGCGGAGGGGTGGGAGGCATCGGGGGCATCGCCTCGGCTTCGGCAGGGGCCTTCTTCTGGCGGAGGGTCAGGATGCCAACGACGACCGGGATGGCGATGAAAAAGATCGCCAGGCACATGAACACAAAACCGACCCAGCTCGGGAAATTGCCATAGCCGTTGAAGAAGTCAGGAAAATTCCCGGTGGCGGCGTAGACGCCGAGGCCGCACAGGCTCAGTCCAGGACAGCCGCACAACAACACGGCGACCACGGTCAGAATGATGGCGGTTGTTCTATTTTTCATCTTCGTCTCCTCTTTAAATTTGTTACTGTCAGTATACAGTTTCTAATGGGATTATGCAAGCCTTTATTGGCGTAATACGGCACCCAATTCCTGCTCCAGGCGGCGCAGTATGTGCGTCCGGATGCCGGCCACATCCTTGTCGGAGAGGGTCTTGTCGGGCGCCTGGTAGGTGACGCTGTATGCCAGGCTCTTCTTTCCGGTTCCAACCTTTTCGCCGCGGTATACATCGAACAGGCGCACACCGGTCACGATCCTGCCGCCAGTCTGCCGAATCAGCTCGGCGACGCGCTCGGCGGGCAGGCTTTCGTCCACCACCAGGGCGAGGTCCTCCAGGATGGGAGGAAACTCGGGCACCGGGGCGGTCTCGTAGAGAGGCGGGACGAGTGCCAGCAGCGCGTCCAGGTCGAGCTCGGCGGCCAGGACGGGGGTCCCGGCATAGGCGGCCGGCCAGTCGTAGCGCTCGCGGACCTGCGGGTGCAGTTCGCCAAACACCCCGAGCTGTTTCTCGCCTGAGAGCAGGCGGGCGCACTTGCCAGGGTGGAAGGTCGGGTGTGTACTCGGCTCGTAATGGACGTCGGGGATGTGGAGGCTCTCCACGAGTCCGGCGAGGATCCCCTTCAAGTCGTAGAAATCCATCCGGGTGCTGTCGGCGCCTTGCCAGGAGGGCAGGCCGCGCGGGCCGGCCAGGAGCAGGACCAGGCGCTGAAGCTCGTCGGGCAGGCTATTGCCTTCCGAAGCGAAGAAGGCCGGTCCGATCTCGAAGAGGGCCAGGCGCTCGCGGACGCGGGAATTGTATTCGGCGGTCTCCAGGAGGCTGGCCAGCACGCTGTGGCGCAGGACGGATTTGTCGGCCGAGATCGGGTTGGCCAGGCGGACGTAGGGTTTGTCGTCGGCGGGACTCCCGGCAGGCAGCCGGCGGGCCTCCCGCTCGGGGGTGGTGAAGCGGTAGCTGATCGTCTCCTGCAGGCCCTGGACCACCAACAGGTCACGGACCCGCTCCTCTTTTTCGAGCAGCGGATTGCCGATCTGGGGCGGCAGGCGGTCGGCCATGCG
>DATJPX010000153.1:0-6173 GCA_035506155.1 Anaerolineales bacterium
CTCGGCTTCGACGAAGCCGCCGGCCTGGAGTTCCCCGGCCTGCACCCCATCTAAATGCAGATGGCAGAATGCAGAAGTCAGAATTCATCATTCTGACTTCACCACTGGAGAGACATGACTGAATCAACCATCGTTGTCAAACTCGGCGGCACGGAAGGTGTGGACTTTTCCGCCATCTGCAAGGACGCGGCCGCCTTGCTGGCCCAGGGGCAGAAGCTGGTCCTGGTCCACGGCGGCTCGGCGGAGGCCAACGCCCTGGGCGAAGCGGTCGGTTATCCGCCGCGCTTCATCACCTCGCCCTCCGGCTACACCTCCCGCTACACCGACCGGCGCACGCTCGAGATCTTCGCCATGGCCGTCAACGGCAAGGTCAACACCCTGCTGGTCGAGCAGCTGCAAATGCTGGGAGTCAACGCCCTCGGCCTGAGCGGCGTGGACGGCCGGCTGATGGCCGCCACGCGCAAGGACACCATCCAGAGCGTCGAGAACAGCAAGCGCAAGATCATCCGGGACGATTACACCGGCAAGATCGAGAGTATCAACGCCGGGCTGCTGTCCACTTTGCTGGAGGGCGGCTACCTGCCGGTGGTCGCCCCGATGGCGGTCAGCGCGGCCGGCGAGGCCCTCAACGTGGACGCCGATCGCGCTGCCGCCATGCTCGCGGCCGCCCTCAAGGCCGGCACCCTGATCCTGCTGACGGCCGTGCCTGGGCTGATGCGCTCCTTCCCAGACGAGAGCACGCTCATCCCGACCATCCCGCAGCAAAAACTCGAGGAGGCATTGTCCTTCGCCGAGGGCCGGATGAAGAAGAAGGTGCTGGGCGCCCAGGAAGCCTTGCAAGGCGGCGTCGGCAAGGTCATTATTGCAGATGGAAGAGTCGAGAATCCAATCTCTGCTGCTCTTGGTGGAAAAGGGACGGTAATCCAATGATGAGTGCAGAAGGATGAATGCAGAATCGCACAAACTTGTCTAGACATAGTGCTATAATCACCGGAATTTGGAACCAACCCGCGATTCATCATTCTGCATTCATCATTCTAAATTCTGAATTCTGCATTCCAAGAAGGAGGTCTCATGTCCAACCAGCCACCTTGCGACCTTCGAAGCCGCACCAAAGCATTCGCTCTCCTAATAATCAGGCTCTACCAGAAATTGCCAAAGAACGGAGAAGCACAAGTGATCGGTAAACAGGTCCTGCGCAGCGGCACATCCGTCGGAGCACAGTATCGGGAAGCTTGCCGGGCGAAATCGCCGGCGGACTTCATCAGCAAGATCGAAGGCAGTCTCCAGGAACTCGATGAAACCGCCTATTGGCTGGAATTGCTTTCGGAGAGCAAAATCGTCCCGGCTGAAAATTTGGTCAACATCCAAAAAGAGACCGACGAGCTGACAGCGATATTCGTCACCTCTGTGAAAACCGCAAAACGAAATCGATAACATACCAATCCATCATTCAGCATTCTGCAATCTGCATTCAGCATTCTGACTTATGACCGCCACTCTCGTACTCCAAGATGGAACCACCCTGACCGGCCAGGCTTTCGGCGCCTCCGCTGACGCCGTCTTCGAGCTGGTCTTCAACACCAGCATGACCGGCTACCAGGAGATCCTGACCGATCCGTCCTACAAGGGCCAGGGCGTCCTGTTCACCGTCTCGCACATCGGCAACGTCGGCATCAACCTGGAGGACGACGAGTCCGCCAAACCGCAGGTCTCCGCCGCGGTGGTGCGCGCCCTCAGCCCGGTCGTCTCCAACTGGCGCGCCTCCACGGACCTGTCGTCCTGGCTGGCCGAGCACGGCGTGCCAGGAATTTCAGGCGTGGACACTCGCTTCCTGACCCGCAAGCTGCGGGATGGCGGGACCCAGAAGGCCGCCATCTCGACCTGCGGCACGCCGGCCGAAGAACTGCTCCGCATGGCCAATGACTGGCCCGGCCTGGACGGGCGGGATATGGTGAAAGAGGTTTCTTGCCAAGACAAATACACCTGGGAGGGTGATTCGGGGGATAAATGGGTGAAGAGAGCAGAGAACAGAGAGCAGAGACCGATCTCTAATCATCTCCCATCTGTTCACTTGATTGCTTACGACTTCGGCCTCAAGGAGAACATCCTGCGCCACCTGGCCTCCTACGGCGCCCAGGTTACCGTCGTCCCGGCGGAGACGACCGCCAAAGAAGCCCTGGCGCTCCACCCGGACGGGGTCTTCCTATCCAACGGCCCCGGCGATCCGGCCGGACTGCCCTACGCGGTCGAGGCGACACGGGGCTTGGTCGAGAGCGGCACCCCGATCCTGGGCATCTGCCTGGGCCACCAGTTGCTCGGGCAGGCCGTCGGCGGCCGGACCCGCAAGCTGAAATTCGGCCACCACGGCGGCAACCACCCGGTCCAGGATTTGCGCACCCGCCAGGTCCTCATCACTGCCCAGAACCACAATTACTGCGTCGAGACCGAGAGCCTGGACCCGGCCCGGGTCGAGGTGACCCACCTGAGCCTGAACGACGGCTCACTCGAGGGCATGCGCCTGAAGGACCGGCCGGTGCTGAGCGTCCAGTTCCACCCGGAGGCTGCCCCCGGTCCGCACGACGCCCACGACCTGTTCGGGGAATTCTTCGAGCTGGTCCGGAGGCAGGCATGACGCACTTCGACGAAGAAGCGAAAAAGTGGGATGACATCCCGGTGCGGGCCGAGCGCGCCCGGGCCGTGGCGGAAGCCATCCGGGAGCAGCTCCCGCTGACCCCATCCACGTCCGCCTTGGAATACGGCTGCGGGACCGGGCTGCTCAGCTTCGCCCTCCAGCCCTACCTCGGCTCGATCACCCTGGCCGACAGCTCGACCGGCATGCTGGAAGTCCTACGCGACAAGATCGCCGCCAGCGGGGCGAAGAACATGCAGCCGGTCCGGTTGGACTTGGCGTCCGATCCTCTCCCGGCAGAAAAGTATGATCTGATCTACTTGCTGATGACCCTCCACCACATTCCAGATACTGCTACCCTTTTGAGAAAATTCCACGCCCTGCTCCATCCGGGCGGACATTTGTGCATCGCCGACCTCGACAAGGAGGACGGCTCCTTCCACGACTACGAATTCGTCGGGCACCTCGGCTTCGAGCGCAAGGCGCTCGAGAAAACCCTCCAGCAGGCCGGCTTTGCGGAAATTCGCTACACCACCCCGTTTGCTATGCAAAAGAATGGCCGGACCTATCCACTCTTCCTGGCAATCGCCGAAAGGCCCGCGCATGCCTAAACGGACTGACATCCACACCATCCTGGTGCCCGGCTCCGGCCCGATCGTGATCGGCCAGGCGGCCGAGTTCGACTATTCCGGCACGCAGGCGGTCAAGGCGCTGCGGGCGCAAGGCTACCGGGTGGTGCTGGTCAACTCCAACCCAGCCACCATCATGACCGACCCGGAGATCGCCGACGCCACCTACATCGAGCCGCTCACACCGGAAACGCTCGAAGCCATCATTGCCAAGGAAAAACCGGACGCCATGCTCCCGACCGTCGGCGGGCAAACCGGGCTGAACCTGGCCCTGGCTCTCTCCGAGAATGGCGTGCTCGAAAAGTACGGTGTGCATCTGATCGGCGCGAACTTGTCCGCCATCCAAGCCGCCGAGGACCGGGCCTTGTTCCGCGAGACCATGCTGAAAGCCGGGCTGCCGGTCCCAAAGGGCGGACCGGCGCACTCGCTGGCCGAGGCCGAAGCCCTGGCCGAAGAAACCGGCTATCCGGTGCTGGTGCGAGCCTCCTTCGCCCTGGGCGGCACCGGCGCGGCCTGGGTGGACGAGCCCTCCGAACTGGCCGAGGCGGTGCGCATCGCCGTGGCCGAATCCCCTATCCACCAGGCCTGGTTGGAACAGTCGGTGATGGGCTGGAAGGAATACGAACTGGAGGTGATGCGCGATCGGGCGGACAATTTCGTGGTGGTCTGCTCGATCGAGAACCTCGACCCAATGGGCGTGCACACCGGCGACAGCATCACCGTCGCCCCGGCCCAGACCCTGACCGACCGCGAGTACCAGGTCCTGCGCGACCTGGCCCGGCGGGTCATGCGCGCCGTCGGCGTGGAAACCGGCGGCTCGAACGTCCAGTTCGCCGTCAATCCGCAGACTGGCGAGGCCCTGATCATCGAGATGAACCCGCGCGTCAGCCGCTCGTCGGCGCTGGCCTCCAAGGCCACCGGCTTCCCGATCGCCAAGCTGGCCGCCCTGGTGGCCGCCGGCTTCACCCTGGACGAGATCACCAACGATATCACCAGGCAGACCCAGGCAGCTTTCGAGCCGTCCCTGGATTACGTGGTGGTCAAGATCCCGCGCTGGGCCTTCGAGAAGTTCCCCGGCGTGGACCCGGTGCTCGGGCCGCAGATGAAATCCGTCGGCGAGGCCATGGCGCTCGGCCGGACCTTCCCGGAGGCGCTCAACAAAGCCGTCCAATCCCTCGAGATCGGCGTGGACGCCCTGGACGGCTCGGGTCCCGCCCGCAGCCTGCCGGCGGAGCTGCCGCCGCTCGAAGCACTGCGGACCCCGCGCACCGACCGGCTCTTCCAGGTCTACCGGCATATTCAAGCTGGAACATCCTTGGATGACATCGCCAAAGTCACCGAGTACGATCCTTGGTTCCTGGCAGAGATGCGGCAAATTGCAAAATGCGGAATGCAGATTGCAGAATATCGCAATGATGAAGGCGGATTGCAGAATGCGGAATTTAAAGCATTGTTGCTTCTGGCGAAACAGATGGGCTTCGCCGACTCTCACCTTGCCCGGATTCTGCATTCCTCATTCTTAACTCATCCTTCACCTCAATCGATCCGTGAATTGAGGATTCAACTAGGCATTCTGCCCACCTTCCAACGGGTGGATACTTGTGCGGCCGAGTTCGGCGCCGAGACGCCCTATCTGTACAGCGCCTACGAGATGGACGACGAGGCCGGGCCGACTGACAAGCCCAAGATCCTGATCCTGGGCGGCGGCCCCAACCGCATCGGCCAGGGCATCGAGTTCGATTACTGCTGCTGCCAGGCCGCCTTTGCCCTGTCCGAGATGGGCTACGAGACGATCATGTACAACTGCAACCCCGAGACCGTCTCGACCGATTACGACACCGCCGACCGGCTGTATTTCGAGCCGCTGACCCTCGAGCACGTCCTGAACGTGGTCGACCGGGAGCAGCCCATGGGTGTGATCGTCCAGTTCGGCGGGCAGACGCCGCTCAACCTGTCGGCCGGGCTGGAAGCCGCCGGGGTCAAGATCCTGGGCACCTCGCCGCATGCCATCCAGCTCTCCGAGGACCGCGAGGAGTTCGCCAAATTGCTGGCCGAACTGGATATCCCCCAGCCCGAGAATGGCATCGCCCGCTCGCGCCAGGAAGCCCGGGCCGTCGCCCGGCGGATCGGCTACCCGGTGCTGGTGCGCCCGTCCTTCGTGCTGGGCGGACGGGCCATGGCGTTGGTCGAAGCCGAGGAGCGCCTGGACGGTTTCATCGAAAAAGCCATCGAGGCCGCCCCTGGTCAGCCCATCTTGATCGACAAGTTCATGGAGGACGCCTTCGAGATCGACGTCGACGCCCTGGCGGACGGTCAGAAGGTCGTGATCGGGGCGATCATGCAGCACATCGAGGAGGCCGGGGTGCATTCCGGCGACGCGGCCTGCGTCCTGCCGCCCTACAAGGTCAGCGCCTACCACCAGGGCATCATGCGCGAGTACACCGAGCAGCTCGGCCTTGCATTGGGCGTGCGCGGCCTGATGAACGTCCAGTTCGCCCTCAAGGATGAGGTGGTGTGTGTGCTGGAAGTGAACCCGCGCGCCTCCCGGACCGTGCCGTATGCCAGCAAGGCCACCGGCCTGAACCTGGCGAAGATCGCCTCGCAGGTCATGGCCGGGAAAAACCTCGACGAACTGGGCGTAACCGAGGAGCCGCGCGTGGACGGTTTCTTCATCAAGGAAGCCGTGCTGCCGTTCAAGAAGCTGCCCGGTGCGGAGGTGGTGCTGGGGCCGGAGATGCGCTCGACCGGCGAGGTGATGGGTCACGCCGCCCACTTCGGGCACGCCTTCGCCAAGTCCCAACTGGCGGCCGGGATGGGCCTCCCACAGGGCGGAGCGGTGTTAATCAGCGTTAACGACTACGATAAAAGCGCCGGGCTGAAGATCGCCCGCGACCTGCACCGCATGGGCTTCA
>DATJPX010000154.1:0-47203 GCA_035506155.1 Anaerolineales bacterium
TCGAGGCGGCCCTGATCGACCGCCTGACCCTGAATCCCTCTCGGCTGGAGGGGATTGCCGCCGAGTTGCGCCAGACCATCGGCCTGCCCGACCCGGTCGGCGAGCGCTTCGACGAGGGCGTCCTGCCCAACGGGCTGAAGATCCGCAAGCAGCGCGTTCCGCTCGGGGTGGTCGGGGTGATCTATGAGTCCCGACCGAACGTGACCGTCGACGTGGCCTCCCTGGCGCTCAAGTCTGGCAATGCCTGCATCCTGCGAGGTGGCAGTGAAACCCTGCGCACCAACCGCGCCCTGGTGGGCGCCATCCACGCTGCACTTAAGAACCATGGGCTTCCCGAAGAAGCCGTCCAGTTCATCGACGACCCGGACCGGGCCCGCGTCATGGAACTTCTCCAGCTCCAGGATTATGTCGACATTCTGATTCCGCGCGGCGGGGCCTCCCTGCACAAATTCTGCCGTGAGAACAGCCGCATCCCGGTCATCACCGGCGGGATGGGCATCTGCCACATCTTCGTCGACGAGAGCGCCGACCTGGAAGCTGCCCTGCCAGTCATCCACAACGCCAAGACCCAGCGGCCAAGCGTCTGTAATTCGCTAGATACGCTCCTCGTCCACCGGACGATCGTGGCGGACTTCCTGCCGAAGGCCGTGGCGCACCTGGCCCCCGCCGGCGTGACCTTCCGGGCAGACCCGGGGGCGGCCGCCTGCCTGACCGGGCTGGACCCGGCCCTCAAGGCCCTGGTGCGCCCGGCCGGACCCGAGGACTTCGACACCGAATGGATGTCGCTCGTCCTCGGCCTGAAGGTGGTGGGGAATATCGAAGAAGCCATCGAACATACCAACGCCCACAGCCTGGGCCACTCCGACTCGATCCTGACCGCTGACGAGGCCCACGCCGCCCGTTGGGTGAACGAAGTCGATTCGGCCGCCGTCTACGTCAACGCCAGCACCCGGTTCACCGACGGCAACCAGTTCGGTCTGGGCGCCGAGGTGGCCATCTCCACTCAGCGGCTGCACGCCCGGGGTCCGATGGCGCTGCGTGAACTGACCACGTACAAGTGGGTCGTCATCGGGGACTATACCGTCCGGCCATAAAAGGGTGAGTCAAATGACCAAATTCGATCCCAGGAACAGCCGCATCTATCAAAATACGCCGGTCAATGCTCTGGTCGAAGGAATTTACGAACAAAATATGCCGATCTCCGAAATCCAGAAGCACGGCGATTTTGGCCTTGGAACCTTCAATGACCTGGATGGCGAGATGGTTTTGCTGGACGGCCAAATATACCGCGTAGACTCAAATGGAAATGTCAGCCTGATGAGCGCGCAAACCCTGACGCCCTTTGCATGCGTAACCTTCTTCCACCCGATGAGCACGGAAACTTCGCAAGGCAAACTTGCCTATGGAGATTTTCTCAGCTGGCTGAAGATGCTGATGCCCTCGGCGAATTTGTTCTATGCCTTTCGCATCGAGGGCGAGTTCGACCAGGTCAAGAC
Source organism: Anaerolineales bacterium (assembly GCA_035506155.1). Lineage (GTDB taxonomy): Bacteria > Chloroflexota > Anaerolineae > Anaerolineales > Villigracilaceae > UBA877. Next base: position 1,497 of record DATJPX010000154.1, read on the forward strand.
CCGCTCGATCCCCAAACAGGAGAATTATCGACCCTTGGTCGAAGCGACCAAAGAACAGCCGGAGTTCCATTTCAAGGACGTGACAGGGACCCTGGTCGGTTTCTTTACGCCTGCATTTATGGCGTCGGTGAATGTCCCGGGCCTGCATTTGCATTTCTTGACCCAAGACCGGCAAAGAGGCGGACACTTGCTGGAATGCCAGGTGAAGCGGGTCAAGGCGGAAATACAATTCATCTATACGCTGGAGCTGTCCCTGCCGCTCAATCTCGACTATCTGACATGGGATTTTCAGCGGGACATCCAGGGCGATCTGGACAAGGCAGAAAAATAACAACGTGGAGCGGATGAAAATCCGCCCCACGTTTTCTTTTCCGTTCCGAAATTCAAATTCCTATGCGGGGATCGATTTGCGGTAATACCGCTTCAGCGCATTCCAGCCCACCATAATGCGGCGCTCTTCATCATACAGGCGCATGCGCAGCGAGCTCAGGCTGGCAGGGATGGTCATCGGGCGCACGTGGAAGACGGGGTTTTCCTTGTAGCATTTCGGCAGCTTGTAATTCGGGATCTTCGGGCTCAAGTGATGGATGTGGTGGAATCCGATATTGCCGCTGAACCACTGCAGGATGGCCGGCAGCTTGTAGAATGAGCTGCCTTCGAACCCGGCTTTGACGAACTGCCATTTGCTATGGCGTTCCCAGTAGGTCGGGTCGAAATTGTGCTGGACGTAGAACAGCCAGACGCCGGCCGAGGAGCCGATGATCATGACCGGCAATTGGACCATCAGGTAAGTCCGCCAGCCGAGCAGCCAGACCATCGCGCCGATCATTATCGCCAGGATCAGGTCCGTCCACAAAACGCTGTTGCGCTCGCGCCTGGCGTCGCCTTTTACAGGAAAACGGGAAAATACCGTAAAGACCAGGAACGATCCGATCGTGAACATGACCAGGGGTGAGCGAAAAGTCCGATAGGCAACTTTCTTCCACCATGGGGCTTCCAGGTACTCCTTGACCGTCATGGTTTTCACGTCCCCCACGCCCCGGCCGTCCAGGTCGCTGGAGGTGGCGTGATGGATGGCGTGGTCATGGCGCCATTTGAAATACGGTGTGAACGTCAGGATGCCGGTAATGATCCCCAGGACGTGATTGGCCTTCTGCGACTTGAAAAACGAACCGTGTCCGCAGTCATGGAAGATAATGAAAGTTCTCACCATGAATCCTGCGGTTGGGATCGATAGCGCAAGGGTGATCCAATAGGAGATGTGCACGCTGTAGATCATCAGGGCCCACAGGGCAAAATAGGGGACCAGGGTATTGACGATCTGCCAGATGCTTCGCCACAGGTCGGGCCGGGAATACCGGGCGACGATTTCGCGCCAACCGGCGTACTCGTCTTCAGTGGATGCTGGAGTATTTAATATATTTTCCATCGGATTTGTCCTGTTTTTTCTTTTTATTTTACCCCCGTCCAGAAATAAAGCATTAAAACGCAGCTAACAATTGGATATCAATTGGCTATAAATCAAAACCGCCCGCATCCCCTGCGAGGCTAGCATCCCGTTTCACGAAACTCCGGGACGTATTTCACCACGGCCATTGCCCCTCTCAGGACGCCGGGCTTGAGCTCGCGCGCCATGAATTCTTCCCCGGCTCCATACTCGTTCCCCAAGCCGAATTCGCCCGCCGGGATGAACCCGAAGCGGGAGTAGTAGCGTGGGTCGCCCAACAGGACGACGAAATCGATCCCGTTCGACCGGCACAGTTCCAGTCCCTGCTCGATCAGCCGGGAACCGATCCCGGTCCGCTGGAGACCCGGCAGGACCGCCACCGGCCCCAGGCCGAAACCGTTCCAACCGGGGTGAGGCGGGTCGAGCGTGACCGGGGTGAAAAGGATGTGCCCGACAAGCTCGCCGTTCCGGATCGCCACGAGCGACAGGCCGAACCGGCCGCGCTGGCGGCACAGGTCCACCAGATCGGCTTCGGTCGCCCGGCCGAAGGCGGCGCTCTCGACGACCCGGATGCGCTCGACATCCTCGGGCCTCTCCAGGCGGAGGAGCAGGTCGAAGCGTTCGAGCAGCTTCTCAAGCGGCAGGTCGGCCAGGGAGGTGAGGCGCAGGTCCGCCCCGACGATCTTGCCGTGGGCGGTAATGGGATTGGGGACGGCCACGACCCGGATCCCGGCCCGATTGGCTGCCAGGATGCCGTTGGGGGAGTCTTCGAAGACCACGGCATCCTCCGCCGTGAGCTTCAGGGCAGCCAGGGCGGTCCGGAACAGCTCCGGATCCGGCTTGATGCGCTGGACATCCTCCCTGCAAACGATCGCATCGAACGCCTCGAATATTCCCAGCTGGCGCAGGTATCCGTCCACCCAGTCGTGCTTCGAACTGGATGCGACCGCCAGTTTCAGGCCAAGGCGCCTGGCATCCCGGACATAATCCATCACCCCGGGCAGGGCCGGAAGCCGGCCCTGAATCTCCAGCCGGTAACTGCGCTCACGGGAATGCAGGCCGGCCACGTCCAACTCCTGTCCGGTCAGCCCCGCCAGGTGAACGGCCGGGTCGAAATTGGCCGCGGTCGAGCCGACCACGTCCCGGATCCAGGTCTGGAGCGGGAATTCCTGGTCATATTCGGCATAGATTGCCCGCCAGGCATCCACCTCGGGCGATTCGGTGTCCATGATCAGACCGTCGAAATCGAAAATGAGCGCTTTAACCACAGGGCCTCCAGGGAAATAACTGGGCCATTATACCCGAGAGAGGCTTCGCCCCAGAAAATGGGTTAAAATGGACCAACCCGCCTCTGGAAAGAAAAGGCTTTATTTAGTCAGGAAACCTTCTGGGCGGGTTCTTCGTTCCAAGGAGAACATGAACAAAATGAACAAGGTCCAGATCAGACATCCCTGGCAGACTGCCGGACTCATCCTGTGTGCATTCATCCTGGTCTCCTGCGGGACGCCGCCTGCGACCGAGCAGGCCATCGTCCTCCCGGCCAGTTCGCCGACCGGTGAGGTGGCGACGAACACCCCCGCTCCGCAGGGTCCGGCGCCCAGCATGGAGAATGTCATCCCCAGGCCGGTTTCGGTGACACCTGCCGGCGGGACCTTTTTCCTGACCGCCGGCACCGGCATCTACGTGGATCCCGGGAACGACCAACTGACGGCCATCGGCCAGTACCTGGCCGATCATCTTAAGCCATCCACCGGTTTTGCACTCCTCGTGCAACCTGCCGCCGGCGCCCCTGCCAGCGGGAATATCTACCTGACCTTGAAAGGGGCGGACGCGCAGCTGGGCGCTGAAGGGTATCGCCTGACGATCACCCCCGACCTGGTCACGGTGGCTGCCAACCAGCCGGCCGGCCTCTTCTACGGCATCCAGACGATCCGCCAGCTGCTCCCGTTTGCTATCGACAGCAGCTCGGTCCAGTCCGGACCCTGGGCGATCGGCACGGGGACGATCATCGATTACCCGCGCTTTGCCTGGCGCGGCACCATGCTGGATGTCTCCCGACACTTCTTCAGCATCCGGGACGTGATCCGCTACATCGACCTGCTGGCTTATTACAAGATCAACCGCCTGCACCTGCACCTCTCGGATGACCAGGGCTGGCGAATCCAGATCACGAAATGGCCCAACCTGACGCTCTACGGCGGGAGCACCGAGGTGGGAGGCGGGCCCGGCGGGTATTACAGCCAGGACGATTATTCCTACCTGGTCCGCTACGCCCAGAGCCGCTATATCACGATCGTCCCAGAAATCGACATGCCGGGCCATGTCACCGCTGCCCTGGCTTCCTATCCTGAACTCAACTGCAACGGCATCGCCCCGCAGCTCTTCACAGGCATCGACGTCGGTTTCAGTTCCCTGTGCATCAACAAGGACTTGACCTACGACTTCCTGGCGGACGTCGTCGCCGAAATCGCCGCCCTGACCCCTGGCCCTTTTTTTCACATCGGCGGGGACGAGGCCCAGGCTACCAGCATTCCCGATTACAAGAATTTCGTCGACCGGATCCAGGCCATCGTCCAGCAGGACGGCAAGCAGGCGGTCGGCTGGGAGGAGATCGCCCAGACCAAGCTGCTGCCCGGCTCGATCGCCCAGCACTGGAATCCCGGCGAGGGGTTTGCCAGCCAGGCCGTCCAGCAGGGCAACCAGGTCATCATGTCCCCGGCCGACTTGGCCTACATGGACATGAAATACACCCCCGATACACAACTCGGCTTGGACTGGGCCGGCGACATCAGCGTCCAGAAAGCCTACTCCTGGGATCCAGCCAGCCAGCTGGCGGGCGTCAACGAAAGCTCCATCCTGGGCGTGGAAGCCCCGCTCTGGTCGGAAACCCTGCTCACCTTGAACGATATCGAATACATGGCCTTCCCGCGCATCCTGGGCTATGCCGAGATCGGCTGGACCCCGCAGGCGGGCCGGGACTGGAATGGCTACCAACTGCGCCTGGCCGCGCAGGGCCCCCGGCTGGAGGCGCTGGGCGTGAATTACTTTGCCGCTCCCGGGATCCCCTGGCCGACGAAGTAGACCAATCGTTCACCCTGAAGCATGTCCGCTGACAGCCAATACGACCTGATCATCGTGGGAGCTGGCCCGTCTGGTCTCTCGACGGCCCTGCACCTGGCGAAGGTCGCCCCAGAACTAGTCGGCCGCACCCTGATCCTGGAAAAAGCCTGCCATCCGCGCCCGAAACTATGCGGCGGCGCGCTGGTCGTGGACGCCGAGATCATCCTGGAACGCCTGGGCCTGGACGTATCCGAGATCCCGCACGTGGACGCCCGCACCGCCCACTTCAATTACGGCGATCACGGCCTGGCAATCCGCCTTCTTCGAGGCCGGACCCTGCGCCTGATCCGCCGGGACGAATTCGACGCCTGGCTGGCGTCCAAGGCTCGTGCTCGCGGCTTTGCGATTCTCGAAGGGGTCACGGTGAGGGATGTCACATCCACCGAGGCGGGTGTGCGGGTGGAGACTGACCGGGGCGAATATATCGCCCGGGTGGTGGTCGGAGCGGATGGCTCGAATGGCGTCGTCCGGCGGTGCGTCTTCCCCAAGGCGCCGATCTATACGGCCCGGACCATCGAGGTGCTCGCCCCGCCAAATGACCGCGACAACCATGGCGCCAACGATGCCTATTTCGACTTTTTCCCGGTTCCAAAATCCATCGCCGGCTACACGTGGGACTTCCCCACTCAGGTAAGTGGCCGGCCGATGCGCGTCTGGGGGATCTACGACGCCAACCTCTTCGAGAGCGCCAAACGAACCCCGTTAAAAGAGTTGCTCTCCGCCGAGATGGCCCGCCACGGTTATCGTCTGGAGGATTGCGAGATCAAGGGATACCCCATCCGCTGGTTCGATCCTTTCAACCCGTTCTCGGTCAAGGGCATCCTGTTGGTCGGGGACGCGGCGGGCGCCGATTCGATCTTCGGGGAAGGCATCAGCATGGCCCTGGGATACGGGAGGATCGCCGCGCAAGCCCTGCGGGCGGCCTTCAAGAAAGACGATTTTTCCTTCCGGGATTACAGGCTTCGCCTGACGCTGAGTCCCCTCGGCCAGGCACTGACGGTGAGGTGGTTGATCACCTATGTCCTTTTTTCACTGCAATGGGGTTGGATCCAGTTCCTGATCTGGCGGATCTTCCAGCCATTCGTCTACCTGACCTCGATGATCTTCGTCATCAATTGGGCTTGGCGGAGCAAGAAATAGGGGCGTCTAATTCTTGATGCGTTTGAGAAAATCGGGGGAATTCAGCTCGCGCTCCAGCAGGTAAGTGAAATACCTCTGGGTCAACGCCTCGAGCTCGTTGCGGACCTCGAGGCCGGGCCGCGCCCGTTGGGCCTCGCCGTACGAACTGCGCTGGAAATGTCGGAAGTGCTTGAGCGCTTCCATCGAGATCGGCCAGGCGCCCGGCAGGCCGGTCCCGCAGGCCGGACAGAGCACCCCGCCCTCAGCCGGGGAAAAGAACTGGGCCTCCGGCTGGATCGCTTTCCCACAGTTGGCACACTCGAACAGGTGGGGGCGAAAGCCGAGAAAGTCCAGCAGACGGACCTCGAAGTATCGCATCGCCAGCCAGGGATCCGATTCGGTTGCGATCCGGGTCAACGTGTCTGTCAGCAGGCGGAAAAGGTTGTAGCTTTCGTTCTCGTCCTCATAGGCAAACCGGTCGATGAGTTCGACCGCGTAGGATGCCAGGCCGGTCCTGGTCAGGTTTTCCTTGATCGGTAGAAAAGCGTCCAGGGTTTCTGCCTGGGTGACGATCAGCAGATCCCGGCCTTTGGCAAGCTGTAGGGTCACACGGGTGAAGGGTTCCAGGTGGCCGGCTTTGCGCGAGCGGACCTTGCGCGCCCCCTTGGCAATGGCCCGCACCTTGCCGCGCTCACGCGTGAACAGGGTCAGGATGCGGTCCGCCTCGCCCCAATCAGCGTGGCGCAATACGACGGCTTCCACCCGGAAGGAACGCGGCTCAGCCATTTTCGGTATCGGTAAGGGCACGACATGTCGTGCCCTTACAATAGATCCTTGGGGGTAAAGGCGCCCGGCAGCAGGCCGGCGACGGTGGTTTCCTGGACCAGGCGGCCTTCGGAGTTCCCGATCAACACGATCGTATTCAGGCCAAACTCCGCCAGCACCTGGCGGCAGCCGCCGCACGGCGTACCGCCGTTGGCGGTCGTCACGGCGATCACCTCGAAGTCCTTTTCCCCTTCCGAGACCGCCTTGAAGATGGCGACGCGTTCGGCGCACATGGTGGTCGGATAGGCCGCATTCTCGATGTTGCAGCCGGTGAAAAGGCGCCCGGACTTGGTCCGAACGGCTGCGCCGACGGCATAGTTCGAGTAAGGTGCGTAGGCCCGTTTGCGGGCTTCGTTGGCCAGGTCGATCAGCGCCTGGCGCTCGTCATTTGTCAGCGTGCTCATCTTTTGCCTCGTTCAGTTTCCTGATCGGCCGGGCTGGCACACCCACCACCAGCGTATCCGCTTCGACGTCTTTCGTAACCACTGCGCCTGCGCCAGTCTTGGCGCGGGCCCCCACCTTGACCGGGGCCACCAGCATGGTATCCGAACCAATGAAGGCATGCTCACCAATCTCGGTCGGGTTCTTGTTGACTCCGTCGTAGTTGCAGGTAATCGTCCCGGCGCCGATATTGACCTCCGGGCCTATGGCGGCGTTTCCGATATAGGAGAAGTGCCCCATCTTGGTGCCAGGCCCCAGGGTGGAATCCTTCACCTCCCCGAAGTTGCCCATGTGAACGCCTTTGCAAAGGTGGGCGCCCTTGCGCAGCCGGGCGAATGGACCGATGCTCACATTGTCCTCGACCACGGCCTTTTCCATCACTGCCGCCAGGATCTCGCAGCGATCGCCGATGGCCGTGTCTTCGGCAATGGTGTTCGGCCCGATCACGCAGCCTTCGCCGATGACCGTCGCGCCGCGCAGGTGGGTATTCGGCCAGATGACCGTATCCGGTCCGATCTTCACCTCCGGTTCGATGTATGTGGAGGCCGGATCGACGATCGTCACGCCGGCCAGCATGTGAGCCCGGTTGATGCGCGCCCGCATGGCTGCCTCAGCCTCCGCCAGGTGGACCCGCGTGTTGATCCCAATGGTCTCGGTCAGGTCGTCGCTGACAAGTGCCCGGACCGGCAGCCCGGCTTTGACCGCCAGCTCGACCGTATCGGTCAGGTAATATTCGCCTTTCTTGGAGAGCGGGACGTGGCCCAAGGCATCCCACAGCCAGTCAGAAGCGAAGCAGTAGGCGCCCACATTCAATTCCTTGATCGTCAGCTCTTCGGCCGTGGCAGCAGCCTCCTCGACAATGGCCTGCACGCTTCCATCCGGGCCGCGCACCACCCGTCCGAAGCCGCGCGGATCGGCTGCGATGACCGTCAGCATGGTCAGCGGGCCGGGATTTTCCTTCTGGGCCTCGACGAGCCGGACAAGGGTCTCGGAGCGCAGCAGGGGCATGTCGGCGTAGGTGACCAGGACCAGGTCCGTCCCGCCGCGCAGGGTTGCGCCCGCCTGCTGGACGGCATGCCCGGTCCCCCGCTGGGGATCCTGGACGACACACTGGACGGTTTCACCCAGATAATCCCGCAGGGCCTCCCCGCCGTTCCCGATGACGACCACAGGTTTCTCCGTGCTTGCAGAAGTGGCAGCTTCGAGGGCGTAAGCGACCATCGGCTTCCCGCAGATAGGGTGCAGGACCTTCTGCAAATTGGATTTCATCCGGGTGCCCTGGCCGGCGGCCAAAAGGACGGCAGTGACTTTCATGTGCGTCTCCTAGAGAAATAAAATGAGCCTGGCGCTGCCAGCGGGACGGCGCGAGACCCATTCTCGGAAAAAAAGCCCCGCTACCAGGCGGGAAAATCAGGCTGGGGCGCCTGGATTCGAACCAAGATAATCAGCTCCAAAGGCTGACGTGCTGCCATTGCACAACGCCCCAAAGCGGCCCAAATTGTATCACAGGCCCGAAGATGGGACAATCCCCGCCCGGAGCCCGTCGAAGGGTTCGTTATTTCTCGTCCTTGGGAGCCAGGCCGAGCTGCTTGGCCTGCTCATAGGAAAGCATGTCCGACTTGGCGGGGGCCTTGTGCTTGTGGGCAGCCTTATCCCAAAACTCGTCTGCCTCTCCGGGTTTGAGCTTTTTCTTGGCCTCCTTGAAGAGCGGCTCGAGCTCCTTCCCACCCTGTTCGACAGCCTCCGCAGAAGCGCCAACCGGTTCATGGGCCGCGGCGGGAGCGCTGGGAGCGGCCCCCCCGAGCGTTTCCTGGATACTTTTACGGGCGGCCGAAAAGATATCCACAGTCTTCAACACCCGGCTCTCGTCCGCAAGCCCCTGACCGACGACTAGCATGGCATGGGAAGCTCCCACGGGGGCGAAGATCAGGTCATACACCCCGCCGTCGAAGACGTACCAATTCGAGGCCACTTTCTGGCCGATCAAGTGCGAGACCTTTCGACCGGCGCTGTAAATAGCCAGCAGGGAGGCGAGCAGGGCGGCCTCGTCGTCGCCGTCCGGCAAGTCGCCGGCGCGCGCCAGGACGCGGCCCGTATCGCTTAACAAAAAGGTGGCGGCCGCCTCCAATTCCTGGCGCAGGTTGGCCAACAGGTCGGGCAGGCTGCGTTGGAATTCCTCGTCATCGTCGCGGGCGATCGGCTCGGGTGGCAGGATGGTCTCGACCAAACCCAGGTGACGTTCCACCGCATCCAGGAAATCCGCCATCGGGACCGGCTTGATGAAAAACGCGTCCGCGCCTGCTTCGGCGACTTCCCGGCGGACCTTGGGGTCGGTTTGTCCGGTGATCAGGATGACCTTCACCCCGGGGTGATTCTGGCGCACCTTGCGCATCAATTCGATCCCCGATATACCCGGCAGGCGATAATCGGATACCAGCAGGTCGACCGTATTCCGGGAGCTATCCAGGATGGCTTCTTCCCCCGAAGGGATTTCGATGACCGACAGCTCATGCTCGAGCGTATCCAAGGCTGAGCGGAGCAGGCGACTGACTTCGCGTTGATCTTCGACGATCATGATTCTGTGAGAGGACATATGCCTCCGGGAAAACCGTTACTTCACCGGTTTATAGAAAGCAACCGCCAGATGGGATTCGCTGAAAATATCATCATTATGATAACACGACTTCGAATAAGCCGAGGCCCGTTCTCGCTCTCATCTTGAAGGCGAAAACGGGCCGGGTCATTTTCATAATTCCGTTATTTCTGCGGGGGTCTTCGCTGCCGTACGTACATGGCCGATCCAATCACACCCAGGAACAACCCCGCGACCGATATCCCATACGAAAAGAAGATCAAGAACCAGGCAAGCGTATCATTAATCAGGGTGAGCGGGATAATCTTGGATACCATCAGGAGCGGCAGCACGATCCCGCCGACCAATACCATCACGAACCCAATCAGGATCATCCATATCGGACGGGTCATCCTGCCTACTTATACAGCCAGCAAGCCGTAATATGCCCGGGTTCCGTCTCGAATTCCGGCGGTTCCTCCACATCGCATTCGCCCTTGATCATCCGGGCGCAGCGCGGATGGAACCGGCAGCCGGTCGGCGGTTTGACCAGGCTGGGCGGCTCCCCGGGCGGGACTTCCTTGTAGGATCGGGCGTTGTTCGCATCCGGGTCGGACGTGGCGGTCAGGAGAGCCAGGGTATAGGGGTGTTGCGGATTCTTCAACACCGCTTCCATGGGGGCTTTCTCGACCAGCTTGCCTGCATACATCACGAAGATGCGCTCCGAGAAATAGCGAACCGTGGAAAGGTCATGCGTGATGTAAATAAAGGAAAGGTTGTGCGTCGCCTGCAAGCCTCGTAACAGCTTTAGGATTTCGACGCGCACGCTGGCATCCAACATCGACACCGGCTCGTCTGCCACGATCATCTTGGGCTCCAAGATCATCGCCCGGGCGATGACCACGCGCTGCTGTTGCCCGCCGCTGAGCATGTGGGGGAACTTGTTCAGGAAGTCGTCCACCGGGAAGAGTTTTACCTCTTCCATCACCTTGTGGATCCGTTTCAGCCGCTCTTCCTTGCTTTTGACACCGCCGATAATCAGCGGCTCTTCAAGGATGCGCCTGACGCTCATGAACGGCGGCAATGCCCCGAAAGGATCCTGTTGTACGTAGCCGACCTGGCCGCGGTACCAACGTAAGCCTTTGCGCCCCATATCGCTCAGGTTTTTATGCTCAAAAACGACATGCCCTTCCGTCGGCTTGTACAGCCCCAGGATGGTCTTCATCAAACTCGTTTTCCCGCATCCGCTTTCGCCCACCACTGCGATCGCCTCACCCTGATGCAGGTCGAAATTCAATCCATCGACTGCATGCACGTGTCCAACGATCCCAAAGCCAAAGCGTCTTAGCTCGAACCACACCCGTAGGCTCTGCACCGATAGCAGCACATTATCGGCAACTTCCCTGACCGCTATCGTCTTTTTCTTGCTCTTCTCATTCGCCATGCTTCACTCCTGTCCTACGCGTATTTCCAGCAGCGCACCTTCCGGCCTTCCTTCTCGATCACCGGAGGATCCTGGGTGCATTTTTCAAAGCGGAGCGGACAGCGTTCCGCAAACCTGCAGCCGCCGGGCAGGTTCACCAGGCTGGGAGGCTGCCCCGTAATGAAGTCGGGGTCCTGGTTCGCCCGCAGCCTCGGCACGCTGGCCATCAGCTTTTGGGAATACGGGTGGAGAGGAGCCGGGAAGAACTTGCTGGCCTCTCCCGTTTCTACGATTTGGCCCGCATACATGACCGCCACGTTGTCGGCAAGCTCGCTCGACGTGGCAATATCGTGCGTGATCAGGATGAAGCTCGTCCCCAATTCCTTTTTGATGCGCTTCAAAACGTTGAAGATATTCGCCTGGGTCAGGAGATCCAAAGCACTGGTCGGTTCGTCCAACACGATCAAACTGGGAGAGGTGACGAGCGCCATGGCAATCGCCACCCGCTGGCGCATCCCGCCTGAAAGTTCGAAAGGATACCGGCTGATGAAATCCGCCGGGACGCCTACATGCTGGAACATCTTGAGCGCCAGCTGCAGCGCATCTTCCTTCTTCATTCCCAGATGGATCATGGCCGGCTCGGCTACCTGTTCACCGACGCGCAGGACCGGATTCAAGGCGTTCATGGCCGCCTGCGGGACCAGCGAAATGGCCGCCCAGCGGACGTTCTGGCGGAATTCGTCCTCCCCCAGGACCATGACATCCTTCCCGGCCAGGCGAATTTCGCCGCTATACGTCTGGACATTCCTGGGCAGCAGGCGCAGGATTGCTTTTGCCAGCGAGCTCTTTCCACAGCCGCTTTCGCCCAGGATCACCACCGCCTTGTTATAGTCCAGCTGGAAGTCCACCCCATCCACTGCCTGCACGGGTCCACGCGTGGTGGCAAAGTGCAGGACCAGATTCCTCACATCCAAGAGAATCTCATTCGCCATCGATTACATCCCTCGCAGTCTCGGGTTGAATATCCGGTCCAGTGCAAAACCTAACAGGGCAAAAGCCAGGCCGGTCAGCATCAACAATACGGCCGGTTCCAGGATCCAGTAATAATAACCCTTGTACAGGGCACCATTCGCCCAGGCATCATCGATAATCTTTCCCCACGTAGGCAGGACCGGGTCGCCCAACCCCAGCACTGCCAGGGAGGCTTCCAGGAATACGAAGGATGGGACGGAAGACACCAATCCCGGGATCAGCAGAGGAATCATACGCGGGATCAGATATTGGAAGACGATCCGCATGTCGCTCGCCCCGTACGCCCGGGCGGCTTCGATGTACATCGACTCGCGGACTTGCAGGAAGATCGCCCGGTAACCTTTGATCGCCCCCGTAAAGATACTCAACGCGATCGTCGCTCCCAGGATGACCCAAATGCTGCGGCTGTAAAATGTACCGATCATGATCAGGATGGAAAGGAATGGCAGCACCAGGTTAACTTCGGTGATGCGCTGGATCAGTTCATCCAGCCAACCGCCGTACCAGGCGCCGAATGCAGCGATGATCATCGTCAGGACCGAGGTCCCAAGAGCTGCAGCCAGACCGAAAATCAGGGCAATCGGCACACCCCAGAGAAGCGCCACCATCAGGTCACGGCGCATGTGATCGGTCCCGGCCAAGCCGAAGACCGTCCCATGCAGGACGAATTCGGCGCTGATATCCGAATTGGGTTCGAACGTGATGCCGGTGACTACGACCTTATACGTCCCTTTGACGACGTTCTTGGAGTCGATGCCGGTGAACAGCGCCTCCATAGGATTGGTCCCGCCCAGGCTGTTGACGAGATTCATGTCTTGGGAAAACCGGAAAGTTTGCTGTGTATCCACGGCGAAATTGTCGATCCGCAGTTTGCGCCCGTCGGGAGTCAGCCAATCGATGGTCACGAAAGGCTGCTTCTGGTCAAATTTGTCCGTGAAGTAGAGGGACATTTCCTGCGGGAAATAATCCGCTGTGTAATTGAAAGTGTACGTGATGTTTATGCCGGTCGTTCCGTCCCCATTCGGGGTCACCACTTTATCCATCTTTCCGGTGGTGGAATTGATGTAGAAGGAACGAGGTTGTTTCTTGGTGGACAGCCAATCGATCCACTCCGGCGCTGCGTATTTGGGATTCCGGTACCAGACATCCTCGCCGCCCCGCCAGAGTGTGATCGCTTTCTGATACGGAATGGCGATCACCGCATAGATCGCCACGCCAATCAAGATCAGGATGACTACGCTCCCGATGATGGCCGACGGGTAGCGCAAAATCTCGCGAACGTTCTTTTTGAATGTGTTCATGATTGGTTACCGCCAACTTTGACTCTGGGATCGACCAGGGCGTAGACGAAATCCAGCAAGAAAACCGTCAGTGCCAGCAGGTACGCATAAATGATCGTGGAGCCCACGATCACAGGGATATCGTATAAGCCGATCGCCCGGAACAAGGTGCGGCCGAGTCCTGGCCAGAGGAAGACGGTCTCGGTGATGGTCGCTCCGGTCCACACGGTAATCAGGAGCAGGGCAAATTGGGTAATAATGGTAGGCAGGGTCGGGCGGAGGATGTAGCGCCGTTCGATATCGCGAGCCGGCAGGCCTTTCGCCTTGGCCATATCGACATAGTCTTCGCTGGAATAGATCAGGAAGAAGGTCCGCCAGTTGTAGATGCTCAAAAAGATCGCGCTAAGGATCAGGGAAGAGGCGGGCAGGACCAGATGCCTCAGGATGCTCAATATATAGTCGATGACATTCGTCGGCGGTGGTGTATCCACCATACCTCCGAATGGAAGGATCTTGAAAATGGCGGCGAAGATCAGGATCAGGAAGATCCCGTAGAACCAGGGCGGCGCCGCCGAAGTGGGGGAAAGGCCGATCGTGAGCTTGTCCCAGATACTGCCGTATTTCCTGGAAAGCGTAAGAGCCAGGAAAACGCTTACGAAAAACAGGGAGATTTCTGACGTTCCCATCAACAGCAGGGTGGCCGGGAGGCGCTCCAGGATGATGAGGCGCACCTGCCTGGACCCGCTGTCACTGGTCATCAAGAGCGCATGACCAAGCTCCAAGCGCAAGGCGTTGGAGAGATACCGGAAATCGCGGACAACGACTGGGGTGTCCAACCCGAGTTTCTTTTCCCCTAATGCGATTCGTTCCTCGATGAGCTGTTTACGAACCTCGGGGGTCATCTTCCGAGCTGCCGGATCGTTGGCCATTGCCTGGGTAACGTTTTCGATGATGTCGTTCTTCATGATCTGATCGACGTACCCACCCATGTTGGCGATGAGAATCGTCAGATAGACACCCACCACCACGGTTGCGAACAAGGTCAGCAATCTTACCCCCGTATACCTTGCCACACGAGCAAATGTACCGTTTGAAAGTTTCTTCTTACCAGTGTCCGGTCCCGGCTCGGTTCCAGCTGTCATTTTCGTGCCTCACAGGTTTGGTAGAGTATTGATAGGGGCAAGGATGTCCTTGCCCCTATCAATATTAGGTATTAAGAGCGACTGATTACGGAGCCGTGACGAAATTGGCGTCCGCAAATGTCGGGACGGCGACCGCCAGCGGTACGACAGCGATTTCGAGCTTGTTCGCGCCGGCTGCCAGTGTCTTGGTCTGGTCAGCGGTCAGGGTGACCGTGTATTTGCCATCGGAGACGAACGTGGCCTCTCCAACAGCTACCACCGTGTTGGTGGCATCATAGACCAGATACTTGACCATCTTGATGTCCGAAGCGGCGTAGGGTGCACCCTTGAAGGTCACGGCAACGTTGAAGGTGGCGGTATCGCCGATCTTCACGCTGGCAGGACCATCGATGGCGACCGCGGCCAGCTTGGGTTCGCCGAACTGGGCCCACTTGCTGGACGGGTCAGTGTAGCGGCCATAGTTGCTCAGGGTCAGGGTCTTTTCCGTCAGGAAAGCCTTATCCAGATAGTAGGGACCCGTGCCAATCCAGAAGTGACCATGGGCGGTGTACCAGTTCTTCAGGTTGGTGTAGCGCTCGACAGCCTGGGCGGGGGTGATGTACTTGCTCAGGGTCGCGGCATACGGGACGGTCTTGTTCGCAATCATGGTGTCGAGGTCCGCAGCGAGGATCGCCAGGCTCGGGCCGCCCACATAGCTGGTCTGCTCGATGGACTTGGCAGCAGCCTTGTCGGAGGAGTAAGCCAGTTTGCCATCCGCTTCGGCCATGTTGGAGAGGGCAACCACGTCCCAGGCACCTTCGCCGTAGGCGTAGGAGTTGCCGGCGACAGGGCCAGGCCACATCGTGGTGACGTCGAGCTCGGCATCCTGAACGAAGGCATCCGAGTACCATTCAATCGTCAGCGGGCTGGTGGAGGTGATCCGGAAGCCCTTGAAAGTCGACATGAAGGACTGGAAGTTCGGGACAGCCGCATCGTCGTAGATGGCGCTGTCTTTGTTGGCGCGATCGAAGACCATGATCATGCCCATCACGAAGTCGGCGGCCGACAACTTGCTGCCGTCATGCCAGGTGACAGTATTGAACAGGTTGGACGGGTAGACCGCGATGCTTTCGATCTTGGCAGTGGTGCCGTTGGGGTTCTTCTCACCATTGGTGATGAACTTCTGAGCCTTGGCATCCCAGTCAACCACGGCATCGCTCGGGACGGAGATCTTGTCCTGGAACTTGAGATCGACCCAGCTGAGAGTCTTGCCGATCGGCAGGCCGGTCGTGGCAATGACGGTGGCGTGGTCGAGGAACAGCGGCCAGACCAGGCCGGTGAAGGGATCATTCATCGTGGCACCGCTCTCGGTGCCGCGGATTGCAGCCTGATCCCAGGCCCAGTTGCTACCACCCAGCGGGTTCCAGGGTTCGGTGAACAGATCGGGCTCGCCCCACTTGAGCGTGCCACCATCTTTATCCGTGAATTTCAGGGTCATCGGCCAAATCTGGGCGCCTTCGATACCGGCGGCCAGGTCGGAGGTGACCTGAACGTTGTTGTTATAAGGGGCGAAGTTCTTGCCGTCGATCAGCCAGACCTGCAGGGAGTCCTGGAGGGACAGGGTCATCGCCTGGATCATCATCTGGCGACGCTGATCGAGGGTGGTGAAGTTGGCGTTCGCCAGGTCATCACCGACTTTCTGGAAGGCGGGATCGGCGACATTGGAAAGGAAGGGCTGAATACCCTGGATGCTGGTATTCAAGTACATCTGCTGGAACTGGCCCTTGTCATCGCGGCTGATGACGGTGGAGCTCCAGGCGGCGGTGTACAGGTTCCATTTCCCATCGGCGGGATCCGTACCAATCCAGATCGGGCTGGCCTCGGAGGATTTCTTGTACTCACGATCTACCACGAAGCCGACTTTTTCGAGCTGGCCGGCGACGTAGTCACCAATCGGCTTGCGGGTACCATCGCTGTCAGGACGGATGAGGAAGATCAGGGTGATGGCTTGACCATTGACGGCCCAGTGACCATTCGCATCCTTCGCGGCGCCCAGGGAGGTCATCTCATCGCTGACAACCTGCGTGGCCTTGTCCAGATTGTAGGCATATTTGGCTTCCAGAGCGCGGGCAGTATCGGCCAAATCAGCATAATCAGGGCCCTGCGTCCCGATGGCGAACCACTTGGCCAGCGCGCCACCAGCATAGATTTCCTGGTTGATGTAATTGCGGTCCACCAGCCAGTTCATCGCCTCGCGGATCTTGCGGTCCGAGAAGGGATTCAGGACGCCATTGTTGAACTTGGCGGGGTTCAGCATGATATCGTAGTACAGGCCATTGTAGGCCGCGTACTTGAGACCAGCTTGCTGAATGGACGGCAGGTCAGCAGCGGCGAGACCATCGGCATAGACATCGATGGCGCCAGCCTTCAACTGGGTGACAGCCGAGTCAGAAGATACAACAGAGAAAACGATCTGATCCAGGTAACCGCCTTTACCAGCGACACGGCCGGGTATCTTGGAGAGATCTTTGGGGCCGCAGGCAGCCAGAACCATGCTGACGGCTACCAAAAGACCCAAAACCAACATCAAGCGATTTCGAGACATTGTCTTTCTCCTCCGAATGAATTGAACAGGTTAGGGTTATTGGTTAAATAAAGGAACGAGCAAGTTGAGGTTCTTCTCGGGAATCACCTCCTTTGCTGAATATATTCATTATCCTAGAAGTTGGATAAAACTCCAGGATCGACACGGAGGAAGATTAGCACAAGAAAGTTCAAAAGTCAAGTGCCCCTTTTCCAGATTCGTTCATTACACGCACATCTTACGGCTGACATCCTGAACCGCTGTCATAGGCCGCGATATTCCACAGGGCGCTGGCTGCAGTTGGGTCGAGAGAAAAATGGCAGACATCCGGACGGGCCGCAGCAGTCCTGACCCGCCAATATAATGGAATGACTGGCATGTCCTGAACGAAAATGGATTGGGCCTGGGAATAAGCGGCCGCGTGTTCCGGCTCATCGGGCAGGGTCAATTGCGCCGACTGGCAGGCCGCATCATAGGCCGGGTTGCTATAGCCGCTGACGTTCAAACCGATCCAGTCGTTGGCAGCCGTCGGGACCTGGGAGGTGCTGAACCAGTCACAGGAAGGCTCCACGCTTGTGCTGCCCACGGCGAACTCGGCCAGGTCGAAATTACGCCCGAAAAGCGGACCATCCGGGCCGGGAGCGTACAGGGCCGTCTGGTCGAGGTACTTAACATTGACCTGGATGCCACACTGCGCCAGAGAATCCGCCACGATCGTGGCGACTTGGACGCGCTGGGCAGCGCCGGTGGTAATGTAATTGAGCACCAGCGGCGTCCCATTGGGAACGTTCTTGATATTCCAACCCTGGCGCGGCTTGGAGAGGTCGTTGCTGACATTCCTCCACCCCGCCTGATCAAGGAGGGCATTGGCGGCGGCCACATCGTAGGAATAGGCCTGGGCCGCGGGGTTGGCGAGCGGGTAGGTGGCAGGTACGAAGGATGCCGGGACAGACGTCAAACCGGAAAGCACCGTATCCACGATTTTCTGGCGGTCGATGCACATGGCCACAGCCTGGCGCAGTCGTGCGTCGTTGAAGAAAGCCGGCCGGTCGTAGCCCGAATTAAATCCGTTTTCATAGCTCGCCGGTTTGATCCCGAATGCCAGTTGCTCCATGACCGGCGACTGCACAAACAGGGCCTGGAGTTGCCCCTGCCCGGCCATCGAACGCAGTACACCGACCTGTCCATCCAGCGGGATACTCGGGTCGAGGATGTCGCAACTTCCGGCCACCAGGTCGCTGACGGCTGTCGCCGGGTCGGGGACGAAGCGAAAAGTCAGGGTGTCGAATTTCGGCAGGCCTTCATTAATACGGAAATAGTGCGGATTCCTGGTCAGGGTGATGTGGTCCCCCGCCACCCAATCCTGGATCACATACGGACCCCAGCCAAGCGGCTTGCGGGCGGTTGCATCCGCGGTGGTGAGCTTATCCGCCTCGATCTGGCTCCAGGAATGTTTGGGCAAAGGGGTCCAGAAGTTCGTAAAGTAGGTCGAGTCGATGTACCCGGGTTTGCCCCACCACTGGACCGTCGTGTCGTCGACCGCTTCGTAGGATTTGGTCCGATCGACCAGGTAGGTGGAACCGCCGATCGACGGGTCGGATGCCAGCGTGAAGGCATAGACCGAATCGGCGGCGGTGAGCGGTTGCCCGTCCGACCAGGTCAGTCCCGGAAGAAGGCGGAAGGTTACCTGCATCTGATCCATCTCAAGAGAGCTTTTGCCGTCATATTGAACGGCGCAGGAATCGTCGCGACACCCAGCTGGATGGACTTTTACCCCGGGCGCCAGCGTGACCGGAGTTCCGGTCGCGTCGACAATCTCGTCGCCCACCTGGACGGATTTTTTGAAGAGCTGGGCATCCCCGTTGGCCAGGCTAGGCAGGTCCTTGAGGATCACCGCCTGGTACCCGTATGAATTCGTATTGATCGGGCCGTCGTAGACGGCCGCCAGTACGCTGCGGGCAACGGAGGAAGGATTATTCAATGGAAACAGGCTGGCGGGCTCCTGGCCGAGGCAGACGGTCAGGAGGCGCGGCGGAGCGGGGGTCGGCGTAGGGGTCGCGGCGGCCGGGCTCGGGGTGCTTCCGGGTCGGGCGGTCAGTTGGCTGCAAGCTGCCAGCATAACCAG
Organism: Anaerolineales bacterium; assembly: GCA_035506155.1. Lineage (GTDB taxonomy): Bacteria > Chloroflexota > Anaerolineae > Anaerolineales > Villigracilaceae > UBA877. Next base: position 20,586 of record DATJPX010000154.1, read on the forward strand.
GATCGCCAGAAAGTTCAAGGCAATGAGGGCAGATCGTCGAAGAGACATACAAATCCTCCCTGCTGGGTTTAAGGTCATGACACGATTATACAACAGACGGCCATCGCGTTGACAGCCCTCCTCCCTGACGGTACAATCGAACCACTTATCAATTACCCAGGAGGACGAACATGGTCAAAGAATTTAAAGCTTTCATTATGCGTGGGAACGTCATGGATCTGGCAGTGGGCGTCATCATCGGCGGTGCTTTCGGCAAGATCGTCTCTTCGCTGGTGAGCGACGTCCTCATGCCGGTGATTGGCCTGATCATCGGCGGGATCGACTTCAGCGGGCTGGCCTTCACCATCGGCAGCGCCAAGGTCACCTACGGGAATTTCATCAATAACGTCATCGACTTCGTGATCATCGCGGTGGTCATTTTCCTGATGGTTAAAGGCCTCAACAGTCTGCAGAAAAAACCCGCTCCAGCCGACCCAACCACCAAGGAATGCCCGCATTGTTTCTCGACCATTTCCATCAAAGCCACCCGCTGCCCGAATTGCACATCGGAATTGAAATAACGTTCATCGAAAATCATCATTCGGGATTCTGAAGGCAGAGTGTCAGGCTACGAATCCCGAATAACGATTAACGGATCGCCTCCCCGCATGGATTTCCTCGACAAACTCAACCCCCAACAGCGCCAGGCGGTCACGGCCGGCGCCGGACCCGTTTTGGTGCTGGCCGGACCAGGGTCCGGGAAGACGCGCGTCCTGACCCAGCGCGTCGCCTACCTGATCGCCTATGAAGGCGTGCGTCCCTACCAGATGCTGGCGGTCACCTTTACCAACAAGGCCGCCCGCGAGATGAGCAACCGGGTCCGCGACATGCTGGGCGAACTGGCCGCCGACGGCCTCTGGCTGGGCACCTTCCACTCGATCTGTGCCCGCCTGCTGCGCCGGGAAGCCGAGCACCTGCCGTTCGATGCCGGCTTCGTCATCTTCGATGACGACGATCAGCAGCGCGTGGTCAAGGGCGCCATCCGCGACCTGAACCTGGACGAGAAAACCTACCGGCCGGTTTCCTTTCACGCTGCCATCTCACGCGCCAAAAACGACCTGATCTTCCCGGACGAATACCCGACCCAGACTTACCGCGACGAAGTGGTCAAACGGGTCTACAAACGTTACCAGGAATTATTGAAACAAAACAACGCCGTCGACTTCGACGATTTATTGCTCTGGACGGCGCACCTTCTTTCCGAGTTTCCCGCCGTGCGCGAAAAGTACGCCCAGCGCTTCCAGCACGTCCTGGTCGACGAATTTCAGGACACCAACTTCGCCCAATACGTCCTGCTGAAGCATCTGGCTTCGGGCTATAACAACATTTTCGTGGTCGGCGATCCCGACCAGTCGATCTACCGCTGGCGAGGAGCGGACTACCGCAACGTGCAGCGCTTCGAGCAGGATTACCCGGACGCCCAGGTCATCTTGCTCGAGCAGAATTACCGCTCCAAACAGACCATCCTGAACGCCGCCATGGCGGTCATCGACCGCAATCCCCATCGCCGGCGCAAGAACCTGTTCACTGACCGGGGCGCGGGCGAGAAGGTTTCTTATTACGAGGCCCTAGATGACTATGCCGAGGCCGCGTTCGTGGTGGACACCATCGCCAGTCTGGTCGCCGGCAAAGTCTGCGAGCCGGGCGACTGCGCCGTGATGTACCGGACCAATGCACAATCCCGCCTGCTGGAAGAGGCCTTCCTGCAGGCCCGCCTACCCTACCGGCTGGTCGGGGCTCAGCGTTTCTACGGGCGGCGGGAAGTCAAGGACATCCTGGCCTACCTGCGCCTGGTCAACAACCCCGCCGACGAGATCTCCCTCGACCGGGTCATCAACCTTCCCCCCCGGGGCATCGGCGACAAGACCGTCCAGGCCCTGCACAATGCAGCTCATGCAGCAAACACCTCCCCGGCTGCGGCAGTCATGGATCTGGCCCGCGGCGACGCCTCGCCATTCTGGCCGCAGTTCACCGGCCGGGCCGCCCTGCCGCTGGCCGATTTCGGCGCCCTGCTGACCAACTGGCAGGCCGAGGCGCCCCGCGCCACCGTGACCGAGCTGTTCGACCGGATCACGACCGACATCCACTACCAGGAATTCCTGGACGATGGGACCGAGGAAGGCGCCGAACGCTGGGAGAACGTCCAGGAATTGCGCCGCCTGACCGTCGAGTACGAGAACCGCACTATGACCGATTTCCTCGAAAACGTGGCGCTGATCTCCGACCAGGATACCCTCTCGGAGGGCAAGAACGCCCCGACCCTGCTGACCCTCCACGCCGCCAAGGGCCTGGAGTTCGGCTCGGTCTTCATCGTCGGCCTGGACGACGGCATCCTGCCGCACAGCCGGTCCTTCGACGATCCGGAATCAATGGAAGAGGAGCGCCGCCTGTTCTACGTCGGGATCACCCGCGCCGAGGACCGCCTCTACCTGCTGCGGGCCTTGCGCCGGGGTGGGCGCGGCTACGCCGAGGAAACCATCCCCTCGCGCTACCTGGAAGACATTCCCGCCGAGCTGCTGGCCGGGAAAGCCCGGGCCGGGCAAGGGCGCAGCGCGCGTCTCGAACGAGCGGCCACCCCGGCCTGGCTGCGTTCGGAGCCCGCCAGCCGGGCTCCCGCTCCCGTTGCAGAGGCCAAATACCGGGCCGGGATGCGCGTCAAACACCCGAGCTGGGGTGAGGGCATCGTGCTGAACAGCCGCCTGCAGGATAACGACGAGACCGTCGACGTGGTCTTCGAATCGGTCGGGATCAAGCGGCTGGCTGCCAGCCTGGCGAATCTGACCGTCCTGAAAAGCGAGAAGTAGCGGGTCACGCCAGGCGTGACCTTTACAGAAAGGACGCCCATGCTCAAGAACCTTCCTCATACCGCCCAAGAGATCATCGACTGGACCTGGCCCGAGATCGAAGCCCAGTACAAGGAACTCGAAGCGCGTCCCCTCAGCGCCGACCGCGTGGACGCCTGGCTGGCAGATTGGTCGTCCGTGGGCGAGCGGATCGAGGAGATGTATTCACGCCTCTCGGTGGCCACCTCGACGGACACCGCAGACAAGGAAGCAGATGCCCGGATGAATGGGTTTCTGGACAGCATCTTCCCGAACACCATGGCCGCCGAACAGAAGCTCAAGGAAAAACTGCTCGCCAGCCGGCTCGAGCCGAAAGGCTTCGACATCCCGCTCCGCAACATGCGGGCGGAAGCGGACCTGTTCCGCGAGTCGAATCTTGAGCTGTTGGCCGAGCAGCAGAAGTTGGCCATCGAGTACGACAAGATCTACGGCGCCCAAACGGTCAAGTGGGAGGGCGAGGAGATCACCCTGACCCGCCTGGCAATGAACTTCCAGCAGCCCGACCGGGCCAGGCGCGAAAAAGCCTGGCAGCTCAAGGCCAAGCGCCAACTGGCCGACCGCAAAGCCATCAACGAGCTGTGGGCCAAGTTCATGGATGTGCGCGCCCGGATCGCCCGGAACGCCGATAAGCCTTCCTTTCGCGAGTACGCCTGGCAGCAAAAGCTCCGCTTCGACTACACCTCGGATGACTGCAAATCCTTCGCCGCGGCCATCGAGCAGGTAGTCGTCCCGGCCGCCACGCGCATCTACCATAAACGGAAACAAGCCTTGGGCCTGGAAACGCTCCGCCCGTGGGACCTGGTCGACGGCTGGTTCAATCGTCCCGCCCATCCCGCCGGACTGCCGCCGCTCAAACCGTTCGATTCCATCGAAGAACTCAAGACGGGCGCCTCGGCCATCTTCCATCACGTCGACCCGGTCCTGGGCGGCTACTTCGACAGCATCGTCGCCGATGGCCTGACCGACCTGGAGAATCGCAAGAACAAGGCCCCGGGCGCCTATTGCACTTCCTACACTTCCATTCGCAAGCCGTTCGTCTTTGTCAACGCGGTCGGGACGCACGACGACGTCATGACCACCTTGCACGAATCCGGTCACTCCTTCCACGTCTTCGAGACAGCCAAAATCCCCTACATCCAGCAGTTAGCCGTGCCGATGGAGTTCGCCGAAGTGGCCTCGATGGGCATGGAACTGCTGGCCTCGCCCTTCCTGACCAAAGCGGACGGCGGCTTCTATACAAATGCCGAGGCCGCCCGGGCCCGCATCGAGCACATCGAAGGCATGATCTTGTTCTGGCCCTTCATGGCAGTGGTCGACGCCTTCCAGCAGTGGGTCTACGAGAATCCGAAAGCAGGCACCGACCCGGCCGCCTGCGACGAAAAATGGGGCGAGCTGTGGGACCGCTTCATCCCCGGCGTGGACTGGAGCGGGCTGGAGGAGGTCAAAGTCACCGGTTGGCACCGCAAGCTGCACATCCACCAGGTGCCGTTCTATTATGTGGAATACGGCCTGGCCCAACTGGGCGCGGTCCAGATCTTCGGCAACGCCCGCAAGGATCAAAAGAAAGCCGTCGCCGATTACCGCAAAGCCCTGGCGCTGGGCGGGACGGTGTCGCTGCCGAAGCTGTTCCAGGCGGCTAATGTCAAATTCGGTTTCGATGCGCCAATCCTGAAGACCGCCGTAGATTTGATGGAAACCGTGATTGGTGAACTCGAAGCCAAAATCTAAACCCATTTAGTGGTATTTCTCAGGAGGTAAAAAATGGAATACGTCAATCTTGGTAAAAGCGGACTCAAGGTCTCCCGCCTGTGCCTGGGCATGATGACCTACGGCTCGTCCGAGTGGCGCAAGTGGGTCCTGGACGCCAAGGAAGCAGTCCCATTTGTCAAGCGCGCCCTGGAGGCCGGGATCAATTTCTTCGATACGGCCGACGTCTATTCGCTCGGCAAGAGCGAGGAAGCCCTGGGCGCGGCGCTCAAGAGCCTCAAGGCCCGCCGCGAGGACATCGTGGTCGCCACCAAGGTTTTCAACCCGATGAGCGACGACATAAACGACCGCGGCTCGTCCCGCAAGCACATCATGGACTCGATCGACAATTCCCTGCGCCGCCTGCAAATGGATTACGTTGACCTCTACCAGGTCCATCGCTGGGATTACGCCACCCCGATCGAAGAGACCATGGAAGCCCTGCACGACGTGGTCAAAGCCGGCAAGGCCCGCTACATCGGCGCTTCGTCCATGTTCGCCTGGCAGTTCTCCAAAGCCCAGTACACCGCCGACCTGCACGGCTGGACCCGCTTCGCCTCGATGCAGAATCACTACAACCTGGTCTACCGCGAGGAAGAGCGCGAGATGATCCCGCTGTGCATCGACCAGGGCATCGGCCTGATCCCGTGGAGCCCAATGGCGCGCGGCTTTTTCGCCGGCGATCGCCAGCGCGGCGGGGGCGGCGGGACCGTCCGCTCGCAGTCCGATCCATTCGCAGATTCGCTCTACTTCCGCGAGGAAGATTTCCAGGTGGCGGAACGCGCCCGCGAAGTGGCCAAAGAGCGCAAGCTCTCCGGTCCTCAGGTCGCCCTGGCTTGGGTGCTGAGCAAGCCTTATATTTCCGCCCCGATCGTCGGTTCCAGCAAGCTCGAGCACCTGGACCAATCCATCGCCGCCCTGGAAGTCAAGCTCTCGGCGGAGGAGATCGAGCGTCTCGAAGCGCTCTACCAGCCGCATCCCATTCTCGGACATTCGTAGGGAAGGAGGCTCGTCTCCCATGGATTGGAAACTGCTCCTGCAGATTTTTTGGGTCTTCACCAAGGTGGCCATGTTTTCCTGGGGAGGCGGGCCGGCTTCCCTCGGCCTGATGCAGCGCGAGACGGTCGCGGCCGGCTGGCTCAGCCCGGCCGAGTTCGCAGACGACATCGCCCTCAGCAACGCCCTCCCCGGTCCGACCGCCCCCCAGGCAGCCGCTTACGTCGGGTACAAGCTGGCCGGCTGGCCGGGGGCGATCTCGGCAACCCTGGGGACCGTCGTGCCGACCACCCTGTTGATGCTCATCCTGGTGGCCATCTTCTTCAGCTTCAAGGATAATATCAACGTCAAGGCCGCCATTACCGGCGTTCGTCCGTTCGTGGTCGGCCTGCTGGCCTGGACCGTTTACCAGATCAGCGTGACCGTTTTCGGCCTGAACAAGCAGAGCCTGGGCGCTTCCCTGCTGCACGGTTGGGACAAGTGGCTGATCGCCCTGGGCGCGTTCCTGCTCCTGACCTTTACGAACATCAGCCCGATCTGGTTGGTGGTCGCCACCGCCGTCATCGGCCTGATCTTTTACCGCTCGGGCGTCTGAGCCGGGAATCGCCGGAAACGCTGTACAATAGGGACATGCCGAACGCCTTGAAGATCATCATCCCAACCGCCGGCTGGGCGACCCGCATGCGGCCTCAAACTTGGTCTAAACCCAAGCCGCTGGTGGGCGTGGCCGGCAAGACGGCCCTCGATCACCTGCTGGAAAGCTTCGGCAGCCTGCCTGACCCCGAATCCATCGAGTACATCTTCGTGCTGGGTCCCTACCTGGGCGAGACACAGATCCCGCCTTACATGAAGGAACATTATCCCAAATATAAGATCCACTACGTGGTCCAGTCGGTGATGCGCGGCCAGTCGGATGCGATCTGGCTGGCACGTGAATACCTGGGCGGCCCGACGATCATGTGCTATTCCGATACGTTGATCGAAACGGATTTTTCCTTCCTGGCCGAGCCGCAAACCGATTCGGTCGCCTGGGTCAAGTCCGTCCCCGACCCGCGCCGGTTCGGGGTAGCCGAAGTGAACGAACAAGGCCGGATCACGCGCCTGATCGAAAAGCCCGATTCCTTCGAAAACACCCTGGCGGTGGTCGGGTGTTATTATTTCAGCGAGGCGCGCGACCTGGTTTCGGCCATCGAAGAGCAAACCAGACGCGGAAAATCCCTGCGAGGCGAATATTTCCTGGCCGACGCGATCAATATCATGATCGAGCGCGGGCTGAAAATGCGCACTCAAACCGTGGAGACCTGGCTGGACACCGGTACGGTCGAGTCCACCCTGGAAACCAACCGATACCTGCTGGAGCATGGATGCGGCAACACCAAAACCGTCCGGTCCGAGGACAGCCGGATCGTCCCGCCGGTCTTCGTCCATCCAAGCGCCGAAATCCACCATTCCACGATCGGGCCGTACGTGTCGATCGGCGCAAATTGCATCGTCACAGACAGCCGGCTGGAAAGCAGCATCCTGGAGGACGGAGTAACCGTGGAAACCGCCGCCATCAAGGACTCGTTCATCGGGCGGCAGGCCCGGGTGGTGGGACACGCCGCGTCCGATCCGCTCATGGTCCTCAATGTCGGTGACAACAGCTCGATCTCATTCGAATAATCTCCATCGAAGAGTAGGATGAGCCGCACCCGGCAAGGTGACATCCATCCTACTCTTCCCGTTCAAGATGGTCCTACAATATGGACAAGATCGTCGAATGCCACTCCGGTTTCGCTTATGCCGAGCGGCCCATGGCCCTGACCTGGGAGAGCCGGCGGCTGGAAATCGTCCGGATCCTGGCCGAGTGGCGGACCCCGGGGCAGAAGCATTTCCGGGTGCGTACGACAGACGGCATGGAATTCAGCCTGGTGTATAGCGAAATCAACGATGAATGGCAGGTCGAACAACCTTAGGAGGTTGGATGCAGGAAATCTCTGATCAGCGGTATCTTTCGAAACGGGTAGTCGGATTGAAACCTTCCGGGATCCGGAAGTTCTTCGATATTGCCGCCACGATGAAAGACGTCATCTCCCTGGGAGTCGGCGAGCCGGACTTCACCACCCCCAAGCCGATCCTGGAGGCGGGCGTCCACTCCCTGCACGCCGGGGAGACCCATTACACCTCCAACGCCGGCAAGCTGGAGCTGCGCCAGGCTGTCGCGGATCATATCAAGCGTTTGTATGGCGTCGGCTATGATCCAGTCGATGAAATCCTGATCACGGTCGGGGTTTCGGAGGCGCTCTACCTGGTGATGAATGCCCTGCTCGATCCCGGCGACGAAGTGATCATCCCTACGCCTTGTTTCGTGTCCTACCAGGCTGAAGTCCTGCTGGCGGGCGGCGTGCCGGTGGAGATCCCCAGCCGGGCAGCCGACGATTTTCAATTGGACCCGGAGCAGGTCCGCTCGGCCATCACCCCGCGTACGAAAGTCATCTTTATTGGGTATCCCAACAATCCCACCGGGGCGGTCGCATCCCGGGAGGTCCTGGCCGAGGTGGCAAAAATCGCCGAGGAACATGACCTGATCATCCTTTCGGACGAGATCTATGACCGGCTGGTGTACGATCACCAGCATGTCTGCGTCCCGGCGCTGGGCGAGAGCATCCGCCGCCGCACCGTCCTGCTGGGCGGCTTCTCCAAAGACTACGCCATGACCGGCTGGCGCATTGGCTACGCTTGCGGCCCAAGCGACATCATCAAAGGGATGGTGCGCATCCACCAGTACACGATCATGTCCGCCCCGACGACCGCCCAGGATGCCGCGCTGGTCGCCCTGTCGGACGGCGAAAAATACGTCGGCGAAATGGTGGCGGAATACGATCGCCGCCGCCGCCTGATCGTCAATGGAATGAACAGGCTCGGGCTGACGACCTTCGAGCCGCACGGCGCCTTCTATGCCTTCCCGAACATCCGCGCCTCCGGGATGGACGACGAAACATTCGCCGAGACACTCCTCAAGGAAGAACAGGTGGCCGTCGTCCCGGGGAACGCCTTCGGTCCCGGCGGCGAGGGTTTCATTCGCTGCTGTTACGCGACCTCCTACGAACAAATCGAACAGGCCCTCGAACGCATCCAGAAGTTTATGAGCAGGCATGGATAAACTGGCTGGGGTAAAATAGGAAATATCCATGTCGTGGAGGTGGTAGATGATCTTTCAAGTTGGGATCGAGAATAACAACGAGGGCCGTTCGATCGCCTGGGCCTTGGAACATCCGGGCTGTTTCGCCTACGGGACCAACGCGGATGGCGCGCTGCTGAACCTGGAAAGCGCCCTCAGCAAGTACGCCGGCTGGATCCTGCGCCACGAAACGAACTCCTGGTTGAACTTTGCCGACAGCGAGATCGAGCTCAACGTCAACGGCAGTTGGGAAGTCTACTATATCAACGACAACCTGGATAAAACCAGCGAGACGGACGGCTTTAGTGTGGAATCTTTCTTCCCTTACGATTGGAAGCCGTTGAGCACAATCGAGATCAAGCGCGCCCTATCCATGCTGATCTGGAGCAGGGACGATTTGCTTAAGACGATCAAGGGGGTCAGCCCGGATAAATTGAACGCCACCTATCCCGGCGAACGCTGGAGCATCCTCGGGATTCTCGGCCACGCCGCCGGGGCCGAATGGTGGTACCTCGACCGGTTGGGACTGGCCTTCCCGCGCGAGCAACTCCCCGAGGAACCGCTGGCCCGCCTGGAAAAGATCCGCTCGCATTTCAATTCCGAGCTGTTCAAGCTGGACGAGGTCAAGAAGGTGGTTGGCATCGACGGGGAGTTCTGGTCTCCGCGCAAGATTCTGCGCCGGGCTCTCTGGCACGAACGCGATCATACGGAGCACATCCGCAAGCTGCTCTCGCTGGCCTGAGCGGCCTCTCAATTCTTTTTTTAAAATGGCATCCGGGCGGACCGTTGGTCCGCCCGTGTTTTCTAACGGAGTAAAATAATGATCGAAATCCGCCTGCCTCCAGGAAAGGAGCCCGTATGCAATCTCACCTGCTCGTCACACAATTACGCTTCGCCCGCCGGGAATTCGTCCGCTGCCTCGAGGGCGTTTCCGAAGCCGATGCACAACGCCGCCTGCTTCCGATGAACTGCATCAGCTGGATGGTCGGCCACCTGGCCAACCAGGAGCACCGCTACTGGGTGATCTTCGCCCAGGGAAAAGACGTCGCCCCCGGCTTGTACGACCTGGTCGGCTACGGCAAACCTGCCAGCACCCCCGCCCTGGCCGACATGTGGGCAGTCTGGCACAAAGTGACCGCTGCGGCGGACTCCTATCTCGACACGCTGACGCCTGAAAAGATGACCGGATTCCTGCTACGGGACGGCAAGCCCGTCGACGAGAGCATCGGCACCCTGCTGATGCGCAATCTCTACCATTACTGGTACCACACCGGCGAGGCTTCGGCGGTCCGGCAGATGCTCGGGCACGCGAACGTCCCCGAGTTCGTCGGCGATTTCGGAACGGCCACCTATCACCCGGAAGCAGGTTAGTCCCGGCCAGAGCGATCACCCACCGCATTAATCGCCTTATAAGCATGGCAGTCTAGAATGGACTAAGCAAAGCGATTCGACTGACCTAATCCGGATCATATTCATTATTCCAAGGAGAGACATGATGAGCATTCCTGATCTACCCACCGTACCGGAAGTAAGCGGACAAACCAAAAGCGGGCTCAAATACCACATCCTGGGCACCGTCCAGCAGACCCTGGCGGTGGAACTGCAACCCAACCAGACCGTCTACTCGGATGCAGGCGCCATGTCATGGATGACGACCACCGTGAACATGAGCACCACCACCGGAGGCGGCTTGGGCGGCATGCTCAAGCGCGCCGTCTCGGGGGCCACGGCATTCATCATTAATTTCAACGCCACCGGCGCCCCCGGGCAGGCCGCCTTCAGCACGGATTTCCCCGGCAAGGTCCTTCCAATCGAACTGGAGGCCGGCCAGTCCGTCATCCTGCACAAGCACGCCTTCCTGTGCGCAGAAAAGAGCGTTGGCCTCGACGTCTTTTTCACCCGCAAGCTGGGCGCCGGCTTCTTCGGCGGGGAAGGCTTCATCCTGCAAAAGCTGACCGGTCCCGGGATGGCCTTTGCCGAGCTGGACGGCGATGCGGTCGAATACAACCTGAAAGCCGGCGAGGTGATGAAAGTCGAGCCGGGGCACGTCGCCATGTTCGAAGGCAGCGTTGGATTCGACATCCAGATGATCAAGGGAATCGCCAACATCCTGGCGGGCGGCGAGGGGCTTTTCCTGGCCACCCTGAGCGGTCCGGGACGCATCTGGCTGCATTCGATGACCGTCAGCAAGATGGCTCATCGTTTGATGGAATACATGCCGGCCAAGACCAGCTAAAAGATCGAGCAAAGAGTAGTCATCGTTCGGGGCGGAGATCCATCCGCCCCGATTCTTTTTCCCGGGAGAGGAGGCCAGCGGGACAAAATTCAGAGTGGGACCGGCAGACTATTGCCGTTCCGCGGAAAAGGCTATAAAATAATGACCGATTCACCAGCAGGTAAACAATCCACGAAAGGGCGGAAAACAATGACGCTTCAACGAATCATCTACCGAACATCCCAGAAATCCCTGCCGGTCCGGACCTTCATCCATGGCATCGCGTTCCATTTGGAAGTATTAATGCTGAATGGGTATAAAAAAGATCCCGAGGTCATCCGGCTGATCGTGAAACTCAGGCGGGAACGCGACCTGGCAGTGACCGCCGGGGAAGCCTACATGGTCTATTCGCTGGCGCGCCAGCAACATACCCTCCCGGGCGACATGGCGGAAGTGGGCGTCTACAAAGGTGGGACGGCCAAACTGATCTGCGAGGTGAAGGGAAAAACGCCCCTGCACCTCTTTGACACGTTCCAGGGCCTGCCCCAGCCGCATGCCAGGGACGCGGAGTTCTTCCAGCCCGGCTGGTATTCCGGAAAACTGGACGGGGTGCAGGAGTATCTCCAAAACTATAAGAACGTCTTCTTTTACCCGGGGCTCTTCCCGGCCACATCGGCCCCGGTCAAAAACAAGAAGTTTTCCTTCGTCCACCTGGACGTGGATCTGTACCAGAGCATGCGGGATTGCCTGGAGTTCTTCCACCCGCGCCTGCTGCCGGGAGGCGTCATCCTGGCGCACGATTACCAGATGCCGGGCGTCCGGGACGCCATTAGCGGCTACGTCAAAAAATCCAAAGCCCGGGTGATCGAGCTCTCCAGCAGCCAGTGTTTGGTCCTGAAACCTTAATCGGCAGTTCGCTTCGATTGGAATCAAAAGGAGCAGCGCGGATAGAGCGTTGCTCCTTTTCGATGTCTATCCTCAAGCCAGCTTGACGATCACCGGATGCTGGCGGATGCGACAGTTGCCGGTCTTTGCCAGCACCTGGGCGGCGAACTTCTCCGGCACGTCCACCAGGGTGAACTTGTCCTGGATGTGGATCTTGCCGATCGTGCTCCCGGGGATGTCGGCGTGGAAGGCGATCGTGCCGACCACGTCGTTCGGGCGGATGCCGTGCAGGCGCCCCATGCTCAGGCTCAGGCGGACCATCCCGGGCTCATGCGAGACCGTGTCCCGGTCGGAAAAGCCCCGGCTGGAGCCGTGCCGGCGCTCCCGGTCTGCCCGCCGCGGACTGAAGTCCAGCACCTCGCCCAACGCGGCGATCGGACGCTGCTTTTCCTCGGCGCGGGCCAGCTTGAGGGCCGCCGCGGCGATCTCGAGCGGGTCATGTCCCTCTTCGACCAGGCGGGCTACCAGCTCCCGTTCCCGGCGATAGCGGGCGCGTCCCAGCCAGACGCGGACGCTTTCGAGCAATTCGTTCTCCCGGCGGGCCTTGATATCTTCGGCCGTCGGCAGAGCCGTTTTCGTCAGCGGCTGGCGGATCAGGGACTCGATCTGGCGCAGCAGGTACTTCTCACGCGGGGTGACCAGGCTGATGGCAGTTCCGGTCCTCCCGGCCCGCCCGGTCCGGCCGATGCGGTGGATGTATACCTCGGTCTCGTCGGGCAGGTCGTAATTGAAGACGTGGGAGATGTCGTCGATATCCAGGCCGCGGGCGGCCACGTCGGTCGCCACGAGCACCTTGATCTGGTTCTGGCGGAACCGGTTGAGGGTCCGCTCCCGGGTTTCCTGGTTCAGGTCGCCGTTCAGGGATTCGGCCGGGAAACCGCGCCGGGTCAGCTCGTTGGAAAGTTCGCCGGTGCCGGCGCGCGTCCGGACGAAGACCAGCGCGCTGGTGACCGGCTCCACTTCCAGGAGCATGGTCAGGGCGGCCAGCTTGTCGGCCTGGTTGACCAGGTAATAGCGTTGTTCGATGGCCGCCACCGTGACCTGGGCGCGCTCGATCAGGATGGTCTCCGGCTCGTGCATGTAGCGGTCCGCCAGGCGGCGGATGGGGGCCGGCAGGGTGGCCGAGAAGAGGGCGGTCTGGCGGTTTTCGGGAGTCTCGGCCAGGATGGACTGGATGTCTTCGATGAAACCCATCGAGAGCATCTCGTCGGCCTCGTCGAGCACGACGGTTTTGACGGTATCGAGCTGGAGGGCGTTACGCTCGAGCAGGTCGAGCAGGCGGCCGGGGGTGCCAACCACCACGTCCACGCCTTTGTTGATCCGGCTGATCTGCGGACCGTAGGGCTGCCCGCCGTAGACGGCCAGGACACGCACTTCCTGGACCTTGCCACATTGGTAAATGGCATCCGCCACCTGCAGGGCCAGCTCGCGCGTGGGGCACAGCACCAGCGCCTGGGCGCGGCGTTCTCCGGGATCGAGATTTTGCAAAATGGGGAGGGCGAAGGCGGCCGTCTTGCCGGTGCCGGTCTGGGCCTGGCCGATGACGTCTGCTCCGGTCAGCATGACCGGGATGACGGCAGCCTGGATGGGAGTCGGCTCGAGGTAACCGAGCGCGGTGATGGCCTGCATCAACTCGGGACGCAGGGTCAAATCGGTAAATTGGGTGGTCATCAAATCCTCTACTCTGGTGCCACAGCAGGAGCGCAAGCCGAGCGGTCCGACAAGGACCCGGCTCCAGGCAATGACACATAATGGGATGTTCTGATGACTCCGCGGTAGTCCCGGCTTTCGCACGGGATCGAACAGCTTGCCAACCCGAAGCGCCCTTGCGGGCGTCCCGGCCCAACAAAATAGCCCGGTCATTTCGCCGGGCCATCATTTGAAGTCTCGTCCACTCGGACGATGTCAGAACAATTTCCCTGGTGGTTTCGCTCCACTTTCGAGCGGCACGGGAGTATACCACGGTTTTCGTAAATCATCGGATGGGTTGCTGGAAGACGACAACCCTGGACTGGGCAGTTCGCTTGCCCCCCATTCAGATCGGGCATAAAATAAGATCAGCTTGCCAAAATCGTATCGGGAAGGGCGCTGGCTGTCATGAAAAAATGTCCGGTTTGCAAGAATGAGTTTTTGAACGAAATCACGTTGGAAGATGGACTGCCGGCGCATCAATGCGGCCGGTGCAGTGGGATTTGGATTTCGTCCAACCCATACCTGGCCTGGTTGAAAACCCATGGTCCCGACCTGCCCGAGAAGGAACAGGACGGCTCCAATGCGGCCGCCTGGGATGTCAAGGAGTTGAAGTTATGTCCCGACTGCGGCCGGATCATGAGCCGTTACAAGGTCCTGCCAAACGTTCAACTCTACTTGGACCGATGCGGAAACTGCAACGGCATCTGGTTCGACAAGGAGGAGTGGAACGTCCTGGTTGCCCGCAACCTGCACGACAATGTCAATTCGTTCTTCACCAAACCCTGGCAGGCCCACATCCATGAAGAGGAAACGAAGGCCGTGATGGACAAGCTCTACCTGGAAAAATTCGGCCCCGAAGATTATGCCAGGCTCAAGGAGATCCGGGAGTGGCTCAAGGATCACCCGCACCGTTCGACGTTGTTGGCCTACCTGCAGGCAGATAATCCCTACAAAAACTAGCCCGCCGGTCATTTCCCGACCCAGGAGCGGCCTGCCGGTCGCTCTTTTATTTCCCACTTTCCATTCTCTATTCCCCCATCTTGTGGTTAAATTCATCCGTATGGATTCCAAAACCCTGCAAGTTCTCGAATATCCCAAGATCCTGGCCCGCTTGGCGGATTTCTGCGATTTTTCCGCTTCGGCCGACTTGGCGCGCACCCTCCAGCCCACGCCCGAATTCGCCGAAGCCTCCGCCCGCCTGGCCGAGACGACCGAGGCGCGCACCCTGCTGGTCACCAGCGACCTGACGATCGGCGGCGCCCATGACATCCGCGAGCAGGTCGAGCTGGCCGCCCGCGGCGGTGTTCTCGACCCGAAGGAGCTGCTCGATGTGCAGGCCACCCTGGTCTCGATGCGCGAGCTGCACCGAACCTTGGAAAAGCTGGCCGACAAATTTCCTCACCTGGCGGATCTCGCCAGGCGCCTGCCTGCCCCGACCGGGTTGATCGAAGCGATCTCGCAGTGCATTACCGACAATGCCGAGGTGGCCGACAGCGCCTCGCCCAAACTGTACGACCTGCGCCGCCAGGTCCGCGTCGCCCACGACCGCCTGATGACCCGCCTGCAGCGTTACCTGACGGACGCGTCCACGGCCTCGAAACTGCAGGACACCGTCATCACCCAGCGCGACGGGCGCTACGTCATTCCTTTACGGGCCGAGTTCAAGGGCCAGGTCAAATCCATCGTCCACGACCAATCCGCCACGGGGGCGACCCTGTTCGTCGAGCCGCTGGCCGTCGTCGAGCTGAACAACGCCTACCGGGAGGCCCAGATCGCCGAGCGGGACGAGGTCCGGCGCATCCTGGCAGAGCTGACGGGTCAGGTCGGCCTGCTGGCCGGGGAGATCGTCCCCGGGGTGACCGCCCTGGCCGAGCTGGACCTGGTCTTTGCCAAGGCCAAGTACTCCGACTCGCTCGGCGCCAACGAACCGATCCTGCAGCCGATCCTCAAGCCGCGCCACTCCAACCACGAGCAGGAAGAGGCCATCCCGTCGGTCCGCCTGATCCACGCCCGCCACCCCCTCCTCGATCCGGAGACGGTCGTCCCGGTCAGCATCGACGCCGCCCCCGGGACTTTCGCCCTCGTCATCACCGGTCCGAACACGGGTGGGAAGACGGTCACCCTCAAGACGGTCGGCCTGCTGGTCGTCATGGCCCAATCGGGGCTGCACATCCCGGCCCAGTCGGGCTCGGAGCTGCCCTGCTTCCAGGCCGTCTACGCCGACATCGGCGACGAGCAGTCCATCGAGCAGTCCCTCTCGACCTTCTCGGGCCACATCACCAACATCGTCCAGATCCTGAAGAAGGCCGACCGGCGCGCCCTGGTCATCCTGGACGAACTGGGCGCCGGCACGGACCCGCAGGAAGGCGCCGCCCTCGCCCGGGCGATCATGTCGGACCTGCTCAACCGCGGCATCACCACCTTCGTCGCCACCCATTATCCCGAATTGAAGACCTTCGCCCACACCACCCCCGGCGTGGTCAATGCCTCCCTGGAATTCAACGTCCAGACCCTCCGCCCGACCTACAAGCTGACCATCGGCCTGCCCGGCCGCTCGAACGCCCTGGCCATCGCCCAGCGGCTGGGCCTGCCCAACGAGATCATCGAAGCCGCCAAGGCGGACATCAACCCGGACGACTTGCGGGCCGACAAGCTGATCGGCGACATCCACCGCCAGCGCAAGATCGCCTACAAGGAAAGCGAAAAAGCCGAGCGGGCCCGTTCCGAGGCCCGTCGGCTGGAACGCCAGCTGGCCGAACGCTTGGAGAAGATCGAACAGGAACGCCAGCGGGTGCTCGAGCAGGCGCGGGCCGAGGGCGAACTGGAAGTGGAAGTGCTCAAGGTCCAGCTCAAGACCCTCAAGGAAGAACTGAAGAAGGTCCGCCAGCCGGCCGAGGCGCTGGAAGCGGTCAAGGCGGTGGAAGAGGAAGTGGAGCTGGTGGAGGAGAAGATCCACCGCCCGGTCAAACGGAAAACGACCAACGAGCGGCCGGTCGGCAAGCTGAAGGTCGGGGAGAAAGTCGTCCTGCGGACCCTCGGCAACGAAGGCGTGATCAATTCCATCGACGGCGACGAAGCCGAAATCCAGGCCGGGCCATTGCGCATGCGCGTCCCTCTCGAGGAACTGCGGCGCAAGGTCGATGAGCCGCCGGCCGTCGGCGCGGCGACTGCGCCTCGCAAGCGGACGCCCGAACCGGAGGCCGCGGAGCCCAATCGCAAAGCCTCCCTGCACGCCGCCTCGCCGGGCATCGAGCTCGACTTGCGCGGCCAGCGCGCCGAGGATGCCCTGGACATGCTCGACCGCTACCTCGAGAAAGCCTACATGACCGGCCTGCCGTTCGTCCGCATCATCCACGGCAAGGGCACCGGCAAACTGCGCCAGGAGGTGCGGGCTGCGTTGAAGAAGCACCCAAACGTGGATTCCTTCGAAGAAGGCAGCCCCAAGGAAGGCGGCGAAGGCGTGACGGTGGCCAAGCTGGCCGGCTGAATTTTGTAAACTGGTAGTAATGTAGAGCGGGATTTCGTCCGGTATATAATTTGTCCAGATTATTTTCCGAGGGATCCTATGTCTCTGGATGAAGCCGTGAATGACATGAAAAGCAGGATCACCGCCCTCAGCAAGAGCGCCGAGATCAAGGTGGTGAAGATGTCCGACGAGGAGGCCCGCATCAGCGTCTCCGTCAGCGCGGCGGAAGCGCAGCCCATCCGGGATGCGGCCCTCCAACCGACCCTGGATTACCTGACCAAGGAGGGACTGGATATCCAGGTGCTGGTCTATGACAAGGACCATCCGCCGGAAGTGGGATGAAAGACAGCGTCAGGAGATATCCCGCCCCCAACGAAAAACGGGTTCCTTGCGGAACCCGTTTCGATTCGCTCAGTCGATCGTTTGCCAGGCCCTGGCGAAACGCAGAATCCGGCTGCGGATGTAGAAGATATCCGGGTCGGCGATCGGGCGCTGGACTTTGATCAGCTGCATGGCCTGGTCCGGGTCGTAGCCGAGGGCGATCAGGATGGATGCGCCCATCGCCACGCCGCGATGGCGGCCGCGCTGGCAGTGGGCATAGACCTTCCCGCCGGATTGGATGGTCTCCAGCGCCCGCTGCACCCCGCGCACCAGGTACCGGATCGGAATGACCAGCCCGGGCGTATCGAGGGTCGGCAGCCAGAGGAAGTCGAGCGGCTCATGGTGCCGGTCGGCGGCCGGGCGTTTTTCGAAGCGCATGTTGATGATCAGGCGCACGCCCAGGTCGCGCAGGAAGTCGTAGTCTTCCGCCTTGGGCGTATCGCCGATGAACAAATCGTCGGTGATCCTGGAAAAATCCATGGGCGCAATGTTACCACAAGGGGGATTATCTGACTATTTCAGTTTACTTGTCGCCAACTGCCCGGCGGACGACGTCCAGGGCCTGCAGGGCGGTCATGCGATGGATGGCGGCCGCCTGGTCGTTCAGGTAGAGGTCGCCCTGGTATTTCGCGTCCGCCCGGGTATACAGGCCGCGGTTGGGCAGGTCCTTCACCGCCGCCCAGAAATTCCAGAAGGGGATGTCGTATTCGGCCGCCAGTTGGGCATACTGGGCGTTGATATGGTCATCCAGCTCGCGGTCGTCGGCCTTGCTGGCCAGGATGGGAACGACGCCGGCCGCGATCAACTGGTCGAGGATCATCCGCATGTAGACCTCGTTGCGATTCTCATAATGCGTGCCAACGTGGACGATCACGAACGAAGGCTTGTGGATGCGCAGCTCGCACTGGAGCGGGGTTTCGGTCGAAGCGCAGGCGAACTTGTTCTGGTGCCAGAGCGTCCAGAGCAGGGCGCCGGCAGTCGTGCCGCCGCGCACGGTGGGACTTAGGCGGTCGAACGACCCGGCGAACCAGCTCACCGTCTCGGCGAGATCCGCCGGCAGCGCCGCGGCAGTCACGGGGTCGGTCTCGTATACTCCCATAAAAACGTCGGGCTCGGACTGGCAGTCGCCGAAGATCGAGAAGGCGTGCGGATCGTTGCCGAGCGACTGCCCGAGCTGGTAGATCTGCAGGGCGCGCGCCGGGACGACTGGCAGGACCGGCCAGTCCTTCCAGTCGGCCGGGTCCAGGCCCAGGCCGGATGGCAGCGAGGTGGCGGAGGGAGCGGCGGTCGGCGAAGGCCCGTTCGTCGCCTGCGGGAGGGGAATTTCCGTTGGGACAGGCGTGACCGACGCCGTTTCCGGCGTGACCGGTAAGGGCGCGGGCGTCGGGCTGGATGTTTCGGACGGAATCGGCTGAGGGGTCGGGGAAGCCTGGGTTCGTGCCGGCGCGGGCGAGGCCGGCTGGCAGGCCGTCAGCAGCAGGGTGGCAAAGAGCAGGGAAGGGAACAAAAATCGGCGGGGCATAGTTTCCTGGCGGAGTATATCAAAAGCGGGCGGCCCGGACAATCGAAAAGCCCATCCCGAAAGTCATGTTCCGGCCCTCGAAAATCCCCCAACCGCCGCCGGGTCAATCAAAAAGGGGTATAATGCCGCCCTTAAGAGCATGCATCATGTATAGACCGGATTGCAATTTGACCACTACCACGACTACCATCCCGCCACAGGCGTGAGCGGACGGCAGGTCGTACCTGAAATTATCCCAGGCTTCCGAAGTCCGCTCACTTCGGAAGCTTTTTATTTAGGAGAGATATGGCATCCTACCAAGGCGTCATCGACCGTTATGGAAAACTGCTCGACCTGCCGGCGCACGCCCGCCCGGTCACCCTGCTGGAGGGCAACACCCCGCTCATCCCGGCCTCCCACCTGGCGGAGTCGCTCGGCGGCGGATTCGAGCTGTTCGTCAAGTTCGAGGGACTGAACCCGACCGGCTCCTTCAAGGACCGCGGCATGACCGCGGCCGTCAGCGAGGCGCTCGGCCGCGGCGCGAAGACCGTGATCTGCGCCTCCACCGGCAACACGGCCGCCTCGGCGGCCGCCTACGCCGCCCGGGCCGGGCTGCGGGCCGTGGTGCTCATCCCGCAGGGCAAGGTCGCCGCCGGGAAACTGGCCGGCGCCCTGGCTTACGGGGCCGAGGTCGTCCAGGTGGACGGCTCGTTCGACGACGCCCTCGGTATGGTCGTGCAGATCACGAACAAGCACCCGATCTGCCTGGTCAACTCGCTCAACCCTTACCGCATCGAAGGCCAGAAGACCGCCGCCTTCGAGATCTGCGACGTGCTCGGCGCCGCCCCCGACTGGCTCTGCCTGCCGGTCGGCAACGCCGGGAACATCACTGCCTACTGGGCCGGCTTCAGGCAATACCAGGAACTGAAGTCCACCGGGCTGCCGCAGGTGCTCGGGGTCCAGGCCGAAGGGTCCGCCCCGCTGGTGCTCGGCCACCCGGTCGACAAGCCCGAGACGGTCGCCACGGCCATCCGGATCGGACGCCCGGCCCGCGGCGAGCAGGCTCTCCAGGCCGCCGAGGAATCGCGCGGGCGGATCATCGCCGTCAGCGACGCCGAGATTCTGTCCATGCAGGCGAAGCTGTCCCGCCTGGAGGGCATCTGGGTGGAGCCGGCCTCCGCCGCCGGACTGGCCGGACTGGCGCACGAGCTCGCCGCCGGGCGTTTCGACGCCAGGGGAAAGCGGATCGTCGCCATCTGCACCGGGCACGGATTGAAGGACCCCGACATCATTACCAGGGACATGGCGAGGCCGCTGGTCGTCCCGCCCAGGTTGGAGGCGCTCGAGGAGGCCATCCTGTCATGAAGAGAGTCTGCGTGCGCGTCCCGGCCACCACCGCCAACCTCGGGCCTGGCTTCGATTCCCTCGGGCTGGCCCTGGACCTGTGGAACGAGGCCGAGTTCTTCCAGGCCGGCGACGGGAAGATCAGCATCAGCATTCAGGGAGAGGGGGTCGGGACCCTTCCCACCGACGAAACCAACGCCATCCTGGGCGCCGCCCTGCAGCTGTACACGCTGGTCGGCAAGGATGCCGGGGGGCTGACGGTCCGCTGCCTGAACCGCATTCCGCTGGTCTCGGGGATGGGATCCAGCTCGGCCGCCCTGCTGGCCGGGATGCTGGGCGCCAATGCCCTGCTCGGCAAGCCCTTCCCGCGCGAAGAGATATTGACCATGGCCACCCAGAGTGAAGGCCACCCGGATAACGTCGTCCCGGCCATGCTGGGCGGGCTGGTGGCCTCGGCCATCAAGGACGGCGAGGTGGTCTCGCGCAAACTGCTGGTCAGCCCCATGTCCATCACGGTGGTCATGCCGGATTTCTACTTCCCGACCAAGGCCGCCCGCGAGATCCTGCCCGAGTACGTCCTTCGCCAGGATGCCATCTTCAACCTGAGCCGGGCGGTGCTGGTCATCAAGGCCCTAGAGACGGGCGACCTGGCCCTGCTCGGCGAGGTCATGGAAGATTCCCTCCACCAGCCTTACCGCCTACCGCTCATCCCGGGCGCCCTGCCGGCAATCGAAGCCGCCAAGGTGGCCGGGGCCAGCGCCGTGGCCCTCTCGGGGGCGGGTCCCAGCCTGATCGCCTTCTCAGGCCAGCCGGCCGACTCGCGCATCGGGCTGGCCATGCAGCAGGCCTTCCAGCAGGCCGGGCTGAAGGCGCGCATCTTCCCGCTGAACATCAGTCACAGCGGGGCGAGCGTGGTCGAGAGCCAGGTCAGCGAGAAAACCGTCCCGGAAGAGAACTGTTTTGCGCGATAATGGGGGGCAACGGAGGCCCGATGCGCGCCCGACGTGCCCTGCTCTACATGCCCGGAGACGACCGGCATAAGATCGAAAAAGCCCTGACGCTGGGGGTGGATTGCGTCTGCATGGACCTGGAAGACGCGGTGGCGCTGAACCGCAAGGCCGAAGCGCGCCGGACCGTCGCGGCGGCGCTGGCGGAGTTGGGCTTCGGCCGCGCCGAGAAGCTGGTGCGCATCAACCCGGTCGGCTCGGGGTTGGAAGCGGCGGACCTCGAAGCGGTCCTGCCTTCCCACCCGGACGGGATCGTGCTCCCCAAGGTGGAGACCGCCGACCAGATCGGGTGGGCAGCCGGGAAGGTCGAGGCGGCCGAGCTGGCCCACGGCTGGCCGGTCAACTCGATCCGCCTGATCGTCATCATCGAAACCCCCCAGGCTATCTTCGACTTGAAGGAACTCGCCTCAGCCCCGCGGCTGGACGCGCTGATTTTCGGCGCCGAGGACCTGGCCGCCAGCCTGGGCGCTGTGCGGACGAAGGAGGCCTGGGAAGTGTTCTACACCCGCAGCGCGGTCGTGACCGCCGCGGCCGCCTTCGGGCTGCAGGCGATCGACATGGTCTCGGTGGATTTCAAAAACCTGGAAACCCTGGCCGGGGAAGCCCGCTTTGGGGCCAGCCTGGGTTATACCGGCAAACAGGTCATCCACCCGAACCAGGTGGCGCCGGTCCAGGCGGCTTTCACCCCCGATGGGACGGCCATAGCGGAGGCCAAACGCCTGGTGGATGCATTCGAGGCCCACCAGAAAGACGGGCGCGGCGCCTTCGCCGTGGACGGGAAAATGATCGACATGCCCCTGATGCGGGCCGCTCGCAACGTCCTCGCCCGCGCCCAGGCGGCAGGAAAGTTCCCAGGATAACCATGACAAACAACATCGAAGTCCGGCTTGTCACCAGCCATCGGGAGAGGAACATCTTCCTTACTTTTCCCTGGCGCATCTACAAAAGCGATCCGTTCTGGGTCCCGCCGCTCCTGCCCGAGCGCCGGAAGGTCATCGATCCGAAACAGGGCAAGTTCTTCGAGGACGGATACGCCGAGCTTTTCATCGCCTGGAAGGATGGCCGGCCGGCTGGGACCCTCTCGTGCGCCGAAGACCTGTCGGCTACGAACAGCCGCGGGTTTGGGGAGTGCCAGCTCGGCTTCTTCGAATGTCTCGAGGATTACGCCGTGGCCGAGGCGCTGTTCAAGCGGGCCTCCGGGTGGGCCCGCGAGCACCGCCTCGTTCGCCTGGTCGGAACCTATAACCTGGACCGGGAGGATTCGCGCGGCATCCTGATCGAGGGGCGTGACCGCCCGCCGGCGGTCTATTGCGGACACGGCCCGGCTTATTATCCCGATTTCTTCGAACAGTTTGGCTTCACCAAATTCGATGAGGACGGACTGGCTTACGCCATCGACCTCGACCTGGGCCGGCCCGAGATCCAGCACCTGGTGCGCCTGGCCGGGAAGATCCGCCAGCGCAAGCCGAACATCACCGTCCGGGGAGCGGACCTGGCCCACATCGACGACGAGATCGACCGGATCGTCGAGCTGCAGAACCGCGGCCTGGCCCACATGATCAACTTTACGCCGTATACGCGCGCTTCCATCGAAGCGCTGGTCCTGCCAATGGTGGACGTGGTCGACCCGGAGCTGGTCCTGTTCGCCGAAGTGGACGGGCGGCCAGCCGGCTGGTTCCCCGCCGTTCCCAATCTTAATGAGGTCCTGATCCACCTCAACGGCCTGCGCTATCCCTGGGATTACCTGCGGGCGGTGCGTTATTCCCATTACCAGCCCAGGAGCATCTCCATCAAGAGCGTGGTCGTTCCTCCGGAGCATTGGGATACCGGGGTCGGCGTCCTGCTATTCGATGAAATGGCCCGCCGGGCGGCAGCCAAAGGCTATACCTGGGCCGATCTTTCCCTGACCGGCGAGGACAATGTGGACACCTGGCCGTTGGCGCACCGGATGGGCGCGAAGATCTACAAACGCTACCGGTTCTACGAAAAAAAGCTCCTCTGAGGAAGTAAATTGTTATCCAGTCTCTTCGGCCTTGTTTCCGCCCTTAGCTGGGGCGCGGGTGATTTCGCAGGCGGGATCGTCAGCCGCCGCGCCGGGGCGTACCGGGCCTCTTTCTACGGCGAATCTGCCGGGTTGGTCTTCCTGTCGATCATGCTGGCAGTCACCCGGGAGCCGATCCCGGGTTGGACATCCTGGGCCTGGAGCCTCGCCGCCGGCGCGGCAGGGGCAGTCGGGCTGGTGCTGCTCTATCGCTCCCTGGCGGAGGGGCAGATGAGCGTGGCCGCGCCGATTTCGGCCCTGATGGCGGCCGTCCTGCCGGTCATCGTCAGCGGGTTGACGGAAGGGCTGCCAGGCCCGCTGAAATATGCCGGCTTCGCCCTGGCTCTGCTCGCCGTCTGGTTGATCTCGCAGGGGGAAGGCCACCGAAAGGAGCTGCACCTGCATTTGGTCGACATCTGGATGCCGTTGCTCTCGGGGGTCTGCTTCGGGTTTTACTTTATCCTGATCCATCAAGGCAGCCGCTCGGCCACGATCTGGCCGATGGTGGCCGCCCGCAGCGCCGGCAGCCTGGTGTTGTTCTTCTTCGCGCTGGCCAATCACCAGTTGAGCCTGCCCGACCGGCGTACCGCTCCGCTGGTTTTCCTGAACGCAGCCGGGGATATCGGCGGCAATACCTTCTATATCCTGGCCGGGCAGGTCGGCCGCCTGGACGTGGCTGCCGTCCTGGGATCGCTCTACCCGGGAACGACCGTCCTGCTGGCCGGGCTGATTCTCCACGAGCGCCTGAACCGGTCGCAGTGGATCGGCATCCTGGCTGCCCTGACTGCCATCGTATTATTGACGGTCTGAATGCTGGACTGGTATCACAATGAATCGTTCGAGGCCGCCCGATAGGCGGCCTCGTTTTTTTATTCCAGATGTTTCTTCAGGAAAAACGGGTGCTCATTCCCCTGCGACGATCTTGGCCAGGAGTTTCTGGTAATCTTCCTGGTTGGGTGGATTCATGGCGATGATGGCCTCGATCGCTTCGGTGGCTCCCTTGCGATCCCCCGCGTTCAACAGGTTCTCACCCAATGCGTCCAGCTGGCCGACGGCGTCCGTGAGGCGGTTGGCCCGGCGATATTCCTCTGCCAGGGCCTTGCGCAGCAGGATCTGCTGAGGGCTGTCGTTGACCATTTCCTCCAGGAGCGGAATGATCTCCCCGCGCCGGTTGACGCTGTCCAGGTAGGTCAGGATGTTGTTCAACTCGTCCACGGCCTGGGTGATCTGCCCGAGGCGGATGTTCAGATCGATCAGGTTCTTGCGGATCGATAGCTCGTCGGGTTCAAGGGTGCGCAGTTGCTCGAAGACGCGCAGTGCCTGGCGCCAGTCCAGGTGCTGCATATCGATGTCGGCCATGCGCTGGAGGAGCTTGACGCTCCAGGCCCGGTTGGCGCCACCCTGCTGGGCCAGCCGCAGGGCAGTCGTATAGGTTTTGCGGGCCATGTCCAGCTCGGCCAGGCGGTAATAGATGTCCGCCAGGTCCAGGTATTCGGCGATGGCCTCGTCGACCAGTCCGCGTGCCGCCAGCTGGTCGATCAAACGGGTGCGGGCGGCCAGGTCCATGGGCGACACCTGGACGATCCGCCGCAGCAGGTTGACCGCCTGGGCCGCCTCGCCGCGTACGCTGTAGGCCTGGGCCACCACCGTGTACTTGGCGATCGCGTCCTGAGTGCGGCCTTCCTGGATGAGCAGGTCCCCGACCAGGGCGTGCAAAGGCAAGTAGGTCGGAGCGTATTTGAAGGATTCGAACGCCTCGTCCATGGCCGAACGCAGGTGGCCGGCGCGGGCCAGTTGGCGGACCTTGGTGACCGCCTCGATCACCTGGCCGCTCTGGGCCTGGGTCATGATCTCGGCCAGCGGCATGGACGGCATGCCCTCGCCAGACTTGGGGAGCTGCTCACGTGCCTGGGTAACCTGGGACCGCCAGTTGGGCCGTAAAAGCAGTTGGTTGATATTGTCACACAACTGCTCGAGTTTCTTGGTATCCGTCTCGTGCGCCTGGGCCTCGATGAGCGGCTCGTAAAGCTGGCGGATCTCGGCGGCTTCCTCAGCCGGGACGACCAGCGAATCGGCAATCTTCAAGGCTTCCATGTAATCGACGACCGCATCGGCAAGGCGTTCCTGTTTGCGCTGGATATCACCCATCAGCAGGCGTGATCCGAGGGCATAATCCTCGGCCTTGACAGCCACTTGCAGGTGGCGCATGGCAACCTCGGATCGGTCGGCCTTCGAGCGCAGGAAGCCCAAATCGTAATACAGGGAGGGATCGGTAAACCCTGCCGCCAGGGCCTTGTCCAACTCCTCGGCGGCCTGTTCATCCTGCTCCTTGGTCTGGGCGTCGATGGCCTGCCCAATATGGAGCATGATCTTGGACCGTTCGCTTTGTTTCAAGTTCAACTGGCCGGTGCCGCGGACGATGGCCTGCATGCCGTGCTTCGAGACGGCATTGCTGCCGGCCTCTTCGGACAGGTCGAAGAGCACTTCCGCCAGGCGGGTGAGGGCTTTTTTACGCGCCTCTGCGATCGGGTCCAGGCCGGTGTCGTCGTTCTTCGGCGCCTCCAGCTTCTTGATCTGCGCCATGCGGAGCGGACCGGTGCCGCCCTGCGGGCGCATCGGCTTGGGCAGGAGCTGCCCGCTCTTGAGCATCAGCTCAGCTTGACGGACTTCGGGGTTGTTGGGGCGCAGGCGCAGGGCGCGCCCGACCATGTCGGCGGCCTTGGCGCCGTTCCCGGAACGCTGGTACAGGCTCGCAACCGCCAAATATTCGGCTGTCGCCTGCGGGGTATGGCCCAGGCGCTCGTGCACCATGGCCAGGTACGACCGGGCGACAACATGATCGGAATCCAACTGGGTCACCCGCACCCAGTTTTCGAGTGCCTTTTCGGTATCCTGGGTCTTTACATAAAGCTCGGCCGCGTGCATGAACGCTGCAATGGCTTCCTTGATATTCCCCAGCCGCTCGGAGAGTTGGCCGACTTTTTCCAAAGGCATCGGATCGTCCGGGGCGGCCTCGACGGCCTTCTGGTACGCCTGGAGCGAATCTTCGTAGCGCTGCAGTTCATAATAGGCCAAACCCAGGCTCGAGAGCGCCTTGGGATGATAGGGGAACTCATTCAGCGCCTTCTGGTAAGCCGCAGCGGCCTTTTCCCATTCCTGGTCCCAGGCTGCCGAGTGGCCTTCGCTCATCGCCTTTTGGAAATCTTCCTCGCGTTTCGCCATCTTTATCTCTCAACGCCAAT
>DATJPX010000155.1:0-9022 GCA_035506155.1 Anaerolineales bacterium
CCCCTCTTTCCAAAATTCAGGAGATCAGTCCAACCTGCCGGCCGACCTTTTCGAAGGTCTCCAGGACGCGGGACATCTGGTCGTCGGTGTGGGTGGCCATGTAACTGGTCCGGAGGAGTTGGTGTCCCTCGGCCACGGCCGGGGCGAGGACCGGGTTGACGAAGACCCCGGCGTCGAAGAGCGCCTTCCAGACGGTCAGGGTGCGGGTATGGTCGCCGATCAGGATAGGAATCACCGGCGTCTCCGACCTGCCGATGTCGAATCCCAGGCGGCGGTACTCGCGGCGCATCGAGGCGGCGATGTCGTTGACCCGCTGGATGCGCTCCGGCTCGTCGCGCATGACGTGCAGGGCCTCGAGGGCCGCAGCCGCGTTGGCCGGGGGGATGCTGGCGCTGAAGATCAACGAGCGGGCGTGGTGCTTGATGTAATGGATCACTTCCTCGTCGCCGGCGACGAAGCCGCCCAGGGAGGCGAACGATTTGCTGAAGGTTGACATGATCAGGTCCACTTGGCCGGCCAGGCCAAAATGGGCCGCCGTGCCGCGCCCCTCCCCCAGCACGCCCATGCCGTGGGCGTCGTCGACCATCAGGCGCGCCCCGTATTTCTTGCACAAGGGGACCAGTCCGGGCAGCGGGGCGAGGTCGCCCTCCATGCTGTACAGGCCGTCCACGATGACTAGCTTTCCGGCACCCTCCGGCACCTTGCGCAGGACCCGTTCCAGATCGGCCAGGTCGTTGTGGCGGAAGCGCAACGTCTCGCCCCAGCCCAGGCGGGCGCCGTCCACGATGGAGGCGTGATCCTGCTTGTCGAGGATCACCACGTCGTCGCGGCTGACGATCGCGCTGACGACGCCCAGGTTGACCTGCATGCCGGTTGAGAAGACCAGGGCGGCCTCCTTCCCCACCCATTCGGCCAGCTCCCGCTCGAGCTGCTCGTGCATCTCCAAGGTCCCGTTTAGGAAGCGGGAGCCGGTGCAGGAGGTGCCGTAGCGCTGGATGGCCTCCAGGGCCGCCTGCCGCACCCGGGGATGGGTGGTCAGGCCGAGGTAATTGTTCGAGCCGCACATGATCAGCCGGCGGCCACGGAAGACGGCTTCGGTCCCGTCGTTTTCGGTCAGCGGGATGAAGTAAGGGTAATATCCGGCCGCGGCAGCTTCCCGCGCCGCGGTGAACTGGGAACATTTCGCGAAAATGTCCATGCTGAATTCTCCCTCGCATCGGGAATCGCCAGGCGATTCAATGTTGGGTCAAGGATGGGTTCAGGCCTGGGCAGGCTTGTTCTTCCGCCCGCTGGCGGCCATCTGGTCGAGGATGCTGAAGACCAGGCTCTTGGGCAGCTTGCTGGTCAGGAGATAGAAGAGGCGCGAGTCCGTGCCAGGGAAGACCAGGAAGTGCCCCTTGCGGGCCTGGTCCAGGATGGAACGGGCCACGCTCCCAGCCGGGAGGGCCTTGGCGGTCCCCGAGATGGCCTTCGTCTCGGCCGGCTTGAAGGGTTCCTCGTAGGCCAGCTGGGGGGTGTCGGTGTCGGGCGGGAAGGCCACCGAGACGCGGATGCCGTGCGGCCGCAGCTCCGCCCGCAGGACTTCGGAAAAACCCGTGACGGCGAACTTGGTGGCCCCGTAGGCGCTGTAGCCGAAGACCCCTAGATAGCCGGCCATGGAGGAGATGTTGATGATGTGGCCCGAGCCGCGCCCCAGCATCGCCGGCAGGGCGGCCTTGGTGACGCAGACCGTCCCAAAATAGTTGACCCGCATCAGCTCCTCGAAGACGTCCAGCGACAGGTCCTCGACGTAGCCGGGCTGGGTGATCCCGGCCGAATTGAAGAGCACGTCGGGGGCGCCCAGGGCGCGGGTCGCTTCCTCCACCACGCGGCCGGCCTGGTCGGGACTGGAGACATCTGCGGGGGTATACCCGAACTTCTGGGATGGGTCCTGCCGGCAGGATTCCAGCTCCTTCACGGCCGCGGCCAGCAATTCCCGGCGGCGGGCAGCCAGCCAGATGTTTGCACCAGCTGAAGAGAGGAGTTTTGCAGCAGCCAATCCGATTCCACTCGATCCCCCGGTGACGAGAACAACCTTTTGATACCAGTAAGAATTCGTATTTTTCATATTCACCTCTAAGATTTTTTTCTTTGTCGGACCACCTCGAATAAAAGGATTGCCCCGGCAATCCCGGCGTTCAGCGACTCGGTCTTGCCGGGCATGGGAATGAACACCTGCTTTGCCGCCAACGCCCGGGCGGTCGGGCTGGCGCCTTCGGCCTCCCCGCCGACAATCAGCGCCAGCGGACCCGTGAAATCCGCCTGCCAGCAGGAAAGGGCGCCTTCCATCTCGGCCAGATAGACCTGCAGCCCGGCGACCTGGCTGCGGATCCCGTCCCAGTCCAGAGAGCGGATCGGAAGGCGGAAGTGGGCTCCCATCCCCGCCCGGACGACCTTGGGGGCGAACGCGTCTGTCGTCTCCGGCGGGAGCAGGACCGCCTGGACTCCCGCCGCCGCCGCCGTGCGCAGGAGCGTGCCCAGATTCCCCGGGTCGCGGACCTGGTCGGCGATCAAGACGAAATCGGACGACTTCGCCAGCGGCAGGGGCCGGTTTTCCAGGACGGCCAGGATCCCCTGGGAGGTCTCAGTCCCGGAAAGCGAACCGAGGAGGGCATCCGTCACCCGCTCGACATCGATCCCGCCCGCCTGGAGCTCGTCGACCAGCCGGATCCCCCGCTCGCCGAGGGTCTCGCCGGCCAGGGCGAAGCGGAACGGCCAGGCGGCCGCCCGGGCTTCCTCCACCAGGCGGACCCCTTCGGCGACGAATGCCCCCGCCTCGCGGCGCTCCTTCGACCGGCCGAGCAAGGCCCGAGCCAGCTGGACCTTGGCGTTATGCGCTGAACTGATCATGCCAGGCGCTTTCGAATGCAGAGACGGTCGGACGGTCGAACAGGACGACCCTGACCAGGCGGAGGCCCGAGGCCCGTTTCGCAAAATAATCGACGACGGCGGCCAGGATGACCCGCCCGGCCCTCTCCCTGGGGAAACCGTAGATCCCGGTGGAGATGGCCGGCAGGGCGATCGAGGCGAGTTTCAAGCCGTCCGCCACGTCCAGCGATCCGCTCACGGCGGCGGCCAGCTTGGCGTCTTCGTTCCCGTCGCCCCAGACCGGCCCGACCGCGTGGATCACGTAGCGGCATGGCAGCGAACCGCCCGAAGTCCAGGCTGGGGCGGCGTGGCTGACAGGGCCGTGGGCTTCCACCCACTCGTCCGACTCGCGCTGGATGTCCGATCCGCCCCGCCGGAGGATCGCGCCCGCCACCCCAGCGCCGTGCAGCAGGGAGGCGTTTGCGGCGTTGACGATGGCGTCCGTCGCTTCAGAAGTGATATCCCCCTCCACGAGCTGGAGGGTCTGGCCGGTGGAAAGGATGGTTTCCGACAGGAGGAAACTCATTGATAAGATAACCCCTTAAACAACATCGGGGCACGCTTTCGAGTGCCCCGATCTGTAATCGATTTTCGCTCAGGCCTGGCTGGACTGCTTCACCACGGCGGCGAACGCCTGTGGATCGCGGACGGCCAAGTCGGCCAGCATCTTGCGGTTCAGGTTGATGCTGGTTTTCTTCATGGCAGCCACCAGCCGGCTGTAGGTCGTGCCGTTCAGGCGGGCGGCGGCGTTGATGCGGCTGATCCACAACTTGCGCAGATCGCGCCGGCGGACGCGCCGATCGCGGGAGGAGTACCACATGCTCTTCAGCATCGCCTCGTTGGCGCGCCGGAAAAGCAGGTGCTTGGATCCCATCTGACCCTTGGTATATTTCAGTACTTTCTTGTGGCGCAGGTGAGTGTGCGGTCCACCTTTTACACGAGCCATTGTTTACCTCCTGCGTGCCCCCGGGCGCCGGTGCAGGGCATTCCCTGCGCTCCAGTTGGATACACCCGGTAGCCGCAAATAAAACGGATGGATGACCTGAAACTAGGGCTTCAGGTGTGGCGCCAGGCGCCGAATGCGCTTGATGTAGCTTTTCCCCTGGACGGTGACCATTTCATCGAACAGGGACTTCACCCGGCGCGAGGACTTGCGGCGCAGGTGGGCTTTACCGCCCTTGGTGCGCACGATTTTGCCAGACCCGGTCACGCCGAATCGCTTCGAAGTGGCTTTGTGGGTCTTCAGCTTGAACTTACCATCTTTCAGCTTGCGCGGCACAGCACTTTCTCCTTTACAAAAGATTCCGCTGGATATTATTCCGACGGTTGTTCACTCGTTTCGGGCTTGGCGTCAGCGTCTTCCTTGGTCTTCTTCTTTCCGCCTTTCGCCGGGACGAGCATCATCGACATGGCCCGTCCTTCGATGGCGGGGGCCTGTTCCACGATGCTTACATCCGACAGGCTCTGGGCGATCTCTTTCAAGTCTTCGAGGGCGATCTCCGGGTAGGTGATCTCGCGGCCTCTGAAGCGGACTGTCACGCGCACTTTCATGTTGTGCTCCAGCCAGCGGCGGGCATCATCCACTTTGAAGTCCCGGTGATGACCGGTCGTCTTGGGCCGCAGACGGATTTCCTTGATCTCTACCTTGGTCTGCGACTTGCGGGCTTCCCGTTCCTTCTTCTCGCGTTCGTACAGGAACTTGCCGAAATCCATGATCCGGCAAACGGGCGGATTGGAGTTGGGGGCGACCTCGACGAGGTCGAGCTCCGCATCGTGGGCCATGCGCAGGGCTTCGCGGGTGTTGACCACCCCGACGTTCTCGCCGGCTGCGTCGATCAGGCGTACTTCAGGAACCCGGATGGACTCATTGACTCGAAATTCGTTGGCGCTGATACGTCTCTCCTCACTAAAACGATAGTCCAGCCCAGGGGCTGGTTTAAGCGGGCTGATGATACCATGAAGACGAAGGAATCGTCAATAAAATGGGAAACCGATTCCTCCCCCAACCTTTTCGGGTATGATTGGCTATATAGAGTGAGCGCTTAGCCATTCACTCCGGGAGGAAAATGGACGAACAAGAAGCCATCCGGCAATTGAAGCACGGCGACATCGGCGGCCTGGAGTTCCTGGTCAACCTGCACCAGGGGAAGGCGGTGCGGACGGCCTACCTGATCACTCGCGACCCAGCCCTGGCCGAGGACGTCGTGCAGGAAGCCTTCCTGCAGGCCTACCGCTCCATCCGTCATTTCGACCCGACGCGCCCGTTCGGCCCGTGGTTCATGCGCAGCGTCGTCCACGCGGCCGTGAAAGCCGCCCGGGGGAATTCTCCCGATCCGCAAGGCGAGACCCTGGAGGAGCTGTTTGCAGACGAAGCCTCCGTCGAGGAGCTGGTCGAGACCGCCGAGTTCCAGGAGCGGCTCCGGGCAGCCCTCGGGAACCTGCCTCCCCGCCAGCGCGCCGTCATCGTCCAGCGCTATTTCCTCGACATGGGCGAGGCCGAGATGGCCGCCGGGCTCGAAACTGCGCCGGGCACGATCAAGTGGCTGCTCCACGAAGCCCGTCGACGCCTGCACAGCCTGCTTTCGGAAAGGAATTCGAGATGAGAGACGAAAGCATCCGCAAATCTCTTGAAGCCCTCGCCCGGCGCGGTATCCCGGAAGAACCCAACCTGTGGCCGCGCCTGGCCGCCCGTCTGGAAAGGAAAGGATCCCCTGCCATGCAAACGAAATGGAAACTCGCCTGGATAGTTCTCCTGGTCCTGCTGGGATTGTTCGCCGTCACCGGAGTGGCCTATGCCGTTTACCAGTACTTCAATGATGTTGGCCTACAATCGGCGAGCAATGCTGGTTTGATCTCCACAGTAAACGTGACGGCCCAGCCAACCCGCATGCCGACCGCCACGCCTCCCGAGCCTGTCACCGTCATCGGCAACTCGCAGACCCTGGAAGGAGTCAGCCTGACTCTCGAATGGGTCTACTTAATGGATGGACAACAGGCTTTCGGATTTTCAGTCGCTGGCCTGGAGGGCGGAAAGGCCATCGGTATGCCTGTAATGGGTTTTGGCCGGCTTGTCCCTGAACAGTACCGCGGCGCGGGTCTGGCCGTGAAAGACAACACCCAGCCGGTCACCGGAACCTACGTCGTCAACCAGATCGTCAGGGACGAAAACACCTTCGGCAAGACAGACACCCGCACCGATGTCAGCATCGACATTCCGCTTCTGGAGGAGAACGGCCAGGTCCTGAACACCTTCCGTTTCGAGGTCAAAAACGAACTCGTGCATGACGGCCCATTCGCGGGAGGAAATGTCTATTCGACACGCGCCAACGGGCAGGAGATGAGTCTGGATTGGATCCTGTTGAGCTCCAAAACCGTCCAGGCCCGACTCTGCTTCACCCCTCCGGATGGGAAAGACTGGACTATCGCACCGCCTTCAATCCAGCTGGTAGCAGATATTACCCAACTGGGCTCCGCTCCCCAGGTGGTCTCTTCGCAATCGACCACCCCCACAACAGAGAACGGGGTCCGCTGCCAGATAATGACCTTTCCGGTCGGCGCGTCGGGCGCGCAGGCATTTACCCTGAACGCAAGCGAATTATCGACCCCTGCCGGCGAGGTCATCAAAGGTGAATGGGATTTCAACTGGAATCAGTTACCCAGTCAGATGCAGTTCCCGGGTATCGCCCCACTCGAAACTCCATTGGGCTCTGATGACATTGGCGCCGATGTGACGGTGACCCTCGAAAAATCCTATGCGGACATCAACCGTATGGTATTTGTCGTTTTCATCAAAAGCACACAGACAGACTTTTCGGTCTCCAGCGCCACTTTGAAGGACACGACTGGCGCCGAATTGAATACCGGCATGGGCATCTCGTCTCCACCCGATGACCCCAGCCGTTTCATTATTGAGTTCTATCCCGAAACTGAATTTCCCGCCGGCCAGTTCAAGGGACAATTGATAGTGGAGATCGGGAAACAATTAGGACCGAGTTCCGGGCTGGCAGAGGCACATTTCGCTGTAGACCTACCGGTCTATCCGGCCGTCGTATTCGCCCCGATGCAGACGGTTACGGCCAATGGCGTGGAGATGCTTCTTCAAATGATCAAAGTCACGCCATCCTTTACACAAGCTTACCTGTGCTATCAGAAGCCTTCGCCGGCCGACTGGATGATCGGGTCCCAGGCTAAGTTGAAGATCGGGGAAGACACTGCCATTCAGTCCATGTCCACACTGATCTTCGACAGTCCGCGTCTCAGCGGGATAGGCATCATGCCGGAACCCGGCTGGAGCCCACCGGTCAAGACCGGGCGCTGCATGAAAGCAGGTTTCCCGGTAGGGTATCAAGGCCAGCCGGAAGAGCTGGTCCTGACCATCGGCGGGTTGGAGCAGTCCATGCCCGAAGTCGTCCCGGATGACCAGGTCCAGGCCGCCCGCAAAAAACTGCTCGCCCAGGGGATTGATATGGACTGGGTGACCTCTTCGGGCAATGGCGGAGGCGGTGCCGGCCCAGTGATCAATAAAAAGCCAGACGGCATGTCCGACGAACAGGTCATGCAGCTGTTTTATGAAGAGCTGGGATACTATTATCCAGGCCCATGGATATTTACAGTAGAGATCAAGCCGTAGGTAGCGAATCAGGTAATACAAAAGCGGAGGGCAATTGATCGCTCTCCGCTTTTTGATTCTTCTCAAAGGCTTTTATAGTTCGGCCGCCCGGCGGGAAATCCGGTCTTTGGCCCGGGCAATGAACTCGGCTAGAGGGATGTTGTCGGCCCGCGAGCCGTCCCGTACGCGCAGCGAGACCTGCCCAGCCTTGGCCTCGTTCTCCCCCACCACCAGCATGTAAGGCACTTTCATCAACTGGGCATCGCGGATCTTGGCGTTCATCCGCTGGGCGCTGATATCCGCACTGGCGCGGATATCCAGGTCGCGCAGCTGGCGGACGGTCGCCTCGGCGTACTCGTTCTGAGAGTCCGTGATCGGGATGACCCGCACATGCTCGGGCGAGAGCCAGGCCGGAAAATTCCCGGCGTAGTGTTCGAGCAGGAAACCGATGAAGCGCTCATGCGTGGCCAGGGGAGCGCGATGGATGCAGAGCGGCGTTTTTTCGACGCCATCGCTGGCCATGTACTTCAAGTCAAAGCGCTCCGGGACGGCAAAATCCACCTGGTTCGTGGCCAGGGTAAACTCGCGCCCGATGGCGGACATGATCTGAACGTCGATCTTGGGGCCGTAGAAGGCCGCCTCGTCCTGTTTTTCCACGAAAGGCACCCCGCCGTTCGTCATGGCGCGCCGCACCATATCTTCGGTCTTGAGCCAGAGGCGTTCGTTATCCACATACTTCTTGCCCAGTCCGGCCTGGCTGTGCAGGCTGAAGCGCATGACGAACTTGTCGATGCTGAACAGGTCGAAGTATTTCTTGTAGAGGTCGATCACACCCATGAATTCCTGCTCGAACTGTTCCTCCGAGCAATAAATGTGGGCGTCGTTCATCTGCATCGAGCGGACCCGCATCAGGCCGAACAGCTCGCCGGATTTCTCGTAGCGATAACACGTACCGTACTCGGACAGTCGCACGGGCAGGTCGCGATAGGAGCGCGGCTTGGAGCCGTAGATCTTGTGATGCATCGGGCAGTTCATCGGCTTGATGTAATACTTCGTGCCTTCCATCTCCATCGGAGGGTACATGGACTCGGCATAGTACGGCAGGTGCCCGGAGCGCAGGAACAGGTCTTCCTTGGTCAGGTGCGGGGTCCGCACCTGGGTATAGCCGGCCTTCCGTTCCATCTCTTTGGCCAGGCCCTCGAGCTCCTCGATGATGACGGCGCCGTGGGGCAGCCAGAGCGGCAGGCCCGGGCCGACTTCGTCGTCATAGGTATAGATTTCCAACTCCTTGCCGAGCTTGCGATGGTCGCGTGCCTTGGCCTCTTCGAGCATCTTGAGGTAATTCTTGAGCTCGTCGGGGGTGCGCCAGGCCGTCCCGTAGATGCGGGTCAGCATCTTGTTATGCTCGTCCCCGCGCCAGTACGCCCCGGCAATCGACATCAACTTGATCGCCGACGGGTTGATCTGCCGCGTCGTCTCCACGTGCGGCCCGCGACACAAATCCGT
>DATJPX010000156.1:0-24328 GCA_035506155.1 Anaerolineales bacterium
TCCTTGCTCGCCTGGGATGACTTGACCTCCGCTTTACTCCACCACTGGTGCCATAGAACAGGAAAGTGGAGCCTCAAGGTCAAGGCTCCACTCTATCGCTTACGTTCTGCTCTCAGCCGTCTTTGGCTGGCTTATCCTCCCCCTTTCCTTCAAAAATTAAGTTTGGGGTGAGTTATGTATTCTCATTACTAAAACAGGGAAAGAGTTATTTCAAAGCCGACCAGCCGGCGTATTTTGCCGTATCGCCCAGCTCAGCTTCGATGCGAAGCAGTTGGTTGTATTTCGCCACGCGATCGGAGCGGGCGGGAGCGCCGGTCTTGATCTGGCCCATGTTCAGGGCAACGGCCAAGTCGGCGATGGTGCTGTCTTCCGTTTCGCCGGAGCGGTGGGAAGTGACGGCCCGCCAGCCGGCCCGGTGGCAGGTCTCGACGGCTTCGATGGTCTCCGTCAGGGAGCCGATCTGGTTGAGCTTGACCAGCAGGGCGTTGGCGGCATTTTCCTGGATGGCTTTGCGAACCCGCTCCGGGTTGGTGACCAGCAGGTCGTCGCCGACGATCTGGATCTTGTCGCCAAGCTTCTCGACCATCATCTTCCAGGATTCCCAATCATCCTGAGCCAAGCCGTCTTCGATCGAAACGATCGGGTAATCCTTGACCCACTTGGCCCAGAATTCGACCATCTGCGGGCCGGTCAATTTCTTGCCTTCCTTGCGCAGGTTGTAGGTCTTGGTGGCTTCGTCGTAGAGCTCCGAGGCGGCTGGATCGAGTGCAATGGCTACCTGCTCGCCCCGACCGGCCTTGAAACCGGCCTTGGCGATGGCTTCCAGGATGACCTCGACGGCCTCGTTGTTCGCCTTGAGGGCAGGGGCGTAACCGCCTTCGTCGCCGACCAGGGTGACGTAGCCCTTCTCCTTGAGAACGGACTTAAGGGCATGGTAGATTTCGGCCCCCCAGCGCAGGCCTTCGGCGAAGGACGGGGCGCCAAAGGGCATGACCATGAACTCCTGGGCATCGGTAGACTGCCAGTTGGTGTGCGTTCCGCCGTTGAGGATGTTCATCATCGGGACCGGCAGCACATGGGCATAGACGCCGCCGATATAGCGGTAGAGCGGCAGGCCGAGGCCGGCCGCAGCTGCCTTGGCAACTGCCAGGCTCACGCCCAGGATGGCATTGGCCCCGAATTTGGATTTGTTGGGGGTGCCGTCCATGGCCAGCAATTCGGAGTCGATCGCTTTCTGCTCGATCGCATCCCAGCCATACAAGGCATCGGCAATTTCGTCATTGACGGCGGCGACGGCCTTCAGAACGCCCTTGCCATTGTAGCGTTTCTTGTCGCCATCTCGCAACTCCAGGGCTTCGTGCACGCCGGTGGATGCGCCGGAGGGTACGGCTGCCCGTCCCCAGGAGCCGTCGGCCAGGACGACCTCGACTTCCACGGTCGGGTTGCCGCGTGAGTCGAGGATTTCCTGCCCGGTGATGAGTTCGATCGTAGTGTCCATAATTTATTCTCCAATTTTTAGATTAACGGACAGTTGTCCGCGGATATCCAA
Source organism: Anaerolineales bacterium (assembly GCA_035506155.1). Lineage (GTDB taxonomy): Bacteria > Chloroflexota > Anaerolineae > Anaerolineales > Villigracilaceae > UBA877. The sequence continues at coordinate 1,550 of DATJPX010000156.1, forward strand.
GTCGTAGAGTATAACTCACTTTTTCGTCTTAATGCCGGCCTTCTCAGCAGCCGCCTTGATCAGGCCCACGAACAACGGATGAGGCCGCATCGGCCGGGAGAGGAACTCCGGGTGGAACTGGCTGCCGATCATGTACGGATGATCCTTCAGCTCGGATATTTCCACCAGCATGCCGTCCGGGGAAATGCCTGAAAAGGCCATCCCGGCTTTCTCGAATTCCGCCCGGAAGTTGTTGTTCAACTCCCAGCGATGGCGGTGGCGTTCCTCGACCTGTTTTTCGTGATAGGCCGTTGCGGCTTTCGTGCCGGGCTGGAGCACGCACGGATACAGGCCCAGGCGCATGGTCCCGCCCATGTCGGTAATGGCACGTTGCTCGAGCATCAAATCGATGACGGGGTGGCCGGTCGAGCGATCGAATTCCGTCGAGTTGGCGTCTTCATATCCCAGGACATTCCGGGCAAATTCGATGCACATCAATTGCATACCTAAGCACAGACCCAGGTAAGGGATCTTCTCCTCGCGGGCGTACTTTGCCGCCTGGATCTTGCCCTCCGTACCGCGCGTTCCAAAGCCTCCGGGTACGATGATCCCGTCGGCTTCATGGACCAGATCCCAGCCCTTGTTCTTTTCCAGGTCTGCCGAATGGACCCAGGAAATCTCCGCTTCGACACCCTGGGAGAGAGCGGCGTGTTTGACCGCCTCCCGCACGGACATGTAAGCATCCTTCAGCTCGACATATTTTCCGACCAGGGCGATTTTGATCGTCTGCTTCGGTTTGCGGACGTCCGCGACCAGTTTTTTCCAGGGACCCCAGTCGGGCTTCTGAGTGGCCTGCAATCCCAGCCGCTCGACCAGGTAGTCCCCGACACCGGCCTGTTCAAGGAGCAGGGGGACCTCATAAAGCACCGGTGTGGTAACCATCGGGACCACGGCGCGTTTATCCACATCGCAGAAAAGGGCGATCTTGTCGCATAACCCATCCTCGACCGGCACATCGGAGCGGGCGATGATCATATTCGGGGAAATACCGATGGAGCGCAGGGCCGCAACGGAATGTTGAGTGGGTTTCGTCTTCAATTCCTGGGTCGCGCCGATGAAGGGCAGCCAGGTGACGTGTACAAAAAAGGTGTTTTCCCGGCCCACTTCGTTGCGCAACTGGCGAAGCGCTTCCAGGAATGGCTGGGACTCGATGTCGCCGACCGTGCCGCCGATCTCGAGCAGGATCACCTCCGCGCCGGTTTCCTTCGCGACCAGCCCGATGCGGCGTTTGATCTCATTGGTGATGTGTGGAATGACCTGGATGGTTCCGCCGAGGTAGTCCCCATGGCGTTCCTTCGAGATGACTTCCGCGTAGACCTGCCCGGTCGTGAAGTTGCTGAATCTACCCAGGCGGATGTCCACGAAACGTTCGTAGTGGCCGAGGTCCAGGTCGGTTTCGGCGCCGTCGTCGAGCACGTAGACTTCCCCGTGCTGGTAGGGGGACATCGTGCCGGGGTCGACGTTGATATACGGGTCCAGCTTCTGGACCGTGACCTTGAAGCCGCGTGATTTGAGCAGCAATCCGGTAGCTGCGGCCGTGACGCCCTTGCCTACGGAGCTGACCACGCCGCCAGTGAAAAAAATGTATTTGGTTGGCATTTTCTCCTCTCAATACAAAGGTCGTGGGGAGGGCCATTGAGTGGCGTCCTCCCCACGTGGGTTGACGGTTATTATAGGGTTTGGGTGGGTAGATGGTCTCATCCGACCAGCTTTACCAGGTCTTCGGCCGCCCGGCGCATCTCGAGAAAAATGAGGCCGAGCTTGGCCTCCTGGCGGGCCAGGGTGGTCAGGACGGCTTCCGCCCCAACCGAAGTGAGAACGATGAATCCGTTGCTGCCTTTGATGTACACCTGCTCCAACCCGCCGCGTCCCAGCTCGGTCGCGATACGCTCCCCCAGGCTGAGCATGGCGGCCGACATGGCGGAGACCCGGTCCTCCTCGACATCTTGCGGGAGCGCCGAGGCCATGATCAAACCATCCACAGACACGATTGCCGAAGCTTCGATATCCGGTGCGGCGGCCTGCATGGAGCGCAGGCGGTTAACCATTTGTTCGCTACGGGTTTGACTCATTCAGATAACTCCGGTAATGGGTTGTTCGCAAGATGTCATAATTATACGGGATAGTTAGAACTTTTGCATAGCTTTCGGCTTGTAGTTAATGTTTTTTCCGCTCAACCAGCATCCTCCAGAACGCGCGCCGCAGGAAATTACCGGCCATCGACCCGACGAAGAAGGCGATGATCAGCCCGCCAAAAAAGGTGATGCAGGTCAGATCCGTGAACAGATTACCGCTGGTCACTTTGCTGAAAAGGCGATCCTGCAGAAGGAGGAAGGCCAGGATCCACAGGGCCAGGCAAAAGATGGCGACGATAAAGGTCAGGGCGCTTACCACCCTTCCAGCACAGGAGTGCGCCAGCGCTTGGTCGCTGAGCTCGACGCTGCGCTCTGCGCCGGACCTCCAGATCCGCTTTAACCGATCGATCATATCAGTCTTGGGTCAATTGATAGTTTGGGGCTTCCCTGGTAATGATCACATCGTGTGGATGGCTTTCGATCAAGCCAGCGTTCGTGATTCTTACCAGCTTGGCTTTCGTCTTCAGGTCTTCCAGGCAGGCGGCGCCGGCATATCCCATACCTGACCGCAATCCGCCGACCAACTGGTAGACGAAATCGTGCAGGGGGCCTTTGTACGGAACCCGGCCTTCGATGCCCTCCGGGACCAGCTTGCTCGGTCCGCCCTGTCCGGTCCCATAGCGGTCCTTGCCATATCCCTGCATAGCGCCCATGCTGCCCATGCCGCGGTATTCCTTGAATCGGCGGCCTTCCAGGAGGACGACTTCGCCGGGTGATTCCTCCAAGCCTGCCAGCAGGCTGCCTAGCATGACCGTATCCGCCCCGGCGACGATCGCCTTGACGATGTCGCCGCTGAATTTGATCCCGCCGTCGGCGATGACCGGCGTATTGAAGTCATGGGCTGCCTGCGCGCAGGCATAAATTGCGGAAAGCTGCGGCATCCCCGAGCCGGCAACGACCCGGGTGGTGCAGATGGATCCGGCTCCCACGCCCACCTTGACAGCGGCTGCGCCGGCCTCGATCAGCGCCCGGGTCCCTTCTGGCGTGACTACATTCCCGGCGATGACCGGCAGCTGAGGCCAGTGCTTGTGGACCCGTTGGATGGCGCCCAGGACGCCCTTGGTATGGCCATGGGCCGTGTCGATCACGACCACGTCCACGCCGGCATCCCTGAGCAGCCCGGTGCGGGTTTCCAGGTCTGCGCCGACCCCGATCGCCGCGCCGACCAGCAACCGGTCGCGTTCGTCGTGGGCTGCATTGGGATATTCCCGTTCCTTCTGGATATCCTTGACTGTCAGCAGCCCCTTCAGCCGGCCGGATTCGTCGACGAGCAGGAGTTTTTCGATACGATGTTTCTGGAGGAGCGTTTTGGCATCCTCCCTCGAAATCCCGACTGGCGCGGTCACCAGCGGTTGAGAGGTCATGAAACGGCTGACCGGTTGCCCGAAATCGGAAGGCTCGATGAAACGGATATCCCGGTTGGTCAGGATGCCGACCAGCAGGTTGTCCTTGTCGACGATCGGAACGCCGCTGATCTTGTAAGTGGACATGATGTCTTCCGCCTGCTGGAGAGTGGCGTCCGGCGGAAGGGTGATCGGGTCGGTGATCATGCCGGATTGCGAGCGCTTGACCTTGTCGACCTCGACGGCTTGCTGCTCCGGGGACATGTTGCGATGGAGAATGCCAATCCCGCCCTCCCGGGCGATTGCAATGGCCAGACGGGCCTCGCTGACTGTATCCATCGCTGCCGATAGGAGCGGAATGTTCAATTTTAATTTTTCAGTGAGCCGGCTGCTAACATCGACATTGACTGGCAGCACCTCGCTGTATGCCGGGACCACCAGGACATCATCGAAGGTCAAGGCTTCAGACGATTCGAATAGTTCTTTATTCATTATTTTCCATCCTCCGGGGCAGAAGATTGTCTGGACGATTTTACTTCAAATCCCCACTGATGAAGTGTTGTTTTAAGACAAACCGGCCAATTCCTAACAATCGTGTAACCTAACAATGCTGTCAGAACGGTTTGCCCGATAACCGATCGATATATAATGCGCTCGGAACCCTTACAATTGATTTTGTCCGATAATGGCAAACCCGGTGAAAACCGGGGACGCAAAGCTATGGGTCTACTGTCACACTCGTGACCATGACTGCCAGGCCGCCGAAGCATTTTTTCAGTGTTTTCCGCGGGCCTGGCTGTTTTCCAGGCCCGTTTTGTTTTGCGGCCATCTGTTGCGACAAGAGCAAACCCGGCGAAAGCCGGGGACGCAAAGCCATGGGTCTACCGCCGCCGAGACGGCCAGGATTGCCAGGTTGCCGAAAACAGTGCATTTTCCTCCCGCCTTGAGGAATTGGTTTTCCCCGGCACGCGTCCAACCACTCTGTGGAGATGCTTCGATGAAGACCAGAATTTCGCTCAAGGCACTATTTATTTTCGGGTTATCCCTCGCCCTGCTCTTCCCCTTCAGACCGGTCAGGGCCGATGGGCAGACTGGCTTGCCGGCTTTCTCCGATTTCACCTCGGCGGTCATGGACGGCCAGGCGAATATCATTCGGGGCGTCTACGTCCCGGGCGTACTGGCTTACCGGGTGGTCCAACAACCTGCGGATAATCCCGGATATGTATCAACCGTGGATGGGAATGTTACGCAGTTTGGAATGGCGGCGCAGTTCAAAGTCATCGGCCTGCTGGCGCATAACAACCTGGCTGGAGCCGCCTTCAGCAACTTGACGGTTGGCCAGGTCGTTTGGATCGTGGATGGGGATGGCGAAGTGAGCGCCTATACGATCAACTACGTTGCCCGTTTTCAGGCGCTTCAACCGGAAAGCCCGACCAGCAATTTCCTGGATCTGGAAACCAATACCCTTTATTCCGCCCAACAAGTCTTCGACATGTTCTACGAAGGGGCCGAGCATCTCACGTTCCAGACCTGCATCTATCGGGACGGAGAGGCCAGTTGGGGCCGCCTTTTCGTCACTGCTTTCCCGAACCGGGTGACGAGCGCCCACCAGCTTCACTTCTCGGTGTTGCATCGGAAGTAAAAAAGGAACCGCAGTCGCCGTCCCGGGCAATTCTTTTTCGTTAGTCGATCCGATCGGATGGGGGTGGAAGTGCGGGAGAAATCCCTTCAATTCGGACCGATCCGTCGCCAGTTGATCCATTCGCATCGCGCCGGCTTCTGGCTGGGTCGAATAATCCGTCCTATGGATTCACAGGACGGAATCTGCTCGTCAGAAGAGATCTGGGAACCAAGAGTTGACCCCGGTCTTCCTTCGTGTTAAACTTGCCTGTTACGAATGAGCGGGACAAAATGTATCGAATGGTGAAAATCTTCCTCATTGTCCTCCTCCTGGCATCTTTGATTCCCGGACCGGTTGCCGCGCAAGCAGGCCTAAATCCTGTCATCCTCCAGCCGCACAACGGCGACGTGTTGCAGGGATCCGTGGCCATCACTGGCTCCAGCGATATCGCAGGATTCGCCTCGCTGGAAATCGATTTTGCCTATGCGGACGACTCGACGGGAACCTGGTTTTTGCTTGCCAGCCTGAACCAACCGGTTCAATCCGGAACGTTGGCGCAGTGGGACACGACCGGGATCACGGATGGTAATTACAACCTGCGGCTGCATGTCAGTCTCACGGATGGCTCCTTCCGGGACGCGACCGTCCAGGGACTGCAGGTGCGCAATTACACCCCGGCCGAACTCCCCACGTCGCTGGCACCTGCCAGCCAACCTGCAACGGCCCTGCAGGCCACGCCGACGGAAACCCCCTTCCCAACCCCGACCGCATTACCGCGCAACCCCGCCGCGCTGACCCCTGTGGATGTTTCGGCGAGCATGATCGCCGGTGGATTGGTGGCGGTTCTCCTGATCCTGTTATTGGGTATTTATCTCCGGGCAAAACGGACTTGAGCATGGCAGAAACCTTCCTGATCGTTGGCCTGGGCAATCCGGGCCGGGAATACCGTGAGACCCGTCATAACGTCGGTTTCATGCTCCTGGACCGGCTGGCGGTGAAGCTGAACGCGCGTTTTACGCGCCTGCAATCCAAGGCGCTTATCGCTTCGGGAAATTACCAGGAGCGGAAAATCATCCTTGCCAAGCCACAGACATTTATGAACCTGTCCGGCCAATCTGTGCAGGGGTTGCTCCATTTTTACAAGCTTCCCCTGACCAACCTGCTCGTCGTTCATGACGACCTCGACCTGCCGCTTGGAACGATCCGCATCCGCCCGGATGGCGGTTCGGCCGGGCAGAAGGGCATGACATCCATCCTCGAACGGCTTGGCACGGATGAGTTTGCCCGCATCCGGCTGGGGATCGGTCGTCCGCCCGGGCAGATGCAGGCCCCCGATTATGTGCTCCAGGATTTCCCGAGCAGCGAGATGACCGCCCTTTCCGAGACGCTCAACCGCGCCGCGGAGGCCGCCCTGACTTTTGTCGGCGACGGGCTGAATACCGCCATGAATAAATTCAACGGGATTGTCGGATAACTCCGCGCATGGAACTTTCGTCGCCTTAAGTCTAAACCGATATGGATTTCCTCCTCCAACAGATCCGTTCCCTGCCTGTTTATCAGGCTCTCCTCGCGTCGCTGAAATCCGGCCAGCCTCAGCCTGCGTTGGCGCTGCCACGCGCCGTGCGGTTGCCGGTCCTGGCGGCCCTGCATGCAGATATGAATCGACCGGTCCTCCTGGCAACCGACCGTTCGGATCACGCCCTCCAGCTCCAGGATGAATTGGGTTTTTGGATGCCCGAAGTGTCTCGCCATATTTTTGCGGAACCCAATCCGCTCTTCTACGAAGAGGCATCCTGGGGGACGACCTCCCGCCGCGAACGCCTCCAGGCGCTGACCGCCCTGGCGGTTTATCACCTGCCCTACGCCGAAAAGCCGCCCCTGGCCCCGGTCTTGATCACCTCGGCCCGGGCGCTGATGACGCGCACCCTGCCGCGCCGGGATTTTCTCAAAGCTTCCCGACAGTTGAAGGTGGGCCAGTCCGTCCCTCCTGGCACCCTGCTCGAGGAATGGGTGCGGATCGGCTACCAGCCGGTCGATACCGTCCTCGAGCCCGGACAGTTTTCCCATCGCGGCGGCCTGCTGGACATCTGGCCGCAGGCCGAACCGCATCCCGTCCGCCTGGACTTCTTCGGGGACGAGGTGGATACCTTGCGACAGTTCGACCCCGCCTCCCAGCGGACGGTCAGCCAGCTCGAAAAGCTGTTGGTGACGCCTGCCCGGGAGTTCATCGTCGACCCGGCAACCTCCGCATCCATTCCGGTGCCATCCGAGTTCCATATCCCGGTTTTCCATCCTTCTGTCTCGAGCCTGCTCGACTACCTGCCGCAGGACGCCCTGGTATTCGTGGATGACCTGGGCCTGCTCGAAAGCGGCGTCGGTGAGATCGAGGAACAGGCGGTCAAGTTGCGGGCCGAATCCATCGCGGAAGGCACCCTGCCGGAGGATTTTCCGGTTCCCTATCTCTCCTGGTCGGAGCTGGCCGACAACCTGCAGGCGCGGAATACCCTGGAATTGGGCCACTCCACAGAAGTCATAGAGGGCGAGCCGCTGGCCCCCGTCAGCCTGGCGGCGCAGTTCGGGCACATCGAACGATTTGCAGGACGGCTGAAGCCGTTCACGGAGTACCTGGACAAGCTGGTCGCGGCGGGAAAATCTGCCATCATCGTCTCGCGTCAATGCGCCCGCCTCGAGGAGCTTTGGGCGGAGCACGAGATCCGGCCTCCGGTCCAGTTGCCGCAGTTCGTCGAGGCTTCGCTCTCGGCCGGTTGGTCGCTGGGGGATTATTACCTGATCTCCGATTCGGAGATCTTCGGTTGGGAACGGCCCCAGCCGCGTCAACGCCCGCGCCCGGGGGCGGAAACGCCCGAGGCGGCGTACGCCGATTTCCAGCCCGGGGATTGGGTCGTCCATGTGGACTTCGGCGTCGGCCGATACGTTGGGCTGGTCCAGCGCAAGCTGGAGGGGCTGGACCGCGAATTCCTGTGCGTCGAGTACAAGAACAGCGACCAGGTCTTCGTCCCGATTCACCAAGCCGACCGGTTGACCCGCTACATCGGTCCGGACGGCTCGCCGCCCTCTCCGGTCAGCCTGGGCACCCAGGAATGGCCGGAAGCCAAGCGCAAGGTCCGCGAGGCTGTCGAAGAAGTGGCGAGCGAACTGCTCGACCTGTATGCCCGCCGCCAGGTCGCCGAAGGTTTTTCCTTCTCCGCGGATAACGCCTGGCAGGGCGAGCTCGAGTCTTCGTTCCCGTACGTCGAGACCGAAGACCAGGTCAAGGCCCTGGGCGAGATCAAGCGCGATATGGAATCGCCCCGCCCGATGGACCGTCTGTTGTGCGGGGATGTCGGTTATGGCAAGACGGAAGTGGCCTTGCGGGCTGCTTTCAAGGCGGTCATGGATGGCAGGCAGGTGGCGGTGCTCGTCCCGACCACCGTCCTGGCCCAGCAGCATTACGACACCTTCCGCCAGAGGCTTTCTGCTTTCCCGGTAACGGTCGAGATGCTCTCCCGCTTCCGCACGCCCCGCGAACAGGACCAGATCATCTATGGCTTGGCGACCGGCGCGGTGGACATCGTCATTGGCACGCACCGCCTGATCTCGCAGGACGTCCAGTTCAAGGACCTGGGCCTGGCGATCATCGACGAGGAACAGCGCTTCGGGGTCACCCACAAGGAGCATCTTAAGAAGCTGCGTACCGAGGTGGACGTGTTGACGCTGACCGCCACTCCCATCCCGCGCACGCTTTACATGGCCCTCACCGGCGTGCGCGACATTTCGAATCTCAATACGCCTCCCGAGGAGCGCTTGCCGATCGTCACCCACATCGGCCCTTACTCGCCGAAGCTGGCCAGGCAGGCCATCCTCCGCGAGCTGGAACGCGGCGGGCAGATCTTCTTTGTCCATAACCGGGTTCAGACGATTGCCGCCATGCGCATGCACCTGGAGAAACTCGTCCCCGAAGCGCGCATCGCCATCGCTCATGGACAGATGCCCGAACACGAATTGGCGGCCGTAATGCACCAATTCACCGACGGCGGCGTGGACATCCTGCTCTGCACGTCCATCATCGAATCGGGGCTTGACATCCCGAATGCGAATACGCTGATTGTCGACCGGGCGGATGCCTTCGGGCTGGCCCAGCTTTATCAACTGCGTGGCCGGGTCGGGCGCGGGGCGGCCCGGGCGTATGCGTATTTCTTCCGCCACAAGAAACTCGCGCCCACGCCTGAAGGGCAGGAACGCCTGGAAGTGATCGCCGAAAATACCCAGCTTGGGGCCGGCTATTCGATTGCCATGCGCGATCTGGAAATGCGCGGCGCCGGGGAATTACTCGGGGCGCGTCAGTCCGGGCAGATCGCCGCAGTCGGGTTCCACTTGTATACGAGGCTGCTGGCTGCCGCAGTCCGGACACTGCGCCGGTCGCGGGGTCTTTCGGAGCCCTCCCAGCCGGCGGCGCTCCTGGCGGATGTGGGATTGCCCGTCAACGTGGATCTGCCCATCCTGGCCGGTATTCCAGCCACATATATTCCCGACCAGAATTTGCGCCTGCGCCTGTACCGCCGCCTGGCGGATGTCACTGACGAAGCGGACCTGGAGGCGTTATCCGCCGAATTCAGCGATCGCTTCGGACCGCTCCCGGAGATGGTTTCGGGGCTCTTCTACCAAATGCGGGTCAAGATGCGCGCCGAAAGGGCTGGCCTGGTCTCGGTTGGGATGGAAAGCGGGCAGATCGTCCTACGCTATCCTCCGCCTGCCGAATCTGCCAAAGCCGAACGGCTGCCGGACCTCGGGCCGGGAATCCGTGGCGGAAAAGGAGCTTATTGGTGTACGTTTGGGAAGGAGACCGGCTGGCAGGAGCAACTTCTCGACATCCTTGACCGGCTCGCGACGACCAGCCGCGAAGTCCGGCTAACCAAGACGGCCTCCGTCTGAACCTTGAAGGAGTCAGCATGCAGACAAAGCAACTGATCGGCGTCGGTCTGGCGATCCTCCTGGCCCTGACCGGATGCGCATCCTCGTCTGCCCGGACCGTCTCCCCGACCCCATCCGCCCGGATCGCCCTGGCGGAGGACTTGGTTTTGCGGGAGATCGGAACCGGTGCCTACGTCGTCACCCACAGCTATCCCTGGCCAGCCAATTCCCTGCTGGTCGAGATGCCGGATCGGACCGTGGTCATGGCCGGCACTCCTTACACCGCCGAGGCGGCCCGGCTAGTGATCGCCTGGGCGGAAAAGCAACTCGGCGCCCAGAAGTTCGTCGCCATTGATACTGGCTATCACCCGGACAACCTGGGCGGCAACCAGGCCTTTCTCGAAGCCGGCTTTCCCGTGTACGGCTCCGACCTGACGGTCCGGCTGCTGCAGGAGCGGGGCGAAAGCATCCGGGCATTGATGCTTAATCTGATCGGGGACCCGGCTTCCCCGTATTACGCCGCCTACCGGCAAATGACCTTCGTGCCGCCGGACCACGTTTTTCCGATTCAGGCCGGCATCAGCCTACGGTATGGAAACGAAACGGTCCAGGTTATCTATCCTGGACCGTCGCAAGCGCCGGATAAAGTGGTCGTCTATTTTCCAGAGCGCAAGCTGTTATTCGGCAGTTGCATGATCCTGGGTGGAGATCAGATCGGCAATACCGCCGATGCAAATCTGGCCGCCTGGCCGGCGGCCGTCGAGAGTCTCGAAAAATATCCGGTCGTAGTGGTCGTCCCGGGCCATGGTGAGCGATTGGATCCCGGACTGATCCAGCACACCCTGGACGTCCTGGCCGCCGCGCCCTGATCTTCCTACAGATCGACGTGTTTGCCGTCACAAAATGGTTTGTGGGTGGATTTTCCGCACCGGCAGAGCGTCACCCGGTTGCGGATCTCGTAAACGAAGCCGTCGGCCGATTCGATCGGGATCCCGCCGCGCACCCAGAGCGGTCCGATCTGATTGACGACCGGGTCGAGGACCAGGCCGATGGAAGGTTCGAGTTTCGGCTCGAGCAAATTCCCATTTTTGTCGTGCAGCACCAGCCGCCCGGCGGGACAATCGAACACTTCCTGAACGGCGACTTTTTTGGCTTCCGGGTCGGCGGAGGCGCGGGTATTGTCCCAAGCCCCCTTTGCCCGGTCGCAAAATCGGGCTGAGGCGCACAGCGCGACCACGTCGGAAAGGATCAATTCGGGGCCGATCGTCTTCGGCTCGATTTGTTCGGCAAAAGGCCTGCGGTCGGCAGTCTCTTTTCCGTCGAAAAAGATCTCGCAGTGGGTCCCATCGCAAAAAGGCTTGTTTTTGGAATGCCCGCACCGGCAGAGCTCGTACTCTTCCGTGACCGGGTAGCGTTTGCCCTCTTTCCACGTAACCGAAAGGCCCTCCGCGTCCGGGACCAGGATCTGGTCCGAAAGGGGAATCCCACCCGATACCGTATAGGGGCCGTCCTCGTTGACTTTGATCTTCATCCGCCCTTTGCGGCTGTCGTTGGCTGTCATGATCGGTCTCGTCCTTTCTGCTCGTCTGCTGCATTAATTGTAACACTTGGTAAAAAACGCAAAGGCTCATCTGTCTTGCGATGAGCCTTTGCGGCGTCGGGAACATAATGCGCTCCGGCTAATCGCCATATTTCCGATAGAACCAGGTTTTGATCACCTGGGTGAGGATGACATAAGCGATCAGCATCCCGAGAAGCCAGAGCCAGAATGACCAGGGCAGGGGAGTAAAACCCAGCCAGGACGCCGCCGGCGAATAAGGCAGGAAAGCGCCGAGAGCGACGATCACCAGCGATGTAAAGATCAGGGCCTTGCTGGCGCGGCTTTGGATGAAAGGAATCTTGTTCGTGCGGATGACGTGGATGATCAGCGTCTGCGTGAATAGCGACTCGATGAACCAGGCCGTGTGGAAGAGCGTCGGGTTCTTCCAGCTGTTAAAGACATATAACATCAGGAAAAAGGTGGCGTAGTCGAAGATCGAACTGACCGGGCCGATGAATATGATGAAGCGGCGCAGTTCGCCGATCGCCCATTTGCGGGGTTTCTTCAGCCATTCCGCGTCGACTGCGTCCGTGGGGATGGTGGTCTGCGAAAAATCATAAAGCAGGTTGTTGGTCAGCACCTGGATCGGCAGCATCGGGAGGAAAGGCAGGAAGATGCTCGCGCCCAGCACGCTGAACATGTTCCCGAAATTGGACGAAGCGGCCATCTTGATGTATTTGACGATGTTGCCGAAGACCCGCCGGCCTTCCATGACGCCTTCTTCGAGGACGAGCAGGCTGTTCTCGAGGAGAATGATATCCGAGGACTCCTTTGCAATGTCGACGGCGCTGTCCACGGAGATGCCGACGTCGGCTGCTTTCAAAGCCGGGGCATCGTTGATCCCATCGCCCATGAAGCCCACCACGTGGCCCTTCGATTGGAGAGCGTGGATGATGCGTTCCTTGTGGGACGGGGAAAGCTTGGCGAAGACGGTGGTCGTCTCGGCGGCTTCGCCCAATTGCTTTTCGTCCATCGCCTCGATCTCTTCGCCGAGCAGGATCCGGTCGATCGGCAGGCCGACCTGTTTACAGATTGCTCCGGTCACGATATCGTTGTCGCCCGTCAGGATTTTGACGGCCACGTTGTGTTCCTTGAGTTTGCTCAGGGCTTCCGGAGCGCTGTCCTTGGGGGGATCCAGGAATGCCATGTAGCCCAGCAGGGTGAGTTCCGATTCGTCCTGGATGGTGTAGTGCGGCGTGTCGACGTCCCCGGGGAAGAGGCGGTACGCGATGGCGATGACCCGGAAGCCCTCGGCGTTCAATTCCTTGACGCGCTGCTTGCGGTGCTCGTCGTGTTCCGGCGTCACCTCCAGGACTTCGCCGTTGACCTCGACGTATTTGGACAGACGCATGATCTCTTCGACTGCGCCTTTGCAGATCAGGATGTGCTGGTTCTTGTCATTCTCGACGATCACCGACATGCGCCGGCGCTGGAAGTCGAAGGGAAGCTCGTCGATCTTTCGATACAGCTCGTCCACCTGCAGGTCATCGTTCAGGTCGACGTGCTTCAGGATGGCTTCGTCCATCAGATTCTTCAATCCGGTCTGGTAGTAACTATTCATATACCCGTAATTGAGGACATGCTGGCTGAGATTGCCTTTGACGTCGACGTGTTTTTCCAGGACGATCCTGCCCTGGGTGATGGTGCCGGTCTTGTCGGTGCAGAGGACGTCCATGGCGCCGAAATTCTGGATGGAATTCAGGCGTTTGACGATGACCTTTTTCTTCGACATCGAAAGGGCGCCCTTGGAGAGGTTCACGGTTACGATCATCGGCAGCATCTCGGGCGTCAACCCGACCGCGACGGCCAGGGCGAAGAGGAATGCGTCCGGCCACCAGTTACCCTTGCTCAGCCCGTTGGACAGGAAGACCAATGGCACCATGACGATCATGAAGCTGATCATCAACCAGGTGAACTGGTTGATGCCTTTGTCGAAGCTGGTCAGGATGCGCTGGCCGACGATGCTGCTCGCCAGCGAGCCGAAGAAGGTTTCCCCGCCGGTCTGGATCACGATGGCGGTCCCGGTCCCACTTTCGATGTTGGAGCCCAGGAAGCACAGATTGGACATTTCCAAAGGATTTTTGACTGCCTCCCCAATGATCGCGGGAGTCTTTTCGACTGGCATGGCCTCGCCCGTGAGGGCGGCCTGGTTGACGAACAGATCCTTGGCGGTCAGGATGCGCATGTCCGCCGGGATCATGTCGCCGGCCGCCAGGGCTACCACATCGCCCGGCACCAGTTCCTTCAGGGAAATTTCCGATCGCTCGCCGGCGCGGATCACGGTGGTGGTGGTGCGGACCATGGCCTTGAGTTCTTCGGCGGCGTTGTCGGCGCGGTTCTCCTGGACGAACCGCAGGACGATCCCCAGGATGACCATCGAGAAGATTACGATGGCGGCCCGGATGTCTTCAGTCAAATAAGATATTACCCCCAGAACGATAAGAAGAATGACGAGAGGATTCTTGATATTGTCCCACAGGCGCAGAAGCCAGGACCGCCGTTTTTCCCTGGCGACCTCGTTCGGGCCGAATTTCTCGGCCCGTTCTTCGACCTGGGTCTGGGTCAGCCCGCTGGGGGTTGTATCGAGGCCGGTCAGGACCGTCAGGGTATCGGCCCGGGCGCTCTCCACCAATTTCTGGGAGACCTGGACCCCGTTCGTCCGCCCCGTTCCAAGTGGGCGAAGAGGAAGTTTGATGGCTGGCAGGAAGCTCATGCTGCACCTCCGGAAGAAAATAATCTGCCCCCGCACTGGCGGACCGGCGGGGGCAGGAAGGCATCACCGATAAGCGGCTAGTATTCCCGACAAATGGGCACGATCCTACCAATGGTAGGGAAGCGGTGAATAAGAAGAGGATCAGGTTCGATGGTTCGGTTTGCGTCCATGGTTCAACTTTTCAACTCGCCGGCAGTATATGCCCGTAAAATGGATGTGTCAAGAGCCTGGAGGATTAAGAATTGGTGATAGTAATCTTGCCCAAGATTGTCTATAATTAGGCAACGCCGAAACGATAAGGAGATAAGAATTATGAGAAAGGTTGGTCGCCTTTTACTGTCGTTAATTTCTGTAATCATCCTGCTCTCAGCCTGCAACATGCCCCAAACTGGAGGACAGGGATCGTCCTCGGGGGACATTGAGACGAAGGTCGCGGCAACATTGATTGCCCTGACCCAATCTGCCCCGCAGGTTCCGCTGGATACGCCTACTCTTGCCTCGCCGAAGGATACGGATACGCCGCTGGTATCGCCGACCGCAAGCGTCACTCCGATCCCTGACCCAGGTGGGATCGAAGGCAACATCAGCGGTTACCCGTACGGATCGATCCCGGCCCTCGTCATTGTTGCCTATGGACAGGAGCCTCCTTACAATTACTCTTACCTGATATTGCCGGCCGGCAGCACATCTTACTCGATGTTCACGACTTATTTAATTCCCGGGAAATGGCAGGTGGTCGCTTATGACTCCTCGGGAAACTCGGGCGGCTGCCCCGGCTTGGTGACAGTGATATCCAAGCAGACCGTCACCTGTGACATCACCGACTGGGCTGCATCCTACCGGGCCAAGCCGGCCGGCGTTCCCAATCCTTGATTGGCTGATCAAAACCCGTAAACCAGGCCGCTAAATCCAGACGGCCTGGTTTTATTTTATAAAATAGAGACTATAATTGATAAAGTTTGTCATAAAAATTCATCCTGTACAATCACGATAAATCTGTGGAATTATTCCAGGAGGTCTGATGAACAAGAAAATCATTCTAGCTCTGGCGGTCCTTTCCTTGGCTGGCATTTTTTGTGTCTCCCAGCCGGCAGCCAGCCCGACCTCCACGGCGGACGTCGGAGCGATGGTGGACGCCACGTTGACGGCGCTGGCCGCCCCTGCAACGGCAGCGGCTCCGACTGACACACTGGCGCCGACCGTTCCACCGGCCAGCCCCACTGATACCCTTTCCACGACTCCCATGTCCAGCTTCCCGACCGGCTTGATTACCGGCGCGGTGAACTATCCGGCTTCGGCCATCCCGCCGGAAAGGGTGGTGGCCTGGAGCACCGCCGACGGCAGCTATTATTCCGTCGATACCGTCGCCGGTCAGACCAGCTACGAACTCGGCGTTCCAACCGGGACTTACACGGTCGTGGCGTACTCGCTCGGCGGCAGCGGATTCCCGACCGGGCTGGCCGCCGGTTATTCACAGGCGGTCCCGTGCGGCCTGAGCGTTTCCTGCACCGACCATACCCTGATCCCGGTCACCGTGACAAGCAACGCGACTTTGACCAATATCAATCCACAGGATTGGTATGCACCGGATGGGACCTTCCCGGCGATGCCGACCCCATGAGCTGAAGTGAGTGGAAGTCGGCGGCGCACACGCGCTGCCGGCTTTTTATTTATGGGGGTATTCTCCAGACAGCGACACGAACCCATCGGGGGGATAAAGTATAATCGATGGCATGACAGAGGCTGCGAAACGGGTCCTCGACCCGGAACCGAAACCCGATGACCGCCTGGATCAGACCCTGCGTCCCCAGCATCTCACCGACCTGATCGGTCAGGATAATGTCAAGGAGAACCTGGCCATCCTGATCGCCGCGGCCCGCCAACGTGGCGAGCCGCTCGACCACGTCCTCTTCTACGGTCCGCCCGGATTGGGAAAGACCACCCTGGCGCATGTCGTGGCGAACGAGATGGGCGTGAACATCAAGGTGACTTCCGGTCCGGCGATCGAGCGCGCCGGCGACCTGGCGGCCATCCTGACCAACCTGCGGGCCGGCGACGTGCTCTTCATCGACGAGGTCCATCGCCTGGGTAAGGCGGTCGAGGAGGTCCTTTACCCGGCCATGGAGGATTACGCCCTGGACATCGTCATTGGGAAAGGGCCCTCGGCCAGGTCCATCCGGTTGAAGCTGCCGCGTTTCACAGTCGTGGGTGCGACCACCCGCCTGGCGCTCATGACCGCGCCTCTGCGGGCCCGTTTCGGGGCGGTCTACCGGCTGGATTATTATGACCAGAAAGCCATGCAGGCCATCGTCCGCCGGGCGACCGGGATGCTGGGAGTAGAGGCGGATACCGGCGGCGTGGAGGAGATCGCCCGGCGTGCCCGCGGGACCCCGCGTGTGGCGCTCCGCCTGATGCGGCGCGTCCGGGATTACGCCCAGGTGCGGGCAGATGGGTCCGTCAATCAGGCGGTCGCCCGGGAAGCCCTCGACCTGCTGGCAGTCGATCCGCTCGGGCTGGACGATCTGGACCGGCGCATCCTCAAGACTGTCATCTCGAAATATCATGGCGGACCGGTTGGCCTGAATACCATCGCCGCGGCGATCAGTGAAGAGCCGGATACGATCATGGATGTGGTCGAGCCCTACCTGCTCCAGCTCGGTTTCCTCGATCGCACGCCGCAAGGCCGCGTCGCGACCAAGGCGGCCTACGAACACCTCGGTGTGGAGTATAACGAAGAAACCCAGCCGCGCCTGTTGTGACATGCAGCCGATCGCCCGGATTTTCGTCTTGTTAGGGATTGCCTTCCTCGTCGTTGGCGGACTTCTCTTTCTGCTGGGAAAATTCAACCTTCCGCTCGGGCACTTGCCGGGGGACATACGGATCGTCGGCAAACAAGGAAGCTTTTACTTTCCTTTGACTACCTGTCTTCTGCTTTCCTTGTTCTTGACGATCGTTGTTAATCTGGTAATCCGTTTGTTCAAGAAATAATCTCTTTATGAAGACTTCCGATTTCGATTACGACCTGCCTCCCGAATTCATCGCCCAGACTCCCGTCGAGCCGCGCGATTCCTCCCGTCTTCTGGTGTTTCGGCGGGGCAATGGCACGTTGGAACACCGTGTTTTTAGAGAGGTCGGCCAATTCTTGCGTTCCGGCGACTTGCTGGTCCTGAACCAGACGCGCGTTATCCCGGCCCGCATCTTTGCCCACAAGGCCACCGGCGGTCGGATCGAGCTCCTGCTCCTGCGGCGGGAGAATCTGCTGACCTGGGAATGCTTGGTGGGCGGGAAAGGCTTATCGGAGGGAAAAACGCTCGCGATCGATAACGGTCCATCCGGTGAGATTGTCGAAGTGATGGATGGCTCACGCCGCCGGGTCCGTTTTGCCGAACCGATCGAGCCGTTTTTTCCGAATGTCGGCAACGTTCCACTCCCGCCCTACATTCACGAGAAATTATCCGACCCGGAGCGCTATCAGACGGTGTACGCCCATGATCCGGGGTCGGCGGCCGCGCCAACCGCCGGGCTGCACTTTACCACCCGGCTGCTCGACGAGCTCCAAAGCCAGGGTGTCGGAGTCGCGTATGTCACTCTGCATGTCGGCCTGGATACCTTCGCCCCGGTCACCGAAGCGGATCCGGCCGAGCACCAGATCCATACCGAATGGTGCCAGCTGCCGCCGGAGACTGCCGATGCGATCGTAAGGACCCGCGAGTCTGGCGGGCGCGTCATTGCAGTCGGGACCACCTCCGTCCGGACGCTCGAATCGGCGGCGGCCGCGGCGGGTCCGCTCTCGGCTTACACTGGCAACACGAACCTGTATATCACGCCGGGATTCCAATTCAAAGTCGTGGATGGCATGATCACCAATTTCCACCTGCCAAAATCCACCCTGATCATGTTGGTCAGCGCATTTGCCGGGCGCGAAAAAGTGCTCCATGCTTATGAAGTCGCCAAGCAGGAGCACTATCGGTTCTATTCCTTCGGGGATGCGATGTTGATCCTGTAAGCGAATCAGGGGGCGCGGGAAGGAATCACACCCTGAGCGCGGTCGACCTGGTCGTTCAGGATCATTTTTCCCATCATTTCACCGTACTTGAGCAATTCGGGGATCTGGCTGGGCTCGTCCATCGGGATGGAAGTCTTCAGGTCGACCTGGAACCGGCGAAAGTCCAGGTCGTCGAAGAACGTCTCGACGAGGTTGACCTGCTGGTCCCCGGCGGAGGCCATGAAAGCGTCCAGGGTGGGGGCGAGCCAATCCCAGGCCATGAACCGGTTCGGTTGGCCTTCCTTGACTGCCTGCGGGTCCCGTCCGGTCCCCAGGCTGATCAGGGTGGTTTCCTTGAGATCCCAGTTCAGGCAGAATTTGGCTTCGTAGGCGGCCAAGTAGCACGGATTGGCGTACGAGCCGACCCCGCCGTCCACGTAGCGGCCCTCGACGACCGGGAAGAAAGTCGGGACGGAACTGGAGGCGAGGATCGCCCGAATGACCGGCCAGTTTTTATATTCTGGTTTCCATGGTTTGATGAAGCGGGTCTGGTTCGAGAGCAGGTCGAAGGTAGAGATGACCACGTCGGTGTGAGGGGAGGCGCTCCAGAAATCGCCCATTTTGTGATCCCCCATATTTTCCTTCAGGGCTTTGGCCAGCGGTTCGTGCGGGTAACGGTAGCGCGTCAGCGGCCAGAAGAAAGTCCGCCAGGACTTCCTGAAGATGGTATCGCCGAGGCTGACATATAATTGGTGCAGTTGTACTGCGGTCAAACCTGATCCGATCCCGGCGGAGATGATCGAACCGGTGGACGTGCCTGCGGCGAGGCGGAAAATGTCATGGATCGGGGTCTTTAGATGATCTTCGAGCATCGACAGGGCTTTCGTGACGATCACCCCGCGGATGCCGCCGCCGTCGATGGCAATTGCAACATTCTTGCGGAACGATTTCATGGTTTCCTCCTTATGCTTTGATAATAGTTTAGCGCAAATTTGGATAATTTCAAGACAATTAGGGTAGAATTGATTCATGTTTTTGGATGAGCTTAACCATGAACTTCTAACGTGTCGCCGCTGCCCGCGCCTGGTGGAATGGCGCGAGAAAGTGGCGCGGGAGAAACGGCGGGCATATCGCGACTGGGACTACTGGGGGAAGCCGGTCCCGGGTTTTGGCGATCCACACGCCCGCGTCTTCGTCGTCGGGCTGGCCCCTGGAGCGCACGGGTCGAACCGGACGGGGCGGCAGTTCACTGGAGACGCTTCGGGCGATTTCCTCTACCCGGCTTTGTACCGGGCCGGTTTCGCCTCGCGGCCGGAGTCGCTTTCCCGGGACGACGGGCTGACCCTGACCGACCTTTATACGGCTCCGGTTTGTCGCTGCGCTCCACCCGATAACAAGCCCACCCAGCAGGAAATGCTCAATTGCCAACCATACCTCGAGGGAGAAGTCGAGCTTCTTGCGCCGAAGGTTTTCGTAGCGCTTGGCCGGATCGCCTTCGAGAGCATCCTGCGGATCCATTCCCTCCCGAATTCGGCCCTGACCTTCGGGCATAATATGGTGCACCAGCTTCCGGATGGCTGCCACCTGGTCTGTTCCTATCATCCCAGCCGCCAGAATACCCAGACGGGACGACTGACAGCCGAGATGTTCGACCAGATTTGGATGACGGTCCGGAAGCTGCTGGAAAGTTAGGTGGAGATGCAAAACAACGATGGTCTGATCGCACTTCTTGGTTCCGGCGAGACCTCCCTGGCAGGCGGGCGGGTGTTCGAGTCCATCGCCCAGAATCTGCCGCGACCTCTGCGGGTGGCCCTTCTCGAGACGCCGGCCGGCTTCGAATTGAATTCCCCGCAGGTGGCCGGCCGGGTGGGCGAATTCCTCAAGACCCGCCTGCAAGCCTTCAACCCGCAGATCGACGTCGTACCGGCCCGCAAGCGTGGCACCGCCTTCAGCCCGGAGGACGCCTCCGTTTTGACGCCTCTCTTGACTGCCGACCTGATCTTCATGGGCCCCGGCAGCCCGACCTATGCCGTCCGGCAGTTGAAAGGCACACTGGCCTGGGATCTGGTACGGGCGCGCCATCGCCAGGGCGCGGCGCTCGTCTTTGCGAGCGCGGCAACCATATCGGTCGGCGCGTGGGCGCTGCCGGTCTATGAGATTTACAAGGTCGGGCAGGATGTCCAGGCCCTCCCGGGCCTGGACCTGTTCGCAGATTTCGGCCTGGCCCTTTCCTTCATTCCACACTGGAACAATACGGACGGCGGCGCGGATGTGGATACCAGCCGCTGCTTCGTCGGCCTCGAGCGCTTCAGCCAGTGGTGTGATATGCTGCCGCCGGGCTTCACCACCGTCGGCCTGGACGAGCACACCGGTTTGATCATCGATTTCCAGGCCGGGAAATGCCGGGTCAGCGGGGTCAGTTCGGTGACCTTGCTGCGCGAATGCAATCCGGAGATCTATCCCAGCGGGGCGGAATTTTCCCTGTCCGAACTGGGCGAGGTGCGTTGGCCCGGGAACCCGGAAGAGGGCATCCCGGCGCCGGTCTGGGAACTGATCCGGACGGCGCCCCAACCGGACGGCTCCGAAACGCCTGCGGAAGTCCTGCAGTTGCTCGAAGAGCGCAGGCTGGCGCGGGCCCGGAAGGATTGGGCCGAGTCGGACCGCCTGCGGAAACTGGTCAATGAGCTTGGCTGGCAGATCCAGGATACTGCTGAAGAACAGATCCTGACGAAATCAGTTGGTACGAAATGAGGTTTGTATGACCGCAACACAATCTCCATTGCGCAGCTTTCGTATCCTCATCCTTTGCACGTCCATCATGACCTTTCTGTTGATTGTCATGGGCGGCATCGTCCAGGTGACAAAGTCCGGGCTTGGCTGCCCGGACTGGCCGTTATGCTTCGGAAGGGTCCTCCCGCCCCTGCGCCCGGATGCGATCCTCGAGTACGTCCACCGGCTCGTGGCTTTGCTGACCGGCGTGTTGATCCTGGCCTCCGTGGTGGTGGCGTGGCGGCGTTTTCGCAGGGTCCGCCTGATCGCGGCTCCGATGGCAATCGCGTTCGGGCTGCTGGTCGTCGAGATCGCCCTCGGGGCGGCCACGGTCCTGACCAGGACTCAGCCGGCAGTCGTGGCAATTCATCTGGGCGTGGCGCTGGCGACCCTGGCGATGTGCCTGGCGGCCACAGTAGCGGCATTCCTGCCTACCCGGGAGGCGGACCTTTCAGCCGCCCTCCAGTACCGCAGTCCGTTTTCGCGCCTTGCGATCTGGTCGACGGCGGTCCTTTTCGTGGTCCTGCTTAGCGGCGCGGTCGTCGCCGGCAGCGAGGCGACCAAAGCCTGCCTGGGTTGGCCGCTTTGCACCGGCCGGATATTCCCTTCGGATGCCCTGGGTTGGATTCAGATGGCGCATCGATTCATCGTTGGCGTGGCCGGCGTTTTGCTCGTGATTTTATACGTTCGAGCCTGGCTGACCCAACGCGATCGCATCGCGGTATTTCCGGCCGCGGCGATTACCACAATCCTGTACTTTGCGCAGGCGTACATCGGAGCCCTGCTCGTCACCCGCGACTACCCACCGTTTTTGCTCGCTTTACAAATAACCACCTCCGCCGCCACCTGGGCCGGGATGGTCATCCTGGTCGTCGCGACCGGGCTCGAACGCCAGCCGGAGGGGAGTGAAAGGATTCTCCCAAAACCCGCTTCTGGCCGGCAATACCTGAAGGATTTGTTGACCCTGACGCGGCCGGTGGTCGTCCTGCTCCTGCTGGTCACGGCCTTTTCCGCCATGGTCATCGGCGGTAAAGCCTGGCCCAATCCGCTCCTGGCCCTCTGGACGCTATTGGGCGGTGGGCTCGCTGCCGGCGGTGCGCAGGCAGTCAACCAATACGTCGATCGGGATATCGATAAACTGATGGCCCGCACCGCCAAACGACCGATCCCTGCCGGCCGATTATTCCCGGCCGAGGGATTGGCGTGGGGCCTGTCCTTGTGCATCATCTCGATCTACCTTCTGGCCGGACTCGTCAACTGGCTGGCAGCGCTGGTCACGCTGGGTGGGATTGTTTACTATGTTTTGATCTATACGCTCCTGCTCAAGCGGACCAGCGTCCAGAATATCGTCATCGGCGGAGGGGCCGGCGCGATGGCTCCCGTGGTCGGCCTGGTGGCGGTCACCGGCCGGCTGGACTTGTGGGCGGTCTTCCTGTTCGCGATCGTCTTCCTCTGGACACCGCCGCACTTTTGGGCCCTGGCGATCGTTCGGCTCAAGGATTACACGACTGCCAAGATTCCGATGATGCCGGTCGCTCGCGGGC
The DNA here is from genome assembly GCA_035506155.1 of Anaerolineales bacterium. Lineage (GTDB taxonomy): Bacteria > Chloroflexota > Anaerolineae > Anaerolineales > Villigracilaceae > UBA877. Next base: position 24,210 of record DATJPX010000156.1, read on the forward strand.
TGGAGTTCACCCGCGGACAGATCATGCTCTACGCTTCGATTTTGCTGCCCGTTACGTTCCTGCCGACTCTATTAGGGATCGCCGGGTATATCTACCTCGCCTCTGCGGTCTTGTTGGGA
>DATJPX010000157.1:0-35781 GCA_035506155.1 Anaerolineales bacterium
GGCCGGCCGGGGCTGGCGTTCTTGTAGCTGGGCTTGCAGTCCGTCCGCGTATTTGAGCAGGATAGCGTCCACGTCCATGTCCATGAAATGGGCATAGTTATTCAGCATCCCGCGCGTCTGGACCGAAGACGGCAGCCGCTCGAACTGACCCTCTTCCAGCGCCTGCAGGTAGTGCTTGCGAACGTGGGTGTGCCGCTCGATTTCATCCAGCGTCAGGCTGAGGGATTCACGCCGGTCGCGCAAGATTTCCCCGATGGAGGTGAAGATTTCCTGCGAACCGACCTGCCGATCGGGCTCGGAGGGTTCCTCCGGAATGGCCGCCTCGACCGGCTCAGGAACAAGACCGGCCTCGTCAAGCTCGTCGAACTCGGCGGGCTTGAACCGGGTGCGCAGCCTGTCCAGCACGCCTGCCAGCCAATTCCTTGCCCTCTCTCGGAGGGGGATTTTTCCCTCCTCGGCCGTCTCGGGGAGGATTTCCTCTTCCACCTGAGCCGGTTCGGGTTCCGGGGCCTTCATCTCCACGACCGGCGCCTGGATCTCCGGCGGGACGGGGATTTCTTCGCCTGGTTGACCGGCCGAGGCCTTCTGATTGGCGATCAATTCATCCACCGAAAGGCCAAGGAATTCGGCGTAGATGCGCAGGAAGGCCCGCGCCTGCACGGGGGAAGGCAGGCTCTCGAAATCGTCGGCTTCTAGAGCCTCGATGTGGCGCGCCCGCAGGAGCGTCGCCTGGGTGACTTTCTCGATGGACAGGTTACGCGCTTCGCGGGCTTTTTTGAGTTGCCGACCGATGGTATCTGCCATGACGATAAAGAAAAATCACCGGTTTTCCCCTTGGGTTGGACCGGTGATGTTTCAATCCACTATTTCGTTCAGCTCTCGGCGGGAGCGGGGTCTTCGCCGGTTTCGGCGGCAGGTTCAGGGGCAGCCTCGACCGCTTTCGGTTCCGCCTTCTCAGCTGGCTCCTCGATCGGCAGGCTGGGTTCGGCTTCGCCTTCGCGGTAGACCGTGATCTTCAATTCCGGGATCAGGTCCATGGTCAGGCGGATGCGGACGACGTGCTCGCCCAGGGTGCGCAGCGGCTGCATGTCGAGCTGCTGGCGCTTGATGCCGTAGCCGGATTTTGCCTGGATGGCATCTGCGACGTCCTGGGAGGTGATGGAGCCGTACAGTTTGCCGGTTTCACCAGCGCGGGCGCCGAAGGACAGTTGGACCTTCTTCAGCGCTTCGGCGACGACGCTCATCTCTTCGTTGAGGATGGTGCGACGCTCGGCGGCCTTCGTGCGGATTCGCTCGGCGGTCTTCATGGCCCCCGGAGTGGCCAGGACGGCCATGGCCTGCGGGAGGAGGAAGTTGCGCCCGTAACCATCTGCGACCTTCTTCACGTCGCCGGCCCGGCCGAGTTTGTAAACGTCCTTGATCAAGAGTACTTTCATTGCTTTTCAAGCCCTTTCTTTCCAAGATTAGGAGCGAAGGGTACAACGCTCCGGGGGCTGATTTTACTATACCCCGGCCTGGATGGGAAGGCTTGGCCTCGGGGTATTCAGGGCGTTCATTAGCGAGGCGCATTTCATGTTTCCGCGTGTTCGGGCTTCGAGACCACCTTTTTCTTGGGACTTGTCTCAGGGGACCGGTTCGATGGAATTCTTAAGAGGTTCCTGGTACTTTGGGTGGAGGCGATTTTTTTAAGATTGGTGTATAATCAGAATTACAAATTCCATGTCCTCTTCAAATAACTCATGAATGATGCCACTTTATTGGTCATAGAAGGTAAACACGCAGACCATCCTGCCTTCGTACCTGCCCTGCGTCTCAAAGGATTCGTTGTCGAATCGGTCTCGAACGGTAGTGAGGCCTCTGCTCGGATTGCCGACGGTTTCCATCCGGACGTCGTCGTGGTCAATGCGGCCTCCCTGCGAACGAGCGGCAAGCGAATCTGCCAGTCCCTAAGGGACAAGGCTGCAACCCTCCCGATCCTGCTGGTCCTCGATCCTGACCAGGAGATCGAGAAGGTCGATGCCGACGTCATCCTCTCGCTGCCTTTCACGGCTCAGAAGCTGGTCAACCGCATCCGTCACTTGCTGCCCGGCGACGGGAAGAACAGCATCCACGCCGGCCCGGTCCGCCTGGATGTCGAAAAGCGCACCGTCCGCTGCCTGGGAAAGCAGACCCGCCTGACGCCCCGCCTGGTCCGCTTACTGAAGATACTGATCGACCATCAGGGCGAAGTCCTCGAGCGCAAGAAGCTTTTCTCCAAAGTCTGGGAGACGGATTATACCGACGACACACGGACCCTGGATGTGCACATTTCCTGGCTGCGCCAGGCCATCGAAGCGGATCCGAAGAAGCCGAAGATATTGAAAACGGTCAGGGGAGTGGGGTACCGGCTAGACGTGTAGCTGGAATTGTTCGCCATCAATCGTGATCGCCCGTACGCAGACGTTCGACAGCGCGGCGGGCGATTTTATTTCCAGGGGAATCTCCCCGGAACGGACTGGGCGGCGGGCCTGGGCTGCGCTGCGGAAGGTTTTCCCATCCCAGGCGGGATCCAGCTCCCAATAGTCCAGGGCTGGCGCGTTCAGCAGCCGGACGATCCCGGCGCGGGCCTCGGCCTTGAACGGGCCCCGGGCAGCCGGGACGGAGATGCTCGGCTCGCGCAGCAGGCTGAAGGGCTGTTCCTGGCCTGCCAGCCTGCTTAGGCTGGTGAAGCAGGCTCGCCAGGCTGTATCCCCAGCCAGGAAACGCCGCCCGTGCCGGGCGGCCACAAGCGGAAAAGTCCCGGAACCGCAGAAGAAATCCGCAACCAGGTCGCCAGGGTTGGACGAGGCCAGGACGATCCGTTCGAGCAGGGCCTCGGGTTTTTGGGTCGGGTAACCGGTGCGTTCGCTGTGCAGGCGGGCCACGACCGGGTAATACCACCAGTCCTCGGGCACCTTGCCCCGATCAAGGTCCGGCACCTTGCCAAACCCGGCGCGGGGTGAGGAGCCGAAGGTCTTCACCGTATTTGGATTGTAAGGCTCGCGGACGGCATCGGCGTTGAAGGTGTATTTATTGCCCTTGGTATATGCCAGGATCGTATCGTGTTTGCGGTTGAAGGCCCGCCGGATCGGCGAGGGACCGTGATAGGTCCAGATGATCTCGTTGAGCAGGCGCTCGTGGCCGAGAAGTTCATCGAGCAGGAGCCGGGCGCAGGCATCCGCGTGCCAGTCCAGGTGCAGGTACAGGGTGCCGTGCGGGGCGAGCAGTCGCACCATCATCGCCAGGCGCGGGTAGAGGAAGTCGAGATATTCATCCAGGGTGCCCCAGCGGTCGCCGTAGCCTTCGGCCAGCTGCCAGTCTTGCGGGCGGCGCGAATCCTCGCCGCGCCCGATCCGGGCCGGAAAGCGTTTATTGGTGAAGAAAGGGGGATCGGCGTAGATGAGATCGATCCGGCCTTCGTACTCTGGCAGCAAGGCTGCCATCACCTTGAGGTTGTCCCCCAGGTAGAGCCGATTCTCGGGCAGGCTGTCCGGATATCCGTGCCCGCACGGGTAGACCAGCGAGTCGAGGAACAGCTCGGCCGGCTCCGGGTCTGCCAGGGATTTCGTAGGCCAGGCGAGGGTGGGCATATCAGAAGTGGACGTTCATGAACGTCCCGAAGCCCTTCCTGTCGAGGGTCACCTTGTCGATCTCGTCGAACCCGGCGGTCGGTTGACTCCAGCGGAACATCCATTTGGCGTCTTCGTTGCGCATGTTGATGCAGCCGTGGCTCATCGGGAGACCGAAATTGTCGTGCCAGTAAGTGCCGTGCAGGGCGTGGCCTTCGGCCGTGAAGAAGCTGCACCAAGGCACCCCGACAAGCGGAAGGGCAACATCGGATGCCAGGCTGTGAGCGCTCATGTCGCGGGACGGCAGCTTGACCATGATGTTGTGCTGCCCAACCGGGGTGGGGAAGAGGTTGATCAGGCCGGAGGAGATGTCGGCGGTGTAGACCTGCTGGTCGAACTCGTAGGCGTAGAGGGTCTGGGTTTTCAGGTTGACGTCGATACGCTTGTTCCCCAGGGGCACGTCGGGGGAGATCGGGGTCAGCTCCTCGGGCGGGATCGGGCGCATCTGGACGGCCGGCACGAAATACTGGATGTTCTTGTCGGCTTCCTCCTCGATGGCGTACCAGGCCTTGCCGTCCGGGCCGGTGGTCACGTCGGTGATCCACTGGGTGGCGCTGTAATACAGGCGGTAGTACTGGTACCAGCCGTTCCACTTATCGTAGCGGTAGGTATCCGTGAAGGGGACGGTCAGCTCGGCGAGCAGCTTGGTGGCAGGAACGGCGGACAGCGGGGTGTTGTAAACGATGCGCACTTTCTGGAGGCGCGCCCGGCTCATGTAGCCTCCATAGACCCGGTACCAGATCGGATTCCAGACCGGCGTCTCGGCCTTGACCGTTTCGTAGACGTGGATCAGGCTATCGACTGGCCAGGTGGCGACGATCGTACTCTTATCCGATGGGGTCGCATAAACACTGACTGGGATATTCGCCACCCGGACCAGGTCGATGTCTTCGAACCCGGTCGTCTCAGGCAGGAAGGATGTGAAGGCCAGGCTGGCGAGCGCCAGTCCGCCCAATTTTAGGAAATCACGTCGTGAGAGCGTCTTCATTTGCTGCTGATTTTACCTGAAAATATGACCTCCGAGGTCTGAAAACCTCGGAGGTCACGGGTGGGCAGGAGGGGAATGTCAGGCCTTGGCCGGGACGGCGATCATGCCTTTCAGGAGTTCTTCGAGGGCCATGGTGTGGGTGCAGATGCCGCGGCCGGCGAAGAAATCGCAGTCGCATTGCCATTTGCCGTCTGCGAAGACGGCCTTGTGGGAATTGTTCTCTCCGTCGATGGTGACCGCAAAAGATTCGAAGTGGAAGCGTTCGCGTTCCTGAGCGTACCGTTTGGCTTTTTGGATCTTGCCGATCATTCCAGAGTCCATTTGTATCTCCTTAGAGAAGATAATGAAAGGCACGCGAAGAAAAGCGTGCCTTTCAAGAAACCAACGGGAGGGTGTAATCGATCACGCGCATAGGCGAATTACCTGAACCCAGTATATTGCGAATTATCCCTAAAGTCAACAGATTGACAATTTTGATATCAAAACTGTATACGAAGCGTCAGGAAAGAGTAGGGCGCTTGGCCTTCGATTGAGGGAATCCGGGGCCGTTCGTATATGCAAGTTCCGGGTCAGGCAGCCGGCGCCCCGGCCGGGTGGGATTCCTCGCTGTTGTACGTGCGGATCTGCGGCCATTTCATTGCAATGAAGGTCACGCCCAGGATGCAGCCGATCCCGCCGCTAATGATCGCGAACGGGACCCCGAAAAGCTGCGCCACCACCCCGGCTTCCACCTCGCCGAACTGCGGGCCGCCCTGGAAGAAGATCTGGTTGACGGCGGTCATCCGCCCGCGCATGTGGTCGGGCGTCTGGAGCTGGCGAATGGTGTTGCGGATGATCGTGCTGACGGCATCCGCCGCGCCCATCAGGATGAGAGCCAGCATCGCCAGGACGAACAGGTGGGTCACCCCGAAGACGACCGTGGCGGCGCCGAAGGCCACCACCGCCCACAGGAACGTGGGTCCCTGGCGGCGCAGGTTATGGACCTGGGAGATGACCAGGGCGGCTAGCACCGAACCGACCGGTTGGGCAGCCGAGAGGAATCCGTAGCCCACTTCACCGACCTTGAGGATATCCCGCGCCACGATCGGCATCATCGTATTGGCGGAGGCGAAGAACGTGGCGACGAAGTCCAGCAGCATCGTGGAGAGGATCATCGGCCGGGCAAAGATGAACTTGAGCCCGTCCCTGGCCGCAGCGACGGTCACGCCGGTGGATGCATGCGTCTCCTGTTCCACGTGGCCGATCAGAGCCAGGGCGACCAGGACCGAGATGAACGAAATGGCATTGAAGAGGTAGGTGTAAGCCTGGCCGAGCGAGGCGATGACCACGCCCGCCAGCATGGGCCCGATGACCGAGCCGGTATTGGCGGCGATGGACTGCATGCTGAAGGCGTTGGCCAGGTCTTTTTTCGGCACCAGGTTCGGCAGCATGGCCTGGCGGGCCGGCAGGTCGAAGGCGATCGTGGCGGCCTGCAGGGCGGTCAAGGCGTAGATGTACCAGAGGTTGATCTTCCCGGTGAACGTCAGGATGGCCAGGGCCAGGGCGATCAGCGCCAGCAGGGTTTGGGTGATGAATATGATCGTCCGGCGGTCGAAGGTGTCGGCCACCGAACCGCTGATGACCGAAAAGAAGACGATTGGCAGGATGCGCGCCAGGCCGATCCCACCCAGGGCAAGCGGATCAGGGTTGCCTGTCAGGGTGCGGATGTGCCAGAAGAGTGCCGTGATCTGCATCTGTGAGCCGGCCAGCGAGATGAGCAGGCCGAGCCAGAGGTAGAAATAACGGCGGTGTTTGAGGGCAGGGGGAATATGGATGCGCATGGGATGGAACCGGTAAACAGGACGGAATTAATAGGGTCGGATTGTATTCTGGAAAGTTAAGGAAGGGATGAGCGAAGGATGGGACTCTACGTTCCCCAGTCCCGCAGGTACAGGAAATCGTAGCCGACCGTGCGGTTGGTCAGCTTGGCGATCGGCGGGAGGATGCGCTTGAACTGGTAGCGCCGTACCCGCTCGAGCACCTGGCGGACGAACTTCTCCTTGAACCCGGCCTCGATGCAATCCTCCGGGCTGAAGCGCTGGTCGACCAGCAGGTAGAGTAGCCTGTCCACATCCTCATAGGTGAAGCCGAGCTCGCCCTCGTCCGTCTGCCCGGACCACAGGTCGGCGGAGGGGGGCTTGGCGACGATCGCTTCGGGGATCTCCAGCGCCCGGGCCAGCTGGCGCACCTGAGTCTTGTACAGGTCGCCGATCGGGTTCAGGGCGCAGGCCGAATCGCCGTACAGGGTCGTGTAGCCGAGCAGGATCTCGGTCTTGTTGCCGGTGCCGACCACCAATCCGTGGAAGGCCTCGGACTGGTCATACCCCACGATCATGCGGGTGCGGGCCATGATGTTCCCCTTGCGCACCTGGGACATCCCGGGCTCGCGGGCAATGAGCGGGTCGACCATGTCGCTAATCGGGACGGTCAGGCTGGGCGCGCCGAACTGGTCGATCAAAAGCTGGGCGTGTTCGAGCGAGTCGCTCGAAGAGGTCTTGTATGGCAGGCGGATCGCCAATACGTTCTTCGCCCCGAGAGCTTCGACGGCCAGGGCGAAGGAGACGGCCGAGTCGATCCCGCCCGACAGGTTGACGACCGCCTTGGAGTAGCCGACGCGGCCGATCTCGCTCTTGATGAAGCCGGCCAGGATCTTGCGGACCAGGCCGGTATCGATGGAAAGGTTAATGTCCATGCAGAATCCTTCCCAGCTCGCGTTCCACCAGCTCGGGACGTTCGTCGCGCAGGAGCGGCAGGCGGGCGCGCGTCCGGTGGAGCTGGTTCAGGTCGATCTCGGTGTTGACGACGGTTTCCTCGAAATAAGGTCCCTGGGCCATCAGCTTGCCGTTCGGGTCGAAGAGGGTCGAGCCGCCCCAGAAGTTCAAGCCGTCCTCGAAACCGGTCCGGTTGGCGTGGGCCACGAAGGTGGTGAACAAGCTGGCGTAAGCCCGGTTGATGTGCTCCACCCAGGAGGACGATTCGAGCTTAGGCTCGCCGTTCAGGCCGCGGCCCGGGGAGGCCGAGGAGAAGAGCAGCAGGTCGGCGCCGTCCTGCCAGAGCAGGTAGGGCGGGGAGGCGTGCCAGAAGTCCTCGCAGATCAGCATCCCGAAGCGCCCGAATCGGGTGTCGAAGGCCCGCACGGCGTTCCCGGGAGCGAAGAAGCGGCCCTCGTCGAACAGGCCGTAAGTCGGCAGGTAGACTTTGTGGTGCACGTGGACGACTTCCCCCTGTGAGAGATAAGCGGAGGCGATGTAGAAGCGCCGGCGGGAATCTTCGTCGACGAAACCGACCACCATGTCGATGTCCCGGCTGGCGTCCAGCAGGTGCCCGAAAATGGGATCGTCGTGGGCGGGCCGGCAGGAGACCGACGGCACCAAGTCCTGGAGGGCGTAGCCGGTCATGGAGAGCTCCGGGAACACCACCAGGTCGTTGCCATCGTTCCAGGCCTGTTTGGCGAGCGTCAGGTGTTTCTCCAGGTTGGCTTGGGGGTCGCCGAGCTTGGTTTGGATCTGGGCGAGAGCGAGATTGAGTTTCATAACTGGTCCGGACCTATCTTACCATAAACCCCCAGGCATGGACCTGCCCTTGCACCGGCCGGAAAAGGCGCGGATGGCAATCAAGGAAAAATCGCGACGCTTATTGGAAGCGCCGCCAGTAAGCAGCCCCGCATTCAGGAAGTCCGTCCCGGTCTCGAAGGCAAAGGGTTCCGACCGCGGCTTGGGAGGCGCTTCAGGTGTTTCGGCGGGAGATCGGCGTCAGGTAGGAATCCAGCATCTTGTCCATCTGTTCCAGCGACTCGCAGACGAAGAAGATGGGGTTGAACGCATAGACCGTCTTTGGCAACCGGGCGATCATTTCCAGGTCGAACGGGGCCAGGATCACCTCGCCTCCCAAGTATCCGCCGCGGTCGATACCCAGGCTGTGGTAGAGCCTCTCGACGACGTTCCAGCCCTGCTCCTGGGAGGACATCTGGCCCTTTTGATGGAGCTCATTTACCCCGGCGATGATCCGCTGGATGTTGGATTGGTTGGCCAGGAAGTGGTCCTGGAGCTGGGCGAACAAATCGCCGCGATAATCGATCAATTTGTCCCGGCTCAGCCGGTAGAATTCCATGATCGTGTTCGCCAGTTCGCTCCGGCCGGAGATCGTCCCGGCCCCGAAGACCTTGAACCGGCCGTCCTCCACCACCAGGCCGAACTCGGTTGTGTACCAGGCGAGGCGTTTGATCACTTCCTTCTCGTCGGGGGTTGCCTTGAGATAAGCCGGCGCAAACCGGTCTTCGATCCGGGCGTAGAATTCCTGGGTCAGGTAGGGCAGGTGGCCGAATATATCGTGGAACATGTCCGGCTCGGGGGTGAATTCCATCTCCTGGCGGGAGCGCAGGTAATCTGTGATCAGGAAGACCCGCTGGGCGAACTTCTTGTACCAGTCCTCCGCCAGGGTGTAACGAACGGCGGTCCGCTCGATGCGCCAGCCGGTGCGGGGCTGGATTCGCTTATTGAGATAAGCCACCGTGGGCAAGCGATGCGGATCGAGTTGAAGCAGGTCCAGCCCCTGGCTGAATGCCTGGCAGATATTCTCCAGGAAATAGGGCCGGTGGATCCCAGCAAACAGTTCCGCCCAGACCGCATGCTGTTCGGGGGTAAAGCTGATTTCCTGGGTCTCCGCAGTGTACTCACGGCTGCGATCCCGGCCCTGGTCGAGAATGTCTCCGGTATTCATGGTTTGCTGTTGGACGTTTTTCATAATCGGCACCATGGCGGAAAAACCATGCGGCTCGTTCCCGGCCGCGCCCGGGAGACGGTTGACGGATGGCCTGAGGAATCGGCCGGCCAGCGCGCAAGATTATTAGGACAATTATACTCTTATTTGATGGGGCGTGTTTTCGTTCGCCGCTCTGCAGCTGCGGATTGAGGGGACGGGGCAACAGCCTCAGGCCTCGCCGATCACACCGCCTGCGCCTGGGATGGCGCCGCTTTCCCTAAACAAGGCCTGGCTCTCCTCCCGGAGCGTGCCGGCCTGGCTGGGATCTCCCCGGGCGGAGGCCACGTCCCCCAGGTGGGCCAGGACCCAGGCGGCGCTGCGTTTGTCTCCCAGGCTGCGGAAGAGTTGGACGCTCTCGCCAAGCAGCTCGGCAGCCCGCTCGTAATCCCGGTGGGCATATGCGAGCCGGCCGAAATGGTCCAAGCTCCAGGCGGTGCCGCGCGGTTCGCCGATCTTCCGAAAAAGGTCCAGGCTTTCCCGGTAGTAACGGATCGCCTGGGTCTCGTCCCCTTCGAATTGAAGGATGTCGCCCAGGTTGAGCAGGTCCCAGGCCCGGTTCCAGGTTGCTCCAAGCCTTTCGAAGAGTGCCAGGCTTTCCCGGACCAGGGCGGCGGCATCCTCGAAACGGTTCTGGGCCAGGGCAACGTGTCCGAGGTGATTGAGCACCCAGGCGGTTTCATGGCTGTCGCCCAACTCACGGCAGCAGGCCAGCCCGGCCTCCAACAGACTCCTGGCCCGATCATAGTCGCCCCAGGCCCAATCCAGGAATCCGGCCCCGTTGAGCGCCCGGGCGCGGCTCTGGATCGGCGCATCGGGAGTCCGCTCGAGGATGCGGGAGAACCACCTTCGCCCTTCGCCGACGTAGCCGCGCACCAGCCAGAACTGCCAGACGGCTGCAGCCAGGCGCAGGCCGGTCCCGGCGTCCTGCCCGGACGAGCAGCACCACGCCAGGGCTGCTTGGAGGTTGTCATGCTCCAACTCCAGCCGGTCCAGCCATGCCACCTGCCCGCTGCCTTCGAAGCGGGACTCGTTCGACTCCGCCAGGTTCATGAAATAGGCTGCATGCCGGCTGCGCAGGGCAGCCCACTCGCCTGGCTGCCTGGCCAGTCGTTCGAGGGCATAATCCCGCAAAGATTCGAGCATTCGGTAGCGCGATTCTCCTTCGGGATGAGCGACCAGCAGGAGCATGCTCTGGTCGACCAGGGAAGCCAGCCGGGCGTCCAGGCTGCGTGGGTCGGACCGGCACACCGCCGCGACGGCCGCGGCCGAGCAGCCTCCCACGAACACTGCGAGCTCCCGGAAAAGGTCACGCTCATCATTCCCGAGAAGGTCATAGCTCCAATCGATCGTCCGGCGCATGGCCTGCTGGCGGGCCGGCAGGTCGAGGGCGCCGCCCGTAAGGATATCGAGCGGGCCGTCCTCCGGGGCGGCCCCTTCCAACCGGGCGAGCAGTCCTGCCGGAGAGAGGAACTTGCTGCGCGAAGCGGCTAGCTCGATTGCCAGGGGCAACCCGTCCAGGTGGGCGCAGATTCGGGCGACTTCAGCCGCATTCTCGGGGGTAAGGGCAAAGTCCGCCTTGACCGTGCGGGCCTTCTGGACGAACAGCTTGACGGCCGGCGAGTCGACCAGGTCCGTGTTGGAGAGCGAATTATGGGCGTCTACGAAGCGCAGGGGTGGGACGACGAACTCGTATTCCCCGGAAAGGTGCAGGACGGTCCGGCTGGTGATCAGGATCTTCAGGCCTGGGGCGGCTTCGAGAACCTCGGCGACCTTCTTGGCGGCCGGGAGGATCTGTTCGAAATTGTCAAGGATCAGCAGCAAGTCCTTGTCGCTCAGATAATAGAACAAGGCGTCGTCCAGCGTCCGCCCGCGGGTTTCCTTGATCCCCAGCCCGCGGGCGACGGTCGGGATGAGCAGGTCGGAGGCGTCCAGGGCGGCCAGGGAGACGTACCGGCAGCCATCCGCGAACAACCCACACAGGTCCAACGCGACCTGGATGCTCAGGCGGGTCTTCCCGACGCCTCCGGCGCCGGTCAGGGTGACCAGGCGCACGTCCGGGTCGAGCAGCAGCGTGTGGATCGCAGCCACCTCCTGGGCCCGGCCGACGATCGGCAGGGTCGGGATGGGCAGGCCGGAAACCCGGCGCTCCTGGGGAGTCGCGCCCGGGCGGTTGAACGTGGCGATTAATTCGGCGAGCTGGACGGGGGTTAGATCGGGCCGGGCCAGGCTGAGGAAGGCCGGACGATCCTTGGGAGGAATTTTGAGGGAGCGGGCCAGCGTGACGGCGAGCGGTAGGGATGGGTGCCGCTGGCCCCCTTCGATTTTATTGATCATGACCTTGGAGCAGGCAGCCAGCCGTCCCAGCCCGGCCTGAGTCAGGCCTAGGATTTTCCTACGCTCTCTCACCCATTCCCCAAACCTGTCCGGATGCGGCATACCTGAACGGACCTGTTCCATGTCTATATCGCTATTGTACATCATCCGGAGCGGCGAACATCCATTGGCCTGTCCATGGCGATCCTGATCGACCCCTGAACAGACCCGTCGCAGCCGGGGGCTCCCTGGAATGGAGGAGGGGATTCGCTTGCCACCCCCAATGTCCCATGTAAATTGGATGAATCCCGTCATATAATCGGCATGTCTGACTTGCGTACACACGTGCGCTGGCCAAAGGAGGTCATCCATGTCACCCGATTCCGATCGTGTTTCCATTCCCGGCAGTCGCCGGACGGCAGTCCCGGGAGCGCAGGCTGCCGGGGCCGTGCCCGCTCATGAAAAGGTGGAGGTCACTTTGCGCCTGCGGCCAAGAAACGCCTCCGCAGAGCCGGCTGCCAGCCGCGTCACGGAGGACGCCCTGCCCTCCCAGCGCCGCTACTTGACCCGCGCGGAATTGCGGGAGCTGCAATCCCCCGAACCCGGGGAGCTCGCCCGGGTGAAGGCCTTTGCCCGTTCTTACGGCCTGAAGGCATCCCAGTCCAGGGACGACCGCTGCAGCGTCACCCTGAAAGGCAAAGCGGCGGCCTTCAACGCCGCCTTCGGCGTCGAGCTGCAGAATTACGAACATCCGGATGGCAACTTCCGCGGCCGGACCGGGGAGCTGTCGATCCCGGCCGAGCTGGAAGGGATCGTCCAGGGCGTGTTCGGCCTGGACGACCGCCCGCAGACGCGGCCGCATTTCCAGGTCCATGCGATGGCGGGAACGCTGCTTTCCGCCGACCAGCAGAATTCCTTTACCCCGCTCCAACTGGCAAAAGTCTACCAGTTCCCAACCGGACTGGACGGCAGTGGGGAGTGCATCGCCATCATCGAGCTGGGCGGCGGCTACCGCTCGGCGGACTTGAAGGCTTACTTTACCGAGCTGGGGCTGCCGGCCCCCAAGGTCAAGGCAGTTGGCGTGGATGGCGGCCGCAACCAGCCCTCCACGGCCAATGGCGCGGATGGGGAAGTGATGCTGGACATCGAAGTGGCTGCCGCCCTCGCCCCGAAAGCCCGGATCGTCGTCTACTTCGCCCCGAATACCGACCGGGGTTTCCTGGATGCCATCAGCCAGGCCATCCACGACACGGCCAACAAGCCGTCGGTCATCTCGATCAGCTGGGGCGGCCCCGAATCCAGCTGGACCAGCCAGGCCATGGGCCAGTTCGACCAGGCCTTCCAGGCCGCGGCGGCCCTGGGCGTGACGGTTTGTGCGGCGGCCGGGGATAACGGCTCCGCGGACGGGGTCAAAGACGGGAAGCAGCACGTCGACTTCCCGGCCTCCAGCCCCTACGTCCTGGGCTGCGGCGGCACCCGCCTGGCGGCGAATGGCACGGCGATCGCCTCCGAGACCGTTTGGAATGAGGCGGTCGACAGCGCCACCGGGGGAGGCATCAGCGTAAATTTCCCCTCCCCGGCTTACCAGAACAAAATCACCCTGCCGTCCGGGGCCAAGCCCGGCCGGGGCATCCCGGACGTGGCCGGGGACGCCGATCCGGCTACCGGCTACCGCGTCCGGGTGGACGGGCAGAATTACGTCATCGGCGGGACCAGCGCGGTCGCGCCGCTCTGGTCGGGGTTGATCGCCCTGTTCAACCAGAAGCTCAAAACGCCGGTCGGTTTCCTGAACCCGCTGCTCTACGGCTCCCTGGCCGGCAAGGGATTGTTCAACGACGTGACCAGCGGGAATAACGGGGCTTACGCGGCCGCAACCGGCTGGGACGCCTGCACGGGTTGGGGCTCTCCCATCGGGGCCAGGCTGCTCGCCGCGCTGGGTGGGTGAGCGGCGGAAGCGATGCGTGAATTTTGAAAAATCCGGCGGCCTCTGATGGGCGCCGGATTTTATCAATGGCGGGAGAATTAAGGATCCTGTGATGATCACATTCCATGCAGGCTGGCGAGGATTTCCCGGGCAACTTTCTCGAGATCGGCAGTTCCCATCTCTGGGTAGAGGGGAAGCGAGAGCACCTGCCGGGCGGCTTCCTCCGAATGAGGCAGATCCCCTTCCCGGTACCCCAGGTCGCGGTAAGCGGGTTGCAGGTGGACCGGGACCGGGTAATGGACGAGAGTCTGGATGCCGTTTTCAGCCAGGGCCGCCTGCAGATGGTCCCGCCGGGGATGGCGGACCACATAAAGGTGGTAGGCATGTCGAACATCCCGGGGCGAATCGGGGGTGAGCAGTTCGCTAGCGTAAAACAGTTCGGTGTAGCGGTGAGCCAGATCCTCTCGGCGGGTATTCCATTCATCCAGGTGGTTCAATTTGACCCGCAGCACTGCGGCCTGCAGGTCATCCAGGCGGCTGTTGAGCCCTCTGACCTTACTGACCTGGCGCCGGTTTTCCCAGCCGTACTGGCGCAGGAGGCGGGTGCGGGCTGCCAGGGCCGGGTCGCTGGTGACCACCGCCCCGCCATCCCCATAAGCGCCCAGGTTCTTCGTCGGATAGAAGCTGAAAGCGGCGATATCCCCTAGGCTCCCGACCTTCCTACCTTTGTAGAGGGCGCCGTGAGCCTGAGCGCAATCTTCCACCAGGACCAGCCCGCGCCGGCGGGTAATCCCAAGGAGCGGATCCAAATCGGCGGGACAACCGTACAGGTGGACCGGCAACACGGCCCGCGTCCGGGGCGTCAATGCGGCTTCCACTCGCTCAGGGTCCAGGGTGCAACGGTGCGGGTCGATGTCCACCAGGACCGGGCGGGCGCCGGTCAACTCGATGGCGGCCACAGTTGCCACTGATGTGAAGGATGGGGTGACGACCTCGTCGCCGCTTCCGATCCCACATGCCAGCAGGGCCAGCTGGATGGCTGCCGTCCCGGAGTTGACCCCCACGGCCTGGCCGGCGCTGCAATACGCGGCGAATTCCGCCTCGAACGCCTCCACCTGTTCGCCGAGGATGAAATGCCCGCTGTCCAGTACGTCCTGGATGGCCTGATCGATCTCATCTTTGATCTGCCGGTACTGTACTTTCAGATCGACGAAGGGGATTCCGGTTCCCAATACTTGCCTCGATTCTCGCGGTAGTAGTCCAGCGTGGCAGTAATCCCTTCCTGCAGGCGGGCGCGTGGCTGCCAGCCCAGGCCGGACCGGATCCGGGTGAAGTCGGCCTGGAAATCGCCGATCTCGATCCGTTCCCGTTCGGGCGGATACTTAATGAGGGCGGCGGAGCCACTTCCGGCCGCCGTGATGACCTGCTGGGCAAGGTCCAAGAGGCTGACGGGCTCGCCGCTGCCCAGGTTGAAGATCCGGCCCTCGGCTTCGGGGCGGATGGCTGCAAGCAGGCAGGCGCCGACCACATCCTCGACGAAGTTGAAATCCCGGATGCGTTTGCCGTCCCCGTAGACGGGCAGTTGCCGGCCTTCCAGGGCTAGGCGGATCCACCAGCCGAGGAATCCTTGCCGGGCGTCCTTGACGCGCATGCGCGGCCCGTAGACGTTCGTCAGCCTCAGGCAGGCGACGTGCAGTCCGTGGATTTTGTGATAAAGGATGTGATACCCCTCACCGGCCAGCTTGTGGACGGCGTTGAAATCGAGCGGAGCCAGGGGGTGGGTCTCGTCTACGGGCAGGAAGGTGGGGCGGCCATAAACCTGACGGGTGCCGGTGTAGACGATCCGGATGGATGGGTTGGCATTCCGGCAGGCCTCCAGGAGGGATAATTGAGCGGTCACATTATCTGTCAGGTCGGCCTGCGGATCGCGCAGGCTGTCGAGATGGCTGGTCCTGCCGGCCAGGTTGAACAGGAAGTCCTGTCCGGCCAGCGCCTCCCGGATGATTCCTCTGTCGCCGATATCCCCGACTGTAACCGCCAAGCGGCCCTCGAGCCCGGCAATGTTGAAATTGTTTGCACCGCCTTCGGGAAGGAGGGAGTCAAGCAGGTGGACATCCGCCCCGAATTCAACCAGACGGCGCGCCAAGCTGCTGCCGATGAAGCCCAAACCACCGGCGATCAGCACCTTGCGGCGGTAGAATGCTTTCTCAAGCTCAAGCATTGTCATGGCGGTCTTGCAGGTGTTCCTTGCGCACCACCAGTTTCCACCATAGCTGCGCCAGGTGGAGACCGGTCAGGACCAATCGCCGCCAGTTGAAGAATTGGGATGCGCCGTACTGGCGGTAATAGTGCGTGACTGGCACTTCGGCGAATTCGTAACCGGCGTCTTGGAATTTCTTCACCATTTCCAGGCAGATCGTCCCGGTGGTGCTTTCCAGTACCACCTCGTCGAAGAGCCTGCGGCGGATCAGGCGAAAGTCACAGTCCACGTCCCGCAGGTGGAAGCCGAAGGTCCATTTGACCAGGTTGTGATAGATCCGCCCGACTATCTTGCGGATCAGCGGATCGTGCCGGACGGTTTTATACCCGTTCACGACATCCACTCCATCCCGCAGGACAGCCACAAGCCGGTCCAGCTCGAGCGGGTTGTACTGGGCATCCCCATCGGTATAGAAGATCCATTCTTTCGTGGCGGCTGAAAACCCTCGCCGCAGCGCTGCCCCGTACCCTTGATTCGCGCTGTGACGGATGACGCACAGTTCGGGGTACCGGCTGGCGAGCTCCTCCAGGACTTGGGGGGTGTGGTCGGTGCTGCCGTCATCGACGACGATGACCTCATAGTCATCCGTCACCTGGCGGAGGGCCAGCACTGCGGTCAAGACCATGCTCGGAATGGTCCCGGCATCGTTGAAGGCGGGGAAGAACGCGGTCAGGCTGGGGATTGTCTTTTTAGGCATAGCATTGAGGTTTCATATCTTCCGTCCGACTGCCAGGACGCTCAATCCAAACGGCAGGCCGGCATGGGTGATGAACGGCGCTTCCAGACAGAGGATGGACCGCAGTACACCATCCAGGAGGCCAAAATCCGTCTCCAGGTCGGACTTGGGAGCGGAGATGGGCCGGATTCTCTCCTGCATCCGTTTCAGCAGTGCAAACGGGAAGAGAAAGGTGTTGGCGTAGGAGAGCAGCTCGACGGTCAAGCCGCACCGTTCGATCAGGCGGGCGACCTGCCCGGCCGTGTACCGGCGGGCGGTATGGATCGGGCAGTCGTGTTGGCCGCGCAGCCAGTCGTAGGCCGGCAGGCGCAGCAACAGCCGCCCGCCCGGGACGATCAGGCGGGCAAACTCTTCCACTGCCTGCGCATCATTTGCAACATCGCGTTCGTACAGGACGTCGAAGCTGGCGACCAGGTCGAAACTGCCGGAAGGGAAGGGCAGGCCGGTCACATTCGCCCGTACCAGATCCCCAGCGTTCCGCCGGCGGCAATAGCCGAGGGCGATTTCCGACACGTCCACGCCTGTCACCCTGCCATAGCTGGCCAGGTAGGAAGTCATTGCCCGGCCGGTTCCGCAGCCGGCATCCAGGATGCGGAGTCGACCATCACGGCCGTACCGATGATCGAGGATGGCCCGGATGAGGCATTCCATGCCACGGTACCACCAATGCCGGTCCTCAGCGGCGAACATCAACTCATATTCGTGGGGGTCCATTGGTCCGCTACGGGAACTGGTAGGTGATCATGATCACCTTCGTGCAATCATAATGATAGACAATGTCTCCGCCGGGATGAGCGGCTGCCCAGGCTTTCAGCTCGTCAAAGCGATTCGGATTGGCGATGATCGTCTCTTCTGCGCCGGCTGTCAAGGTGTCGACCGGATCCTTGACGTTGATGATGGATCGGTTCCCGCTCAGGAAGTCGACCGAAGCGTGTGAGCCGTAAAAGAATATGTCATCGCTGAGCAGATAAACGGTATCCTCCGGGTGCACGGTCCGGACGAAACTTCCGAGATAGGATGCGAACCGATCCTGGGGGTTGTTGGAATACAGGCAGCGCCCGGCAAAGTCAACATAATAGTTCCAAAGGTTGGTGACCATGAGGCTGACCAGTACCACGCCGACCGCAAGTCCGTATGCCATATGGGCTTTCTCCCAACTCATTCCAATCAGCTCGAGGACTTGGTCCAGCGCAACAGCAGCAAGGATCATAGCTGCCGGAAGGACGATCAACATTCGGTACGAGTCGGCGGAGGCAGGGACGGAAAAGATCCCGATAGCAAAAGTAAAGCCCCAAAAGTAGCAGTTCACGAGCAGGTACTCCGGCTTGCGAATCCGCCAAATGGCGATACCCAATCCGACCAGGAAGAGAGTGGCTGCAACCAGGGTGAGGGTCGGAACGGGGGAGCCATAGAAATCGATGGCCGGGTAATAAATAAGGGAGAGGAAGGCATGGATGACACGCTGCCCCAGGATCTGGAAGGCATTCTGGCCGGTGCTGGCGACGGTTTGGGCTAGCCATCCTGACTGGAAGGTGCCATCCGAATTCATCCTGGCAAAGAATTCATCAGGATGCTGGACGACGTATGTTGCTTCCGGGATGAGCAGGATTGCCAGGCCGCCCCAGAATGCGCCGACCTGTTTCAGGGCCGGCTTGATCCAAGGTCGGAAGAATAGGAAAGCAATGACCATAAAAATGAGCACCAGGACAACTACACTCTGGGCGGTCAGGTAGATGCTGAAGTGGATGGCGAGCAGGATCGCGGCGAGGGCAGTCCGCCAGGAACTGCGTTTTTGTATGCCGGTCAACAGCAGGAAGAATTCCAGCGGGATCAACCAGGTATCCTGGATATATCCCACTGCAGCCGTGCGGCTAAAATTCAAATGGGTATGCGAGAATGCCAGCAGACTGGTGCTGATCAGGGCGATGCGTTTACCGCCGATCTGGCGAGCCAGCAGATATATGGCCGGAATGGCCAGGGTGCCACCAATGGCCGCCAATAGGCGGAGGGCGAATGGGGTGGATCCGAACATATTCAGGAAGAAATAGATCCCCTGGAGATATAACGCGCCGAAATTAGCCCATAGGGCGAATGGGTTGGCCAGCCTGCCGTATGTCGTTGCTTGTGCTGCCATGCCCATCTGGCCCTCATCCCCGTTGATGATCCGTGGGATGGTGCCCAATTTGTAGAACCTGAGTATGAGCGCCAGGAGGGTAAGCCCTCCCACGATCAACAGTTCATTCCTATTTTCTTTCAGCCACTTTTTCCAGGCGGGATCGATTTTGAAGCCCTGGCTGAATGCAGCCAGATAACAGATCATGCTGCCCGCCCAGAACGAGAGTACCGGAATGTAATTGGTTCGTTCACTCTTCCGGAAAAGTACCATCGAAAGCGCGGCCAGGATCGACAGGATGATCGCACCGGCGACCCAGGGAGAAGCGCCTGTCAACGACAGCCGCTCGAAAAGCGATTTGATGAAACGAGGCGGTTTGATCGCTAAAGAAGCGATGAATAAAAGCACGCCGGCCAGGCAGATCCAAAGGGAAGCCGGAACGATTATCTTGTCATTGATCGGGGTGGTGTAAAGGATGACCTGGCCGATCGCTACAAGGGAAACGGTCAGCAAGGCAAATGCCCCGCGCGCTTTTCGGACGGTCAGATCTTCTGCGGATTGGCTCTTTTTCATGGCATACTCCTGGATAGAAAAATATTGGATGGGGATGAGAAATCCTGCGGTCTTATCAGTGCTCACAACCGACGCAGGCGCCTCAGCGCTTCATCCATTGCCGCCACACTGGAGCGAATCGCCAAATGAACCCGGCTGATGCTTGTCCCGTCCCCCGGCGGTATGCGACGCTCATTGCTGACGGCACGCTGAATGTTCAGGAATTGACGTGCTATTAATCCCAAGCGATGCTCCCCCCACGGGATTGTATCGGGAATTTCCGCTTGAAATTATAAAACGTTTTTGTCTTTTTTGATGGGAAAAACCTTGCATTTACTTTACTTTTCCCTCGAACGAAAAAGACACCCCACGATCGGGATGTCTTTTTCAGGCGGAGAGGGTGGGATTCGAACCCACGGTGGCCCAAAGGACCACAACGGTTTTCGAGACCGTCCCATTCAACCGCTCTGGCACCTCTCCGAGCGGCGGGCCGATTATATCTTAAATTCCTGCCGGTGTGGCGGGAAGGATGGATCGGTTGCTGAGCTTGCCTGTCAAATCTCCAGGCTGCTGTAAAGCTCCGGATAGAGGAGCCCATCCATGCCGTTCTCGCGCAGGCGTGCCTGGAAGGCGGTGGCGGCATCCGTCTCGCCGTGTACCAGGATGACCTGTTTTGCCTGACCCTTGAGTGACAGGGCGTACTGGGTCAGCAGGTCCTGCCCGGCGTGGGCGGACAGGCCGCCGATGGTGACAACATCGGCTTTGCGGTGATACTCCTCGCCGTAGATCTTGACGACCGGCTCGCGATCCGCTAGGCGCCGGCCAAGGGTATAGGGGGCCTGCCAGCCGACGATCAGGATGGTGTTCTTCTCGTCTTCGATGTTGTTCTTGAGATGATGGAGGATGCGCCCGGCTTCGGCCATCCCGGAGGCCGCAATGATGATCATCGGTCCCTTCATGGAATTGATGGCTTTCGACTCCTCCACGGTCTGGACGTACTTCAAGCCGGCGAAGGCTAGGGCCGGATGCTTCCCCGAGCGGATGAACGCCAGGGTCTCGGCGTCGTAGCATTCCGGGTGTTTGTCGAAGACCTGGGTGGCGTGCAGCGCCAGTGGACTGTCCACAAAGACCGGGATGTGTTTGAGCTGCCCGGTCTCCACCAACTGGTTCAGGCTGAAGACGAGTTCCTGGGTCCGACCAACCGCGAAAGCCGGGATGATGACCTTGCCGCCCCGTTTGAGGGTCTGCAGGACGACCGCGTGGAACTCACGGTGGGCTTCCAAGGGATCGGCGTGAGGCTTGTCGCCGTAGGTGCATTCCATCATCAGGTAATCGGCATCGTGCGGCATGACCGGGTCGCGCAGGATCGGCAGTTTGTAGCGGCCGATGTCGCCGGAGAACCAGAAACGCTTCGTCTGGCTGCCTTCGTGGATCTCCAGTCGGATCGCCGCTGATCCGAGGATGTGTCCCGCTTCGATGAATTCCACGCTCACGCCCGGGGCAACCTCGACGGGTTTGAAGTAGTTCTGCGGCCGAAAGTGCTCGGCGACTTTCTTGGCGTCCTCGAGGGTGTAGAGCGGCTCGACAGGCGGCTCGCCGCGTTCCAGGTTGCGCTTGTTGACGAATTCCGCATCCGCCTCCTGGATGTGGCCTGAGTCCTGCAGCATGGCGTCGGCCAGGTCGGCCGTGGCGGAGGTGGCGAAGATCGGACCGGCGTATTCCTGCTTGACCAGGTTGGGCAGGTTGCCGCTGTGGTCGATGTGGGCGTGCGAGAGAAGGACCGCGTCGATCGTTTTCGGATCGAAGTGGAAAGTCCGGTTGCGCTCGTAGGTCTCGGCGCGCCGGCCCTGGTACAAGCCGCATTCCATCAAGATCCGGCTCCCGTTCACTTCCAGCAGATACTGGGAACCGGTGACCGTTTGGGCGGCCCCATTGAAGTGGATGCGCATTGATTGCCTCCTAGGCGGGAAATTTTTTTGTGCGGACGATTTGCAGAATTTCCCCGCCGAACTCCTTCAGGCGCCAGGGAGAATTCGGCATTAATTCCGCCAGCTCTTCGATCGTTTTGGGATTCGTGTCTGCGATCGCGTGCATCCAGCCCTTCGGCAGGATCACGTCGGATTCGACCCCCATCTTCTGGCAGGTGCTTTTCCGCCATTCGGATAGGATCGTATAGCGGTCGATATAGGCCTGCTTCGGGCGGACATATTGGGGTCGCTTGACCAGGATTGCCCGCTTGCCCCGTGAGATCGCCTGCAGGATGTCATTCCCGTAGACATAGATTTGCTTGGCGGTCAGGTCGAGGGCGTCCATCTCGTCCTGGGTTTCGGGGGCGGCCAGGGCCAGCTCCACCAGGCGTTTGTCATCGATGACCCGGAAGACCGGACGGTTCATCTGCTGGGCCTTCGATTCGCGCCAGGCACATAATTCCTGCAAGATCGTCAGCTGCCGGTCGGTCAGTTTCTGGATCCCCTTGACCCTCTGCCAGGCCGGGATTTCCACCCGTCCGCTCCCGTTGCCGTGCGCCAGGCGGGTGAACTCCTCTTGGGCCAGCTCCCAGCGGCCGCGCAGTTTGAGCTCGTTTTCCAGGCATACCCGCAAGTCCAGGAGGTGGTGAGTATCGAGGCGGGCATAACTGAGCATATCCTTCGAGAGCGGCCGTTCGGCCCAGTCGGCCTTCTGGTATTTCTTGTCCAGCTTGATCCCCAGCTTTTCGGCCAGCATCGAATCCAGCCCGACCCGTTTATAACCCAGGATGCGGGCAGCCTGCATGGTGTCGAACAGGTGGGTGACGTTCAAGCCGAAATCGCGCTTCAGGCAAATCAAGTCGTACTCTGCGGCGTGGAACACTTTTTCGTGTTCGGGATTGTTGAAGATGACGCTGAGAGGGGAAAGGACGTCGAAGACGAGCGGATCGACGAGGTAGTCTTTTTCGGGGGTCGAGAACTGGATGAGGCAAAGCTGTTCCCGATAGGCATGCAGGCTGTTCGACTCCGTATCCACGGCGATCCGGGGGTAGCGGGCAAGCTCGGTGGTCAATTTTGCCAGGGCTGCGGGGGTTGCGATCCACTCGGGAGCGGGAAGGGCTGTCATCGTCCGGATTATAACCTTATGGCTGGCATGGCGACCCTAGCGGATCTTTTCCATGACCAGGGCGTTCTCTTTATCGTTGTAGTATTCCCGCCAGGTATCCACGGAGTAATACTGTTCCTGCTTGTACATTTCGATCGCCGCATCGTTGGTTACGCGGACGCACAGGCGGATGCGCTGTTGGGGGAGTTTTCGCTCACAGGCCCGCAGGAGCGCCCGTCCGATGCCGCGGCGCTGGAACTCTGGAAGGACCCCGATGGTGGCGATCCAGGCCATGTTCTCGGAGGGCCGCGGATCGCCGGCCACGAAGCCGACCATCTGGTCGCCCTCGACGGCTTTAAGACGGACGACGTCCGGCCAGGTCAACACGGCGACCAGGTCGAGCAACGGCCAGGCATCTTTCGGGAAACACGCTTGTTCGACGCGGCGCAGGCTGCCGAGGTCCCGGAGGGTGGCGGGGAGGATATCCATGACGTTCATCCAAGATTTTGAAATCAGAGGCCTCCCGAATTTCGGGAGGCCTCTATTTTACCCGTTCTTGATTGTTCCTTGCCTACTTCCCTTTGACGAAATTCTCGATCATGCTGGTGAATTCCATCGGGAAGATGAACTTGGTGGAAGCGCCCTGGCCGACGGACTTGAGCGTCTCGAAATACTGCAGGGTCATGGTCTTCTGGTCGACGGTCTTGGCGGCTACGAAGATATTTTCCAGGGCCGTGGCGAAGCCTTCCGCCCGCAAAGCCTGGGCCTGTTTCTGGCCCTCGGCCTCCAGGATGGCGGCCTGCTTGGAGCCTTCGGCCTGCAGGATGGCGGCCTGTTTCTGGCCGGTCGCCACGTTGATGGCGGCATCGCGGTTACCTTCGGACTCGGTCACGACGGCACGGCGGATGCGCTCGGCGGACATCTGCTTGTTCATTGCGTCCTGGACGTCCTTGGGCGGGATGATCTCGCGGATCTCCACGTTGGTCACCTTGACACCCCAGCGCTCGGTCACTTCGTCGAGCTTGGTGCGCAGGGTCGTATTGATATTTTCACGTTGAGAAAGCACTTCGTCGAGCGGGATGCCGCCGATGACGGAGCGAAGGGTGGTAGTGGCCATACCGGCCGCCGACAGCTCGAAGTTGCCGACGCCGACCACGCTCAGGGTCGGGTCCATCACCTTGTAATACCACAGGAAGTCGATCGAGATCGGGGCATTATCCTTGGTGATCGAAACCTGGTGCGGGACCTCACGGATCTGTTCGCGCAAGTCCACTTTGACGGCCCGGTCGACGATCGGGATCAACAGCACGAGGCCGGGGCCCTTGGTGCCGATGCAGCGGCCCAGGCGGAAGACGACCAGGCGCTGATACTCGTTGACGATCCGGATGGCGTTAACGAGAAAGATGATCAGCAGCACGACGACCGCGCCGCCGACACACAGGAAAGTCGTTCCAATTGCTCCAGATGACATACAATCCTCCTTGAAGATCCCTGAAAAGGTTAATGGGTTACCTGATCGGCTTGCTCGACGACCAGGGTGAATCCTTCACGACGAAGCACGCGGATGCGGCTGCCGGCCGGGATGGGTTTCTCGCTGCGGGCGCTCCACAACTCGCTGGCCACCTGCACCGAACCGCCGGCGAGGACCTCGGTCTTTGCCTCTCCGCTCAGGCCGACCAGGTGTTCCGGGTCCTGGAGAGGGCGGGTGCGGTGCGCCTGGATGACCATCCGGACGGCAAACCACAGGAACACTCCGCTTGCGGCCGACATGACCACTGCCAGCACCGGGTTGACGGCCGGGATGAAGTTCTGACTGGGGAACAGGTAGAGCGACCCGACGATCAGGCAGACGATGCTGACCGCCAGGGCCCATCCGCGTCGGGCTCCCCGGATTGCATAGATGAACGGCACCAATCCAACGACCAGGACGACCAGCGCCCAGATCGTCACCCCCAGCTGGGTGATCTCGTATCCGGCTGCAAACAGCAGGAGCAGCGCCCCGGCTTCCAGGAAGTGTGTCCCGGGAGTGGCCAGGGCCAGAAACGCCAGGATGAAACCGGATATCAAAAGCAGGTAGGCAACGTCGGGATTTACGAAAAGGTTCATGGGTTCCTCTTCCGGGGGCCGAAATTATTATACAACCAATCGGCACACCCACTGTTACCAATATATACGTTTATCGACCGGTGTGGTTCTACGAGGCGGCAGGTTTTGGGGTAGAATACGTTCCGTTCGTCAAACCACGGCGCGGTATGCCGCCTGACAGGGAGTCTCCCGTGAAATTCAAAAAAATCTGCGTCCTCGGTCTTGGCTACATCGGTCTTCCCACCGCCAGCACCTTTGCCGCCCACGGCATCCAGGTGGTCGGGGTGGACGTCAACCCGCAGGTCCTGGCGACCTTGCGGCGTGGGGAGATCCACATCCACGAGCCGGGGCTGCACGAGGCGCTCGAAACCGCCCTGAAAGGCGGGAATTTGACCGTCAACGAGACGCCCGTCGAGGCGGATGCCTACATCATTGCCGTCCCGACGCCCTTTTATGAGGACCGCCTCGGGGAGAGCGACGGGAAACGCTACAAGCTGGCCGATATGCGGGCAGTCACTTCGGCGACCGAGGCGATCGTCCCGGTGCTGCGCAAGGGCAGCCTGGTCGTGCTCGAATCCACCTCGCCGCCGCGCACCACCGTCGATCTGCTTATCCCCATCCTCGAAAAGTCGGGCTTGAAGGCGGGCCGTGACTTCTACCTGGCTTATTCCCCCGAGCGAGTCCTGCCCGGGCAGATCCTGCGCGAGCTGGTCGAGAACGCCCGGGTGATCGGCGGCGTGACGCCCGAATCCGCCGAGGCCGGCCGGGACCTGTATGCGGTGTTCGTGAAGGGGCAGATCGTCGTCACGGACGCGACCACCGCTGAAATGGTCAAAGTGATGGAAAATACCTACCGGGATATCAACATTGGCATCGCCAACGAATTTTCCCGCCTGTCCGAGCGCTTCGGCATCGACGTTTGGGAAGCCATCCGCATCGCCAACCTGCACCCGCGGGTCAAGATCCTCAATCCAGGCCCCGGCGTGGGCGGACACTGCATCAGCGTGGATCCATGGTTCTTCGTCGAGTCCGCCCCGGACCTGGCCAACCTGATCTATGCGGCTCGCAGTGTCAACGACTTCCAGCCGCACTTCGTCATAGAGCTTGTCCAAAAGTCCCTTGGCACCTTGCAAGGAAAGAAGATCGCCGCCCTGGGCCTGGCTTTCAAGCCAGATGTGGATGACCTGCGCGAATCGCCGGCCGTGGAAGTGGTCCACATGCTCCAGGAGGAAGGCGCAACAGTCAAGGCGTACGAGCCGTTCAAGCCGGATGCGAACCTGCCCGGCGTGACAGCCGTCCCGACCCTGGAGGAGGCTCTTCACGAGGCGGACGCAGTCGTGCTGCTGGTCAACCATACCGAGCTGCGGGCGCTGACCCCTGAAAAGCTGGCTGGCCTGACCCCGGCGCGCTTCCTGATCGACACGGTCAACGGCTGGGCCGGCAAGGACTGGCATGCCGCCGGATTCCAGATCTCCCGCCTGGGTGTGAACAAGTAAGGGCGGCCCGCTCCATGCCCCTGCGCGTGCTGTCCGTTTTTGGAACCCGTCCCGAAGCCGTCAAGATGGCCCCGGTGGTGCACGAGTTGAAGCAAACGGAAGGGATCGAAGCATCTGTCTGCGTGACGGCCCAGCACCGCGAGATGCTCGATCAGGTGCTCGACCTTTTCCAGATCCGCCCGGATGTGGACCTCGACCTGATGCGCGCCGACCAATCCCTGGCGGACCTGAGCGCGGCGATCTTCAAGGACCTCGACCCGGTCCTGGCGAATTTCAAGCCGGACTGGGTGCTCGTGCAGGGCGACACCACGACAGTGGCGATCACATCCCTGCTTGCATACTACCGCAGAATCAAAGTCGGGCACGTCGAGGCGGGGCTGCGCACGCACGACAAGTGGCAGCCCTTTCCCGAGGAGATCAACCGGCGGGTGGCGGGGGTGGCGGCGGATCTGCATTTCGCCCCCACGCAGTGGGCCCGCCACAACCTGCTCCGGGAAGGCATCCCGGATCGCGCCATTGCCGTGACCGGCAACCCGGTCATCGATGCCCTGCAAGTGGTTGCAGAACAAACCCCTCCAGCGGAGATCAAAAAACTCCTCTCCAGCCTGGGGATCGGCGAGTCGAAACGGCTGATCCTGGTCACCGCCCACCGGCGGGAGAATTTCGGGGTGCCGCTCGAGAGCATCTGCGCAGCGCTTTCCGGGCTGGCGAGCCGCGGGGATGTGGAGATCGTCTATCCTCTGCACCTCAACCCGAACGTCCAGGAACCGGTCCGCCGGCTGCTCGGGGGCGTGCCGCACGTTACCCTGCTTCCGCCCCAGGATTACCTTCCGATGATCCACCTGATCCGCCGGTCCACCCTGGTGCTGACCGATTCGGGCGGCATCCAGGAAGAGGCGCCCGCCTTCGCCATTCCGGTCCTGGTCTTGCGCCAGGTGACCGAACGGCCAGAAGGGGTCAAAGCCGGGGTTCTGAAGCTGGTTGGGACCGACTCCGCCCGGATCGTGAACGAGGCAAATCGCCTTTTGGAAAACCCCCGGGCATACGCCCGGATGGCCCGGGCGGTCAATCCTTTTGGAGATGGACACGCGGCAGCTCGAATCGTCCAATCTTTGTTGGCTTTTTGTAGGTAATTTGTTCTGTTTCATGTATTGTTTCACGGGGGAAGATTGGGTATAATATAGGCAGTGAAATCTGGAATACGTATCTTAATAGTCATTTTATGTGCACTCCTGCTGGCGGCAGGGTGGATGCCGGCCAGAGCCCAGCAGACGAGCGGTCATTATTTTTCCCAAACCGGACATAACATCATCGGCGAATTCTGGACCTTCTATCAAAGCGTCCCGGATGCCGCCATTCTCTTTGGTCTTCCCCTGACCGAACAATTTCCCAGCGCGGACGGCTCCGGGCTGACGGTCCAGTACTTTGAAAAGGTTCGCTTCGAGCTGCATCCCGACCAGCCCATCGGAGGGCGGGTCCTTGTCTCGGCCCTGGGGACGGCCCTCTATAAGCCCGGACTGAATTCGATCAATACCACCTCGCCGGGGGTCTGCCGGGTGATCAACGGTTTCGGCGTTTGTTACGACTTCCTGACCTATTTCGACCAGCACGGCGGGCTGGCCCGCTTCGGCAATCCGATCTCGGCTTTCGAATTCCAGCCGGATGGGCGCGTCGTCCAGTACTTCGAGCGGGCCCGCTTCGACTGGCACCCCGAGCTTCCGGCCGGACAGAATGTCATGCTGGCGGACCTGGGCCGGTTGTATTTCAATGCCCACGAGGACCCGGCCTGGTTGAAAGCCGCCCTGCCGCTCAACAACATCCCGGTCCAGTCCTCCCGGCCGCTTTCCCTGCGGACGATGGTCTTCGTGGCGAATGCGGTCACCCTGCCAAGCGATACCCAGCGAATCTTCATCGTCGTTCAGGATCAGGCGCTCGGACCGGTGGAGGGGGCGACCGGCACGGTCACCATCCATTTCCCGGGCGGGCAGAATCTATCCTACCCGGTCGTCACGGATGCCGGCGGCGTGGGCGTCATCTCGACGGTACGCTTTTCGGATCAGCCTGCAGGCGGCCTGGTGACCCTCGACACTGTCATGACGTTCGAGGGCCTGCAGGCGGCTGCGGCCACATCCTTCCGGATCTGGCGGTAGCAGCTCGATCTCTCCAAGATCAGGCGGAGGCGCGTTCCTCCGCCTGAACGATTTAATCCCGGTATAATTATCCATCAACCGAATGAGGAGAATTTAATGAATATTGCTAGCGTGCTTCAAGGATTGGCCACCTTATCCTGGCTGGTCGTCGTCGGTATCATCATCCTGGCTGTCGTGCGCGCCAGCCGGGCCAAGCCATTGAAGGGCGCCGTCTCGTTGGTCATCGGGGCGGTCGTCTTTTCCCTGGCGTTGACCACCCTGAGCGCCGGGTTGGTCTTCCTCCAGGCCGACCAGATCGGCGTCGTCATATCGGCCATCCAGCCGAACGGTTATCGCTCCGAACCGGTTGGCCCCGGCCTGCATTGGGTGGTGCCCTTCGTCGAAAATGTCCAGGTGTATTCCAAGGCCAAGCAGACCTATACCATGGCGACTGCCGCCACGGAAGGAGCCGTCCAGGGGGATGACTCGATCCAGGCCCGGACGAAGGATGGCCAGCAGGTATTTCTCGATGCGTCGGTCATCTATTCCATCGATCCGGCCCAGTTGATCACCCTGCACATTACCTGGCAGAACCGTTATGAGGACCTGGTGGTCCGGCCGGTGGTCCGGTCCGCCATCCGGGACGCGGTCTCCCAGTACGGCGTCGAGGAGATCGTCAGCACCAAGCGCGCCGAGCTGGAGCAGACCATCAGCGACGAGATCAAGGCAGGTTTGGCCGCCAACAGCCTGATCATGGACGATTTCCTGCTCCGCAACATCCGCTTCAGCGACGAATATGCCGCCGCGGTGGAACAGAAGCAGATCGCCGAGCAGCAAGCCCTGCAGGCGGCCTTCGTGGTCGAGCAGAAGAAACAGGAAGCTGAACAAGCCCGCCAGGTTGCCCAGGGCCAGGCCGACGCGGCCGTCATCGCCGCCAAGGGCCAGGCCCAGGCTACATTGATCAATGCCCAGGCGCAGGCCCAGGCGTGGACAGCCCTGGCTGCGGTGCTCCAGAACAATCCCGAAATGTTGACGTACGAATATATCCTGAAGATCGCCCCGAATGTACAGGTGATCTATCTGCCCAGCGGGACGCCGCTTCTGCTGCCTTCGACGAGCCAGATTCCAAAATAACAGGAGGTCGAATGTCGGTCGTCCACCCGAGCGGACGCCAGATCAGACTGACCAGCTATTCGAACTGTGCGGGTTGAGCCTCCAAGCTCAACGCGGAAACGCTGGCGCAGGTTCTGCGCCCGATCGAAACCATTTTCGACGCTCGCAACTATCCGGACCTGCTCGTCGGGTTACAAAGACCCGACGATGCAGCCGTCTGGAGGCTGGATTCGGCGCGGGCGCTGGTGATGACGACCGACTTTTTCACCCCGGTGGTGGACGATCCTTATGATTACGGCAGCATTGCCGCCGCCAACAGCCTTTCCGATGTATACGCCATGGGTGGCCGGCCCTTCCTGGCCCTTAACGTGGCTGCCCTCATCCCTGACCTGCCGGCGGAAGTCAACAGCGAGATCCTGCGCGGTGGGGCGGAGAAAGCCCGGGAAGCCGGGGTCGTCATTGCCGGCGGGCATACCGTCCAGGACAAGGAGCCCAAGTACGGCCTGGTCGTGATCGGATTCGTCAACCCGAAGAAGATGCTGACCAAGGGCGGCGTCCGCCCGGGGGATGCCCTGGTGCTGACCAAGCCGCTCGGTTTCGGTGTGACGACCACCGCTTTGAAGCAGGAAAAAGCCCCCGCAGCCGACGTAACGGAAGTCGTTCAGTGGATGAAGCGGCTGAACAAGGATGCCGGTGCGCTCGCCGTGGAATTCAACCTGCGCGGCGGGACGGACGTGACCGGCTTCAGCTTGCTCGGCCACGCTTCGGAAATGGCCGAAGCCTCCGGCCTGGGTCTGCGTTTCAGGCTCCCGGATCTGCCGTTCGTCTCATGTGCCCGCAAATATGCCGATCTGGGAGCCTTTCCCGGCGGGGCCTTCGATAACCGCCTGCATTTCGAGCCCGGGGTCCGCTTTGCCGATCGGATCGACGAGCAAACCCGCATGCTGCTCTTCGATCCGCAGACCAGCGGCGGGTTGCTGCTGGCGCTCCCTCCCAAAAAACTTCCCGCCTTCCTGAAAAAGGCCGAAGAGATCGGTCAGCCTGCCTGGGTCATCGGGGAGGCCTTCTCCGGAAAAGGGGTCGAGGTCCGGTAAATGTGGGATCAATTGTCCGTTCCCTGGCAGGCGGCCTTCGAGATGGCCTGGGAAATCGACTGTGACGGAACAGTTCCGATCGGCCCTGCTCATCCAGCTTAATTGACGGGTCCCTGATGAATATTGGCCTGGAAATCCTGCTCATCTTTTTATTGATCCTGCTGAACGGCTTCTTTGCCATGTCTGAGACAGCCATCCTGGCATCGCGCAAGGCGCGCCTGCAGCAGCGCTCGAACGAAGGGGACGCGAAAGCCCACCGGGCCTTGAACCTGGCGGACAACCCCAATCGTCTGCTGCCCACCGTCCAGGTGGGGATTACCCTGATCGGAGTCCTGACCGGCGCGGTCGGCGGCGCGGTCATCGCCGAGGCGCTGGCCGGATTGCTTGGACGGATTTCGGGACTGGCTCCCTACGCCCACACGGTCAGCCTGGCCGTCGTGGTCGTCCTCATCACCTTCTTTTCCATGCTGGTCGGCGAGCTGGTTCCCAAGCGGCTGGCTTTGCAGAATCCCGAGAATGTCGCCTCAGGAATTGCCGGGGTGATGGCGCTCATGGCTGCGATCCTGTCGCCGGTGGTCTGGCTGCTGGGTAAGTCTACGGATCTGGTCCTGCGCGTTCTGCGCATCCAGCATGCCGACGAGCCGCCCGTGACCGAGGAGGAGATCCTCGTCCAGCTGGACGAGGGCACCCAGGCGGGCGTCTTCCAGGAGGCCGAGCAGGACATGGTGGAAGGGGTGTTCTCGCTCTCCGACCAGCGGATCAATGCCCTGATGACGCCGCGCAACGAGATCGTCTGGCTGGATATCAACGACTCGGTCGACGAGATCCGCCGGAAGGTCCAAGACAGCCCCTTCTCGCGTTTCCCGGTCGGCGAGGACAGCCTGGATAGCGTCCTGGGCGTGGTCAAAGCCAAGAACTTGCTCCTGGCTGACTTGCAGGACGGCCGCGAGCTCAAGAAGATTCTGCGTGAGCCAATCTATATCCCCGAGACGGCCTTCGGCTCGCGTGCCCTCGAAATGTTCAAGGAAAGCAAACGCGAATTGATGCTGGTGGTGGATGAATTCGGCGTCGTCCAGGGCCTGGTCACCCTGGCCGACATCCTCGAAGAGATCGTCGGGGACCTGGAGGCCGAGCCGCAGGCCACCCAGCGCCAGGACGGCTCGTGGCTGCTGGATGGCATGCTGCCCAACGACGAGTTCAAGGAGATCTTCAACCTGCGGCGCCTGCCAGACGAAGAGGAATATGAGACGCTGGGTGGATTCGTGATGATGCATTTGAAGCGCATCCCCCAGGCTGCTGATACCTTCGAGTGGAGCGGGTTGAAATTCGAGGTGATGGACATGGATGACAAGCGCGTCGACAAAGTCCTGGTCACGACCGCCTCGGTCCGCCAGCCAGGTCCTGCGCCGGCCAGGCAGGAAAAGAAAAAATGAAGTGCGGGCCCAGCCCGCACTTTTCTTTGTTTCGAGGATTCCCTTACTTGTTCAAGCTGATCACGTAGGCGATCAGGTCGGCAATTTGTTGCTGGGTCAGGGCATCGTTGTCGCCCCAGCCGGGCATGTTTCGCCAGGGACTCGGGCCTTCTGGAACGGAGCCATGCTGGATGAACAGGTCGATATTGGATGCGAAGGTCGCGTAATTCGGATCGACCAGCAGCGGATCGATTGGATTGAGCGGAGGCACCGTCCCATCGTCTGACCCGGGATTCGGCACCCCGCCAACCCCCTGGTCCCCGTGACAGGATGCGCAGTTGGTTTTGAACAAGGCCGCTCCGGCGGTGGCATCCCCGACCAGATTGACAGCCGGACCGGGGGCGCCGGGGTTGGAGGGCTCCGGGACTTCATCCACTGACTCTACGGTGGGGGTCAGGTCGTTGGCCTGGCCGGCAGAAGTCGGTGAAGGAAGTTCCGTGAAGGTGGGGGTCAGGTATCTACCCAGGGTGGGGGCCGGCAGCGTGGCGGGGAGCAGGGTGGGAATGGGGGTATGGATGACGGCCGCCAAATCGCCTCGCGCGCAGTCATTGTTCACGCCGCAGTTGGCGAAGTAGATCGAGCCGATGAATAGCGCCGCGATCACCGGCAGGCTGAAGGCGAGCAGGATCATCGCGCTTCTGAAATCACGCTTCATGTGGCCCTCCTATTTCTCCCACAAGGTTCGGACGTAATTCACCACGTCCCAGCGCTCACGGACCGTCAAGTTTTCATTCAGGGCCGGCATCTTTCCCTGGACGCCTTCCGTGATGGTCATAAAGATGCCCCCGTCGCTCAGGGATTGGACCGCCAGGCCGGAGAGATTGGCGGGTTTATTCTGCAGGTAGTTGGCGATCGGGCCGTTCCCTTCTCCCTCCGGACCGTGGCACATGTTGCAATTGATTCGGTAAAGCTCCCGTCCACGAGTGATCGAAGCCGTGTCCGCTGGAACCGGGTTTGTTGGCACTCCCGCCGCGAGGATATAAGCGGGTCCTTCGATCGGGATGGAATCGGTTGGGACTGGCAGCGGGTGATACATCGGCTGGAAGGCCGGCTGGATTTCCATGAAGCTGACCCAGTCCACTTTGATGATGTCGTATGAAAATAGCATCAGGAAGGCGAAAAGCAGGACGACCACCCCGATCAGGATGGAAAGGCGTTTGAACAGGTCTGATTTCATAGCTGCCTCGCGATTGCCGGGCCGACGCTCTCGGCGCCCTGGGCCTGCATCGCTGCGATGAATTTGTTCTCATCCTGGCTGGGGCACTTGAAGAGCACGGCGATCTTCCCGTCGCTGACCTCGGGAACGTATTCCAGCTTGTGGTAAATCGGGAAGTAGCTTTCGAGGAAGACGCCCAGGAAAGCCGTGCCCATCAATCCGAGCATCGACATCTCGAAGACCAGGATGATCCCGGGCGGGACCGGATAGACCGGCTGCCCGCCGGTATGGACGGTGAACAGGAAGGGAGTCCCATAGGCCAGGAACAGGCCGAAAAGGAATCCCACGCCCGCGCCGCCCAGGGCCAGGCGAGGGACCCGGGTATGGCGTTTCGGTCGCCCAAGCACCCGCTCCAGCACCGGGACGCCCGAGATGACATCCATTTGATCGTCCGGGATTCCCAGCTTGCGCAGCCGCTCGATCGCGTCCGCCGCCGGGTCGACATCCTTGAAAAGAGCCAGGAGTGTGGTCGTATCAGCCATATGCAATCCTTTCGACCCTACTCGATCTCGGCCTTCGTCGCCACTTTGGCCTTGCCGAACTTGCGCAGCGAGTGGGCCAGTTGGCCTTCCTGGACCTCCCAGACCGGCACCAGTGGGATCAGACGGGAAGCCAGCATGTAGAGCAGCAGGAACAGGGCGAACGTCCCGATCGTCAGGGGGATCTCGACGTGCGGGATATAGATTCGCCAGGTGTAGGGCATGCGGTTGATCGTCAGGGCGTCCGGGATGATGATGTAGCGCTCGAACCACATGCCGATGTTGATCAGCAAACCCAAGATGAACATGAACCAGGGCGTCCGGCGCAGCTTCTTGTTCCACAAGGTCAGCATCGGAATGACGAAATTGAGAATCAACATCGTAAAGAACATCCAGGCCAGCGGACCCGTCTCGAGGAATTTCTGCAGGGTGCGCGAGATGCTCTCTCCGCCGTACCATTCGACGATGTAGTCGTTGAAGAAGAAATAACCCCAGGTCATGGTGATCATCAGCATCAGTTTACCCAGGCCGTCGAAGTGTTCCGGCCGGATGAAGTATTTCATATTCTTCATCGTGCTGCTGATGATGAAAAGAACCATGACCACGGCCGCCAGGCCGGAATGCAGGGCCCCGACGACGAAGTACGGCCCGAAGACCGTCGATGACCAGCCTGGACGGGTGGCCATGGCGAAGTCCCAGGCCACGATCGTATGGACAGAGAACATGACCGGCAGGATGGCGAAGGCGAAGATGTTCATGGCGGTCTTCAGGTGGGTCCATTCGCTCTCGGTGCCGCGGAAGCCCAGGGAGAGGGTACGGTAGAATATCTTGCGCCAGCCGGTCGAGCGGTCCCGCGCCATTGCCAGGTCCGGGATGAGCGGCAGGAACAGGTACATCGTGCTGGCCAGCAGGTATGTGTTGATGGCCAGGAAGTCCCACATCAGCGGCGAGTGGAAGTTCGGCCACAGGCCGCGCTCGTTGGGGTAGGGAAACAGCCAATAGGACAACCAGACCCGGCCGAGATGCATGAAGATGCTCAACCCTGCCTGGACCAAGCCGAAGGTCGTCATCAGCTCGGCTGCCCGGGTGAACGGACGGCGAAACTCGGCTTTCACCACCCGCAGCAGGGCCGAGACGAATGTCCCGGCGTGGCTGATGCCGATCCAGAAGACCGTGTTGACCAGGAAGATGCCCCAGTACTCGGGCCGGTTCACCCCGGCGACGCCCAGGCCTTCAGCGATCATGTAGCCCCAGGCGCCGAACAGGCAGGTCAATACGACCAGGATCAGGAACATGGTCACCGCCCAAAACTTCCAACTGGTGGTGTGCATGGATTCCATCACCATACCGTTCATCTCGCCGCGCGGCCGCGGGTCGAGCAGGAGGTGTTCCTGGGGATCCTCTTCCTCTTCGTGCTCGTGATGGGCCGTCGCCCGGGATAATATCGACTTAGCTGTTACCGCCATGGGCCGAGCCTCCCTTGAGATAGGTTACCCTCGGCAGGGTGCCGAGTTCTTCGAGCATCTTGTAGTTGCGACCGTTGCGGGCCAGTTGGCTGACCTGGGTGTTCGGATCGTCGATCCGCCCGAACGTGATGGCGCTGGCCGGGCAGGCCTGGGCGCAGGCGGGCTGGACTTCACCGTCCATGACGGCCCGGTTTTCCGAATGGGCCTGGTCTTCCACCCGGCGGATGCGCTGGATGCAGAAGGTGCACTTCTCCATCACGCCGCGCCGGCGGACGGTCACGTCCGGGTTGAACTGGTTGTTCAGCGGTTCGGGGCGGGTGAAGTCCCGCCAGTTGAAGGCGCGCACCTGGTAAGGACAGTTGTTGGCGCAGTAGCGTGTCCCGACACAGCGGTTGTAGACCTGCACGTTGAGCTGTTCGGATTCGCTGTGAACCGAGGCGAAGACCGGGCAGACCGGTTCGCAGGGGGCATGGCCGCACTGCTGGCAGAACATCGGCTGGTAGCCGGTGGAGATATTCGGGTAGGTGCCGGTCCAGAAGCGCTCCGTGCGGATCCAATGCATTCCGCGGCCGTAGCCGGCGTCTTCTTCGCCGACGAAGGGAATGTTGTTTTCCATTGCACAGGCGGTCACGCAGGCCTGGCAGCCCATGCACAGGTCCTGGTCGATGACCATACCCCATTTGCCCGTTTGATCCGTGGCTTGCGGCAAGGGTGTCGTCATGCTTCTCTCTCCTTATGGCTTTAAATTCCCGTAAACGCCGAGCACGCTTTCCATTCGGGACAGGGGACGCTTCTTTCCGGTCTTGGCGATTGTTCCCTTCAGCGC
>DATJPX010000158.1:0-17181 GCA_035506155.1 Anaerolineales bacterium
TCCTTGCTCGCCTGGGATGACTTGACCTCCGCTTTACTCCACCACTGGTGCCATAGAACAGGAAAGTGGAGCCTCAAGGTCAAGGCTCCACTCTATCGCTTACGTTCTGCTCTCAGCCGTCTTTGGCTGGCTTATCCTCCCACTTTCCTTCAAAAATTAAGTTTGGGGTGAGTTATGTTTTGCATTCAGGGGATGACCGAGCCTAGGGTAATGAGCGGAAAGAGTTGAGGGCTTTCATATAGTTTGCACGTTCAAAGGCGGCTGGCTCCTTGACTGTTTTCTGGCTCAAGCTGCCTTTCATCTGTTGGATGGATTGATATTCATGCTCTTCCATCCACTTTTCAACTTCACCCAGAATGGCAGGCACCCGCCCAAAGCCTTTTTGGAGCAGCTCTGAGGTCAGCATGGAAACGCTCGCTCCGGCCATCATGGCCTTCAGAACGTCCTCGGAAGCGTGCACACCGCTGGTGAGGGCCAGATCGGCCTGGATGCGCCCGTAAAGGATGGCAATCCAGCGCAATGGCAGACGCATGTCATTCGAATTACTCAAGACCAGGTTCGGGACGACTTCCAGATTTTCCAGGTCGATATCAGGTTGGTAAAAACGATTGAAGAGTACCAGGCCTTTCGCCCCTGCATCCGCCAGACGTTTGGCGATGTTCGGAATGGCAGTGAAGAATGGGCTGAGCTTGACGGCGACCGGGATCTTGATGCTCTTGCAGACATCATGGACCAGCGTAACGTAATTGTCTTCCAATTCGCCAGCCAGGATTACCGGGTCGGTGGGCAGATAATACAGGTTGAGCTCGAGCGCATCGGCACCGGCTTCCTCGATCTTGCGAGCATATTTGATCCAGCCTCCGGTCGATACACCATTCAGGCTGCCGATGACCGGGATCTTAACGGCCTGTTTGGTCTTTCTGACTGCCTCGATGTATGCTTCCGGCGCAAGGGTAAAATTGCCGGTCTGGGGATAATAACTGGTCACTTCTGGGGAGATTTCCGAGCCCACGGATAGATAGTGATCCAATTCCAGGCTTTCGTGGATGATCTGTTCCTCGAACAGGGAGTACATCACAACCGCGGCGATTCCGGCTTCTTCCAGTTTCTTGACCTTCTCGACTTTGTCGGAAATCGGCTGGGCAGCGGAAGCCACCAATGGATTTTTCAATTTGAGCCCGAGATAGGTGGTGGTCAGGTCTACCATACAGTTTTCTCCTTCTTGCATTGATTATAAAGAAAAAAGGAGCAAAGTGGGATACTCTGCTCCTTTTTCTCGCTACTTTTTACTTCTGCTCTTTATTCTCATCGTAGTGCATGGCAGCCATCTGGGAGTAGAAATTCCAGCGAGCCTTGGCGTCTTCGCGGGAGAGCTTGAGCAGGGCTTCTGCGCGTTCCTCGTTGCTCTGGGTGAGCATGCGGAAGCGCGTCTCGTTGTACATGTACTGTTCAACCGGGACCGTGGGCTCCTTGCAGTCGATCTGCAGCGGGTTTTTCCCGTCCGCAGCCAGGCGCGGGTCGTACCTATAGAGCGGCCACATGCCGGATTGGACGGCCAGTTTCTGCTGTTCGAGGCCCTTGACCATATCGATGCCGTGATTGATGCAATGGCTGTAGGCGATGATGATCGATGGACCGGGATAGGACTCGGCTTCGAGGAAGGATTTCAGGGTGCCCTGGTCACTGTAGCCCATGGCAACGCGGGCCACATAGACGTATCCGTAGGCGATCGCCATCAGGCCGAGGTCCTTCTTGGAGAGGCCCTTGCCCTGGGCGGCGAAGCGGGCAACTGCGCCGCGCGGCGTTGACTTGGAGGCCTGACCGCCAGTATTCGAATACACTTCCGTGTCGAGGACGAGCAGGTTAACATCCCGGCCGGTCGACAGGACGTGATCCAAGCCGCCGTAGCCGATGTCGTAGGCCCAGCCATCACCGCCGACGATCCAGACGGACTTCTTGACCAGGGCGTCCGCGACGGCCGCCAGGTTCAACGCCTGCGGGTTCTTGGATTTGGCCAGCTTCTGTTTGAGGATCTCGACGCGCTCACGCTGCTGCTTGATGTCCAGGTCGGTGGTCTGGTCGGCTTTCAGGATGCCGTCGACCAGTTCCGTGCCGAGTTCAGCGGCGAAAGTGGGCAGGATGTCACGAGCGTACTCATTTTGTTTGTCGAGGGTCAGGCGATAGCCCAGGCCGAATTCGGCATTATCTTCGAACAGCGAGTTGGACCAGCTCGGACCACGGCCTTCTTTGTTCGGGGCGTAGGGGGTGGTGGGCAGGTTGCCGCCGTAGATCGATGAGCAGCCGGTGGCGTTGGCGATGATGGCCCGGTCACCGAAGAGCTGGGTCATCAGTTTGACGTAGGGGGTCTCACCGCAGCCGGAGCAGGCGCCCGAGAACTCGAACAGGGGCTCAAGCAGCTGCGAGTTCTTGATCGTGCCCAGGCTGATGGCTGTTCGATCGATCTCGGGCAGGTCGAGGAAGAATTCCCAGTTGGCGGCTTCAGCTTCACGCAGGGGTACCTGGGAGGCCATATTGATGGACTTGCGGGCCGGATTGGTCTTGTCCTTGGCCGGGCAGGCCTCGATGCACAGACCGCAGCCGGTGCAGTCCTCGGGAGCCACCTGGACGGTATAAGCAAGGCCGGGGAATTCCTTGAATTTTGAATCCATGTGCTTGAACGTGGCAGGAGCCTTGTCCAAGTATTTCTTGTCGTAGACTTTGTGGCGGATGACGGCGTGAGGACAAACGAAGACGCACTTGCCGCACTGGATGCACAGGTCGGATTCCCAGACCGGGATCTCGAGGGCGATGTTGCGCTTTTCCCATTTGGTCGTGCCGATCGGGAAGGTGCCGTCCACAGGCAGGGCGGAAACGGGGATGTTGTCGCCGTCGAAGGAGATCATCGGGCCGAGAACATTCTTGACGAAGTCCGGGGCCCCAGCCGGGACGGCCGGGCGGCGGGTGACTTTGCTGGATACTTTGGCAGGGATCTTCACCTCGTGCAAATTGGTCAGGGTCTGGTCGACCGCGGCAAAGTTCTTCTGGACAACGGCTTCGCCGCGCTTGCCGTAGGTCTTCTTAATGGCCTTCTTGATCTGGGCGATGGCTTCGTCGCGCGGCAGGATGCCGGAGATGGCGAAGAAGCAGGTCTGCATGATGGTGTTGACCCGGCTGCCCATGCCGGTCTTTTCGGCCACGTCGTAAGCGTTGATCGTGAAGAACTTGAGTTTCTTCTCGATGATATCTTTCTGAACTTCCTGGGGCAGCTTATCCCAGACTTCCTCGGGGCCGTAAGTGCTGTTCAGCAGGAAAGTCGCTCCGGGCTGGGCATACTTGAGCAGGTCGAAACGCTCCAGGAAGTTGAACTGGTGGCAGGCAACGAAATTGGCCGTGTTTGCGGTGATGAGATAAGGCGTCTGGAGAGCCTTCGGACCGAAGCGCAGGTGGGAGGTCGTCAGCGTCCCGGCCTTCTTTGAGTCGTACACGAAGAATCCCTGGGCATAGTTGTCGGTCTCTTCACCGATGATCTTGATCGAGTTCTTGTTAGCGCCTACGGTGCCGTCCGAGCCCAGGCCGAAGAACATGCAGCGTACCGTTTCGGGATGTTCGACCGAGAAGCTGGCATCGTAGTCCAGACTGGAGTGGGTGACGTCTTCGTTGATTCCGACCACGAAGTGGTTCTTGGGCTGGGCCTTCTTGAGCTCATCGAAGACCGCTTTGACCATCGCCGGAGTGAATTCCTTGGACGAAAGACCATACCGGCCGCCAACCACCTTGAGGTCCTTGAGGCCGTTCTCGAACAGGGCATTCGTGACGTCCAGGTAAAGCGGATCGCCGTTCGCACCGGGTTCCTTGGTGCGATCGAGGACAGCCACGGCTTTGACGCTCTTCGGCAGGGACTTGAGGAAATTCTCGACCGAGAAGGGGCGGTACAGGCGGACGCGGATCACGCCGACTTTTTCGCCCTTTTCGACCAGGTAGCGGGCGGTCGCTTCGGCGGTCTCGCCGCCGGAAGCCATCAGGATGACAACGCGCTCGGCATCCGGAGCGCCGACATAATCGAACAGATGGTACTGGCGGCCGGTCAGCTTGCCGAACTTGTCCATGGCTTTCTGGACGATGCCCGGGACCTTGGCATAGAAGGGGTTGGATGTTTCGCGCGCCTGGAAGAAAACGTCCGGGTTCTGGGCGGTGCCGCGCAGAACCGGCCGGTCGGGCGACAGGCCGCGGGAACGATGGGCGCGAACCAACTCATCGTCGATCATGGTACGGAGGTCGTCATCGGTCAGTTGTTCGATCTTGGAGATTTCATGGGAAGTGCGGAAGCCGTCGAAGAAGTGCAGGAACGGGACACGGGCTTCCAGGGTGGCTGCCTGGGCGATGCAGGCAAAGTCGTGCGCTTCCTGGACCGAGCCGGAGGCTAACTGAGCCCAGCCGGTCTGACGGCAGGCCATCACGTCGGAGTGGTCGCCGAAGATCGAGAGGGCATGGGTCGCCACGGTGCGGGCCGAGACATGGAAGACGGTGGAGGTCAACTCGCCGGCGATCTTGAACATGTTCGGGATCATCAGCAGAAGACCCTGGGAGGCCGTAAATGTGGTCGTCAGGGCGCCGGTTTGCAGGGCTCCGTGGACCGCGCCCGATGCGCCGCCCTCCGACTGCATTTCGACGACCAGTGGGACCGTCCCCCAGATATTTTTCTTGCCGACAGCCGACCAATCATCCGCCCATTCACCCATGTTGGATGAGGGCGTGATCGGATAGATCGCGCAAATCTCGTTGGTGCGATGGGCTACTGAAGCAGCGGCTTCATTCCCATCCAGCGTAACCTTTTTTCTTTCCATGAGGCTATACTCCTTCGGTTGGATTAACAGAGCGGACTCTGTGGTGGTCTGACTTACCAACTTACAAGTTTATTCCCCCGATTTTACCAGCGATAGTTATATTATGCACAAATTCTACTGCGACTTGTCACCAATAAAATATGATATTTATTGTCCGAATAAAAACTGCCAAATGGCTTGATTTTCTCAGGCGAGGCGGGGAATGGCCAGGTACAAAGCTGCCAGGGATTTGGCATCCGGCAATTCGCCGTTTTTTGCCATTTCCAAAGCCCTGGCAAGGGGGATGCGCTCGACGGTCAGGAACTCATCGGCATCTGCCTCCAGCGGGTCTGGTTGCAATTCAGTCGCCAGGTACACGTGCATATATTCGGTGGAGTACCCCGGCGCCAGATAAAACCCTCCCAAATGTTCGAGCTTCCGGGCGGCCAGTCCTGTTTCCTCGCGGATTTCACGGCTGGCACAGGTGAGGGGATCCTCGCCGGCGTTCAGGGTCCCGGCCGGCAGTTCGAGCAGCTCCAAGCCGGCGGCGTGGCGATACTGGCGGACAAAGACCAAATTCCCGTCTTCATCCAGGGGGAGGAGGATGACCGAACCGACATGTTCCACGATATCGAGGGTGGTGGTATGACTATCCGGCAACTGGACCGTATCGCGGCGGATCGAAAAGGCGCGCCCGGAAAAGACGGGTTCAGAATTTTGCAGCAGAAATGGCATGGGGATCCTCCAAAACAACACCCAGGCGAAAGAGTTTCGCCTGGGTGGAAAAATTGAGTCTGGGCTGACTTAGGGAATGTTCAGGACACGGCCGACGGTCAAAGGCGAGGATAGTGAAAGGCCGTTGGCTGCAGCAATCGAAGTCGGGTCGACGTCTCCGAAGTAACAGGCGATCGCATAGATGGTGTCATTGACCGCCACTGAATAAGTGGTGGGATGCGGATGCAATGCGCGGGTGCCGACGAACGGGTTGCCGGTCTGCGGGATTTTCAACACGAACCCGGGCTGGAGGAGGGGAGGGGTATCCGGGAGGTTGTTGATGGAAAGGAGCTCCTGCTGGTTGACATTAAAACGGCGGGCGATGCAGTACGGGAACTCGCCTTCCTGCAGGGTGTACGTTGCCGGCCGGCCTGGGGTTGCGGTTGGTACGATGATTACCGGCTGGCCGCCGGTCGTTGCAGTGGGTGCGCCGCCGGTAGGCGGGACGATGGACGTGGATGTGGGTACAAATCCAGCCAACGTTGGGGTATCCGTAGAGAACGAAAAACCGGTCGTGGGCGTCGCCGTGGCAGGCAGCAGGCCCTGGGCGGCGGCAGTTTGTTGATAGATGGCCGTAGAGGTTCCCCAGGCTTCCACCAGGCTGATGCCGGTCGGTTGGGAAACCGGATTCGCGCCCTGAACCGTGGGCGTCGCCAGGATCGGCATGGGCGTCCCGGCCGACAACTTGCAGGCCGACAAAAGCATCGTACCGGCGACTGCAAGCGCGAAAACAATCACTAACTTCTTGAGCATGCTCTCCTCCTTAAACAATATCATTCCTTAGGGAATTCGGAATGATACTAGCACAACCTTTCTATATCGTCAAGCAAAGCAACTTGACCTGGAAAGTTCATTTTTCGAGCCAAATCGTCACCGGACCGTCGTTTTCGATCTCGACCAACATATGCGCCCCGAATACTCCGGTTTGGGTGGGGATTCCCTGGCTGCGTAACAAATCCGCGAACCGTTCCACGAGCGGGGCGGCGAATTCCGGGAGGGCTGCCTGGGTGAATGACGGACGACGGCCTTTGCGCGCATCGGCATAGAGAGTGAATTGGGAGACCACGATCGCGGCTCCCTTTATATCCAAGATGGACAGGTTGAATTTGCCATTTGGGTCTTCGAAGATACGCAGGGTGGCGATCTTTTCTGCCAGGAATCGAGCCTGGTCGATGGTATCCCCCTGGCCGATTCCGAGCAGGATCACAAGCCCGCTGTCGATCCCGGCCACGGGTTTTCCTTCTACAATGACCTTGCTGCGTCGAACGCGTTGGATGAGTGCGCGCATGTGTTAATGAACAGGGGCGACGTCATGTCGCCCCTGCACGGTTAGGGAAGTTGGACCGCCGCCCGGACCTCTTGCATGGTCTTCTCGGCGATTGCACGGGCACGTTGGGCGCCTTGTTCGAGCACGGCATTCACGTCATCGGGCTTGGCTGCCAACTCGGCACGTCTGGCCCGGAAAGGTTCGAGGGCCTTGTTCAGGTTTTCTGCAAAGAGTCTCTTGCAGTCCACGCAACCGATCCCAGCTCGCCGGCACTCAATATTGATCTCGTCGACCTTCTCCTTGGCAGTGAAAGTCTTGTGCATGGTGAACACGTTGCAGATGTCCGGGTTTCCCGGGTCGGTACGCTTGATGCGTTGCGGATCGGTAACCATGTTCATTACCCGCTGGCGGGTTTCCTCCGGCGTGGCGGCAATTTCGATGTGGTTGTTGAGACTCTTGCTCATCTTTTCCTTGCCGTCGATCCCGAGCACCTTGGGAACCTCGGTAGTCTTCATCTGAGGTTCGAGAAGGGCGGTGGTGTTGTAACGGAAATTAAACGAGCGAACGGCCTCCCGGGTGAATTCTATATGAGGGGCCTGGTCGATACCAACCGGGACCAGATCGGTTTTGTAGAGAGCAATGTCTGCGGCCATCAGAACCGGGTAACCGACCAGGCCATAATTGACATTGTTGGGATTCTGGCGGACCTTGTCCTTGAAGGTCGGCAGGTCGGTCAATTTCCCGAGCGGGGTCACCATGGAAAGTATTGTATGAAGCTCGGTGACCTGCGGAACGTGGGATTGGACGAAAAGGATGGTTTCCTCCGGGCGGATACCCACCGCCAGCAGGTCCAATGCCAGGTCGTAGGTGTTCTGCTTCAGGTTGAGCGTATCCTCGACCGTGGTCAAGGCGTGTAGATCGACGATGCAGTAGACACATTCGTAATCATCTTGCAAGGCCACGTAGTTTTTAAAAGCACCCAGATAGTTCCCCAGGTGGGCTCGTCCGGTGGGACGGATCCCAGAAAATACACGTCCTTTTTTAACCATAAATCCCTCGCGATCGATTTTGGATTGCGGTATCGGCCAGAGCTTGCCGATATCGGAATTACTTGAGCAGTTTTTGCACCAGCGCCACCACTTCGCCGGGTTCGGCGTGGCGGCCGTTTTCGAGTTTGGAGTAGATCAATTGACCG
Source organism: Anaerolineales bacterium (assembly GCA_035506155.1). Classification (GTDB taxonomy): domain Bacteria; phylum Chloroflexota; class Anaerolineae; order Anaerolineales; family Villigracilaceae; genus UBA877. The sequence continues at coordinate 8,060 of DATJPX010000158.1, forward strand.
TCGACATTGATCTCGTACCTGCCGCCCTCGGATGGGATGAGGGTGATGCTCTCGATTTCCGGTTCGAAATTTTTAAGAAGATCGTTTGCCAGGCTCACGGCCCGGTCCGTATAGTGTCAGACTGCGCAATACGTGATCTGAATCTTCATCGTTGTCGAGCTCCTCTCGCGTATCCGAAAATTATACTTCTTCTCCACATAAAATAGCAGTCTCGCTTGGTGAAACATGAAGGATGAAAAGGGATTTTCCTCCCTTTTTGGCAAAAGATGGAACCCTACGGTTTTGGTAGGTACTTGCCTTTGACGGGTCACGGCCTTACATGTATAATCATTTAGCAACTCCATTCCCCAAAGGGTCATCTTAGAGGTTCAGCATGGCACTGCGCGGCAACCTGCGCGATTTCTCCATAACCCAGTTATTGAATCTGATCAACCTGGCCAACAAAACCGGGACGCTTGTTGTCGAAGGTCCCAGTGAAACGGCAAAGGTGGCGTTTCGGGATGGCAAGCTATCTTATGCGGAGATCGGCCATGAAGATGGGGGGCTGGCGACGATCCTGTATAAGGCCAAGAAGCTCTCCCAAGGGCAGTATAAGTCCCTTCAGCAGCGCACGATGCATATCCCGGATAAAGAGCTGGGCCTGTTATTGATCAATGCCGGCTATCTTTCCCAGGAAGATATTCTCACCAATCTGCAACAGCACTTCACGGATATTGTGCAGCGCTTGTTCACCTGGGTGGAAGGTTTCTTTCATTTCGACAATGACCTGCTTCCTCCCGACGACCGGATCTGCGTTCGCCTGGACCTGGAAAACCTGATCATCGAAGGAGCACGCCAACTGCGCGAATGGGAACAGCTGCAGGATGAAATTCCCAGCCTGGATATGGCATTGAAGTTTACCGATCGTCCGGGCACCAACTTGCGGAACGTTAACCTAAGCGTAGAAGAATGGCGGGTTGTTTCCTATATCAATCCGCGTAATACCATTCATCAGGTGGCCAGCGCCGCCAAGATGAATGACCTGGAGATCCGCCGAATCGTTTATGGCTTGCTGCAAGCGGGGTTGGTGGAAATCATCCGCCCCGAGGGCGCCGCCCCGCCGGTTCAGACGGCTCGCGTGTTCCCGACGGAAGACAAGGAAGAACAAAAATCCCTGGTCAACCGTCTGATCAGTCGAATTCGTTCTTTATAATCCTTCTGAAGGATTGTCATTATGCAAACTGTAAAAATGGTTGTCACAGGTCCATTCAACGCTGGCAAGACGGAATTCATCCGTTCCGTGAGCGAGATCGATGTCGTCTCGACGGAACGAAAAATCTCGTCCAGCCATGAAAAATCGGTCAAGGAAGCCACCACCGTCGCAATGGATTTTGGACGCATTACCGTTGACGATGACCTGGTGCTCTACCTCTTCGGCACCCCAGGCCAGCGCCGGTTCGATTTCATGTGGGAGATCCTTTCGGAAGGGATGTTGGGATTTATCGTCATGGTGGACAGCACCCGGCCTGAAACGTTCCGCGAAGCCCGCTCCATTCTCGAGACGTTCCATGCCTACGCGCCAACCCCGTACGTGGTCGCGGCGAACAAGCAGGATATGAAGGACGCGTGGGAACTGGAAGATATGCGCCATGCCCTGAGGCTGGACCCGAAAGTCAAACTGATCTCCTGTATCGCCCCCGACCGCCATTCGGTAAAGGCGATCCTGCTGGAACTTCTTTACAGCATCCTGAATGAAATGGAGAGTGGGGGCAAATAGTCCTCCACTTCAAAACCAACTGCCGTGTCTTCGATAACTACCGACCAGGGAATTGTCCATTATGAAGTGTATGGACGGGGACGGCCGGTCATCCTACTTCATGGTTGGCTGGGGTCTTGGGGACTCTGGCAGGAGACCATGGCTTACCTGGGTCCCTACTATCGCACATATGCGCTGGACTTCTGGGGGTTTGGCGACTCGGGAAAGAAACGTGAGAGTTACGCAGTCCAGGATTTTGTCAGCCTTGTAGACCAGTTCATGGACCGGCTGGGGATCGAGCGTGCCCCGCTGGTCGGACACAGTATGGGGGGCACGGTCAGCCTGTCAGTGGCCATTCAATATCCGCAACGAGCCAGCAAGGTGGTCGTGGTGGGTTCGCCGATCGCCGGATCCTCCCTGGCATTCCCGTTGAAGCTGGCAGGCCAGCGGCTGATCGCTGTGGTCCTGTTCAATATGATGTGGGCGTTTCGAATGGGCATGCGCATCTATTCGCCCCTGATCTGTTCGGACCCACGTTTTCCACAGATGATGGACAAAGACCTGTCTCGGACCACCCTGGAATCGTTCCTGCTCAGCATCGCATCGCTCCGCCGGACGGATCTGCGCCCGATGTTGTCGCAGGTGAAGGTTCCAGCCATGGGAATGTACGGCAACAAGGATATTATCGTGCACCCGATGCAGTGGCAGCCAATGCAGGATGGCATACCAGGCGCCCGGATCGAACGGTTCGAGAAGGCCGGCCATTTCATCATGCTGGACGATTCCGGGCCTTTCTTGAGCAAATTGAAAAATTTCCTTGACGAGGACAAAACAACTGCATGACGCTCGCGCCGACTTATTTCTATCCCAACCGCATGGGGCGGATAGTACTGCTGGCGATGGATGAAATCCTCGGGCAGGCCGGTGTCAAAACCGTCCTGTCCAGCGCTCACTTGGCGGATGTTTTTGCCAGTCAACTTCCAGACAACCAGGACCTCAAATTCCCCTTCGAGCACCTCAGCGGCCTCCAGGTTGGGTTGGAGAGCGCATACGGATCCACAACCGGCCGCGGGCTGGCGATGCGCGTGGGTCGGGATTGTTTTCGCTACGGCCTGCGGGCGTTTGGCACCGAATTGGGCTTGTCCGATCTATCATTTCGTTTGCTCCCCCTGCCGGCCAAGCTGAAAGTTGGTACAGTGGCCTTCGCCGGCCTGTTCAACACGTTCACGGACCAGCGCGTGCGCCTGGAATGGGGCGAGAACCTGATTTACTGGCACATCGAGCGCTGCCCGGTCTGTTGGGAAAGGCACTCCGATGCGCCGTGCTGCCACCTGGCGGTGGGCCTGCTCCAGGAAGCGCTCTATTGGGTCAGCGGGGGGAAAAACTTCGAAGTCCAGGAAGAAAAATGTATTGCGTGCGGTGACAGCGCGTGTACAATAGTAATTAATCAGACTCCGCTGGGTTGACGCCATGTTAAAAGTGATCCTCCAGGCTCCACGCCACATCCTGCCGTTCAACGAACCGGCGCGGGATTTGCGCATCCAGAATAAACCACTTTGGCTCAACCAACGCGATCTGCTTGCGCCGTACGTCACGCGTGAGGTCGAGCTCACCGCAGGGGCCCGCTTACCGGTTCTGCGGGAACCAATGCTGGTTTATCGGGACAACCTGTTCTTCGACCAGTATTACATTTCGGAGTTCATCCACCAAGCCAAGCGGCGCAACCGGGCGGTGCGGGCGGCCTTTTCCCTCGATGACCCTGCTTTCCGCGAACATGCCCTGCCGCTTTCTGTATCCTATACGCCGGCCGGAAATTTATATTATGCCGATCTCTGGTACTATCCGCGTGGGCCTCAGGCGGACGTTGCGCCGCTGGTCATCGATATGCAGTCGCGCGAGATCGGCTATTACCACGTTCCTACCTACATGGCCTCGGAGAGCGGGGACTTGGTCTATCAGGTGCCGTTGCGCGCCATGATGGCCATCGACTGCTGGACCCATATCTTCATTGCAGACATGGTCTTCGGTTTGTTTGCCCGTGGAGCCCGTTTCGAGGAACGGATCAATCAGGATTTCTTCTACAAGCTAAAATTATTCACTACGGCATTGTATGAAGGGAAACAGCTTCTGGAGTGCTCGCTACCCGTCAGGGTTGGCAAGAATTGCGTCATCGACCCATCGGCCAGTATTCATGGCCCCACTTTCATTGGGGATAATGTGACCATCGGTGCAGGAGCAGTGATTGACAACTGCACCATTGGTGACAATGTCAATGTATCCCAGGACTGCCAGTTGATGCTTTCGGTGGTGGGCGACGGTACATTCCTGCCATTCCGCGCCGCGCTTTTCATGACCACGATTATGGAGAATGGCATGGTTGCCCAGAACACCTGTCTCCAGATGTGCGTGATCGGACGGAACACCTTTATTGGCGCCGGCAATACATTCACCGATTACAATCTGATCCCTTCGCCGATCCGGTCCCTGGATGGCAATGACAACTTGAATAATGCCAACCGTCCGGTATTGGGCGGCTGCGTGGGGCATAATTGCCGCATCGGAGCGGGGATGGTCATCTTCCCGGCTCGTACGATCGAATCGGATGTGGTCCTCTTTGGTTCCAAGGACCGCCGGATCATCGATCGGGATGTCAGATACGAAGACAGCGATCATCACAAGTTGAAGGATGCAAGCAAACACCCGCGCCGCTATCCCCGCCGCGGTGAATCGGACCTCTCTTCTTGGTAGCCAATTGGACACTTTCGCCTTCATCATCCATCCGATTGACCCCAAACGGGACGTCAGCCGGAAATATCCATTTTTAGGCCGCATTCTCAACGAGCGGCAGATCGACTTTTTTTCCACCTTTTTCCCGCCCGTCTATATCTCGGAGATCGAGGGGATCACCTCGCAGGCGACCGGGAAGGAGGTGAAAGGCTGGTTCATTGCCTGTCCGTACACACCTCGACGCATGATGGAGTTGCCAGAACGGACAGTTTATCGTAAGATTATTGAGACAGGACACGCCGCCGAGCGTCTCGGCGCGCAGATTCTGGGCTTGGGCGCATTCACTTCGGTGGTGGGGGATGCGGGCGTTACGATTGCCAGGGCACTCGAACTTCCGGTCACGACCGGGGACTCGTACACCGTCGCCATTGCCGTCCAGGCCATCCGGGAAGCTGCCCGGGTCATGGATATCTCTCTTCGGGACGCCACCGCCGCAGTCGTCGGCGCGACCGGCTCGATTGGGCGGGTTTGTGCGGAATTACTGGCTGAGGATGTGGCCGAGTTGATCCTGGTCGGCCGTCGGGAGGATGCGCTTGAAGAGTTAAGGAGCAGCCTGCAGGGCAAGGCGCGCGCCGTCCTCCGCACCAGTACTCGCATGGATGATATCGCCGAGGCGCAGTTGATCCTCACTGTCACCAGCGCGGTCCACGAGGTCATCCACCCCGGGCATCTTCGACCGGGCAGCGTAGTTTGCGATGTGGCCCGCCCCCGCGATGTATCTGCAATGGTGGCGGCGGTTAGAAATGATATATTAGTGATTGACGGTGGCATGGTGGACGTGCCGGGACCCGTTGATTTCCATTTTAACTTCGGTTTTCCTCCCGGCAAGGCCTATGCCTGCATGGCAGAGACCATCACCCTTGCGCTGGAAGGTCGCTTCGAGGACTATACGCTTGGAAAGGATCTCTCCCGCCAGCGAGTGGACGAGATCGCTAGCCTGGCCGCGAAACACGGGTTCCGGTTGAGCGGCTTCCGCTCCTTCGAGCGGGAGGTGACCGAGGAACAAATCGAGACAGTTCGCAGGCGCGCCCGCGAGTCGCGCCGGAGTAGATGAGGAGGCCGTATGGGAAAATCACGCCTTTTGGTTGTCGAAGACGATAACGACATCTCTTTCATGCTGAAGATCTATTTCACCGGGCTGGGCTACGACGTGGATGTGGCGCCGCGCGGCTCGGAGGCATTGGAAAAGACTCGCACCGTACTCCCTCACCTGATCGTGTTGGACATCATGCTCCCGGACATCGACGGGTACGAAGTCTGCCGCAACCTGCGTCAGAGCACGCGCACCAGCCATATCCCGGTCATTTTCCTGACCCAGAAGGATGAGCGCAGCGACAAGCTCCAGGGCCTCGAGCTCGGGGCTGACGACTACATCACCAAACCCTTCGATATCGAGGAGCTCAAGCTGCGCGTCCAGGGTGCCATCCGGCGCTCCGAACGCGAAGCCCTGACCGACCCACGCTCCGGCCTCCCGGCGGGTCGATTGATCGAAGAGCAACTGCGTCTGACCATCCGGAAAACCGGTTGGGCGTACATGGACGTCCGGATCAATTATTTCGATCAATTCAAGGATGTCTATGGCTTCGTTGCCGCAGACGATGTGCTGCGGTTTGCCGCCATGCTGATGAGCGAAGTGGTTGACGAGATGGGCTTGGCCAGCGATTTCATCGGGCATGCCGGCGGTGACAACTTCGTCGTCATTACAGGTGAGGAGACCGCCGAGAAAATCCGGGCCCGCCTCAAGAGCCGCTTTGCCGAAGAGGTCCAGACGCACTACAACTTCATGGACCGGCAACAGGGCTTTATCATGGCGGCGAACGCCGAAGGTCAGGTCGAAAAGACTCCGTTGATGACCTTCTCGATAGGAATCGTAACTCCCAAGCAGCAGGCTTTTGCAGACATCCGTGAGATCACCGAACTGGCTGCAGACGTCCGCCGGCAGGATACTCCGGGAGCGATGCCCAAGATTTAGTCTGACTTTGCTATGCTGCCAAATGACCCGACCTCCCTGGCAGTTCTCTTTCTCCTGATCGGGATAATCATTCTCCTCCTGGTCTGGGTTTTACCGCGCCTGTTCCATCGGACCAGCATAGGAAGTGCATCCAAAGTACCATCCCAAACTCCGATCGATATTTCCAATCATCCAAACCGTGCCGTCCTGGTCGTTCATTCCGGAGGGCGTGTGGATTACGTCAATCCAACCGCCCGCGAATGGTTGGAGCTGCGCGAGGAGGAAATGCCCAACCTGGAAGCCATGGCGCGCCGCATCCGCCCGAGCGACGAGTTCCTCAAGCTGTGCGCGAGCGAAGGGGAGGCGCGCTTCTCGGTCAACGGACGACCCATGGAGGCAATCTCTTACCGGCTTCCAGGCTCTTCGACCTCCTTGCTGGTTTCGCTGGAACTGCCTGCGCAGGCCTCCACGGAGGCCGGCGAGGTGAGAGAAAGTGCCGGGCCGGCCCTCAAGGTCCTGGCTGGTCTCAGTCAAATCCTGGCGGCCGGGATGGGTGTTCCGGGGACCGTCCAGGCGATCCTCGAAAACATCCAACGGATCGTACCCACGGACCTGCTGGAAATGAAGCTGTGGGAGCCTGCTGGCCGGACCTTCACCTCCTACCGGATCGGTACCGGGCCGGAAGTGGAGCAGCGGCTCGACATGGGTCCTGCCCAACCGCCGTCAGGATATTCTGCCACGCTGGTCGAGACGGGTAAGCCCCTCTTGATTTCCGACACCCAAAAAGATGGCGGGTCGGCGTCTGAAAATAACGAATTCATTTCGATGCGATCGTACCTGGGCTTGCCTTTACTGGCTGGGGAAAGCCTGATCGGCACCCTGGAAATGGGCATGGCCAGCGCGGGTGCCTTCAAAGAGGGCGATCTCGAAATATTGCAGCTGGCCACCAGCCAGGCTGCCGCAGCGATCCGGAACGCATCCATGCTGGAGGCCGAGAAGCGTCGGTCATCCGAGCTGAGCGGTCTGGCGGAGCTGGCCCAGGCGGTCCGGTCCACTCATGATGCCCACGAGCTCTTCACCCGGCTGGTGCAGAGTGTTACCCCGTTGTTCGATGCGGACATTCTCGGCTTCCTCGTTTACAACGAGAACCGCCGGGCGTTGGAAGCGCAGGTCCCCTTCACCGGCATGCCGGCACAGGTGGTGGAGCTCTATCACGTTCCGCTCCCCTCAGGCAGCCAGGTCGAGGAACGCTTCCTCAAGCAGGAGATCCTGACCACCCGGAATGCCATGGACGATCCGCTCTGGACTGATATTGGCTTCCAGGATTATGCCCGGGCAGCCTCCTGGCGGGATACCGCGTTGATCCCGCTTGTCTCCTCCGGCCATCCACTCGGATATTTGCAAATCTCCAATCACCGCCGCCCCGAGGCTGCTTTCTCGAAGGAAGAGATGCGCCTCCTCAATATCGTGGTCAACCAGGCGGCGCCGATCATCGAGAACCTCACCCTGGTCCAGCAGGCGCGGCAGCGTGCCCTGCGCTCGGAATCTTTGCGGAAAATCTCCAGCCTGGTCACCTCCTCAGCGACAGCTGACGAAGTTCTGCGTTATTCAACCCAGGAGCTGGTCCACCTGCTCCAGGCTGAAATGGCTGGCATCTTTCTGCTGGATGAGACCCGCGGTGTTCTGCGCATGCATGCCGACTCCGTCTTCGGCCTTACCCCTGAGACCGCCGAGCCGATTGCCCATCTCTTCGTCGATGAAACCCAGTTCCACTTTACCGTGACCGGCAGCCAGAAGCCCATCCTTTCGGGGCACCTCTCGGAAGATCCGAACGTTCTTGCCCTTTACAAGACGATCTTCAAAGGCTTGGGGATGGAATCGGCGATCGTCGTCCCGCTCGTCGTGCGGGAACATGGCCTGGGTGAGCTGATCATTGCCGGAAAAAAGCGGGACTTTTTCAGTAATTTCGACCTGCAGGCCGTTTCCACTGCTGCAAGCCAATTGGCAACTGTCATCGAGGGGGCCTCTTTCAACCGCCAGACCGATGAAAGCATGCGCCAGCGCGCCGACCGGTTGACCGAGATCATGCGCGTCAGCCGGGAATTGAATACGACCCCCGATTGGAAATATCTCGTCCAGGTCGTTTACGATGAAAGCCTGCGGGCTGTCCATGCTGATTGCAGTTCGGTGATTTTCTTCGAAGACTACCATTCCGGGAAGGAACCGACAGTTACCGAGAGCCTCGGCGATGACCGGCCTTCCGAGATGTTGCAGGTCGAACGGGATGCCTTGAAACAAGGCGATGCGATCCTGGTGGCCGATTATGCAGACTCGAAATACCAGCCCCCGCACGACGGCATTCGTTCGGGCCTGATCGTGCCGATCGGTTACCAGGACCGTTTGGTCGGCTTGATCCACCTTCACTCGATGACCCCCGCGTTCTTTGACCAGACAGCTCTCGACGTGATCCAAACGCTGGCAACCCAGTCGGCCATCGCCCTGGAAAATGCCAAGCGTTTTCAGGTTCAGATCGCCCAGAATGAATCGCTGAACCGGCGTGTGGATATGTTCTCGAATCTCTTTACGATGACGTCCAACCTGTCAGCCGATAGGCCGCTGGAACAATCCTTGGACGCCATGGCAGCCGGC
>DATJPX010000159.1:0-35212 GCA_035506155.1 Anaerolineales bacterium
GGGGTGAGAGTGAAGGTCTCGGACGGAGTCTGGGTGCGAGTGTAGGTAGATGTGTATGTGGCTGTGTCAGTCGGTGTCTCAGTCAGGCTCGGGGTGATGGTGAAAGTCTCGGATGGAGTCTGGGTGAGGGTCAGGGTCGGAGTGTAGGTGAACGTCTCAGTGGGCGTTTCGGTCAGGCTTGGGGTGAGGGTGAAGGTCTCGGACGGGGTTTGCGTATGAGTCAGAGTTGGCGTGTATGTGGCCGTGTCGGTCACTGTCTCAGTCAGGGTTGGGGTAAGCGTTAAGGTCTCGGACGGGGTTTGGGTTCGGGTGAACGTCGGAGTGTAAGTGACCGTGTCAGTCGATGTCTCGGTCAGGCTGGGAGTGAGGGTGAAGGTCTCGGACGGAGTCTGGGTCCGGGTGAACGTCGGCGTGTAGGTGGCCGTCTCGGTGGGTGTTTCGGTGAGACTCGGGGTAAGAGTGAACGTTTCGGACGGTGTCTGGGTGCGAGTGTAGGTAGATGTGTATGTGGCCGTGTCAGTCGGTGTCTCGGTCAGGCTCGGAGTGAGGGTGAAGGTCTCGGAAGGCGTCTGCGTCCGGGTGAACGTCGGAGTGTAGGTGACCGTATCCGTATCAGTCGGCGTTTCGGTCAGGCTCGGGGTGAGGGTGAAAGTCTCGGAAGGCGTCTGCGTCCGGGTGAACGTCAGAGTGTAGGTATTTGTCTCAGTGGGCGTTTCGGTCAGGCTGGGGGTGAGGGTAAAGGTCTCGGACGGAGTCTGAGTGAGGGTCAGGGTCGGCGTATAGGTAACCGTGTCAGTCAGTGTCTCGGTGAGACTCGGGGTAAGGGTGAAGGTCTCAGATGGGGTTTGCGTCCGGGTGAACGTTGGCGTGTAGGTGGCCGTCTCGGTGGGTGTCTCGGTCAAGCTCGGGGTAAGCGTGAATGTTTCGGACGGGGTTTGCGTCCGGGTGAATGTCAGCGTATAGGTCGCCGTGTCGGTTGGAGTTTCGGTCAAGCTCGGGGTAAGCGTGAACGTTTCGGACGGAGTCTGGGTCCGGGTGAAGGTTGGCGTGTACGTGTTCGTGTCGGTTGGGGTTTGGGTCAGGCTCGGAGTGAGGGTGAAGGTCCCGGATGGAGTCTGGGTGCGAGTCAGGCTGGGCGTGTAGGTGGCTGTGCCGGTCTGTGTTTCTGTCAGGCTCGGGGTGATAGTGAAGGTCCCGGACGGAGTCTGGGTCAGGGTAAAGGTCGGGGTGAATGTGGGAGTATAGGTCCCTGTCAGGGTCGTAGTCGCCGTAATGCTGGGAGTCTGGGTATATGTGGCCGTGCTCGTATTCGTCTTGGTGAAGGTAAAGGATGGCGTGAATGTCTGCGTGGGCGATCTTGTATTGGACGGGATCGCCGTGAAGGTATTCGTCACGGGAAGCGGAGTTCGGGTGCGCGTGTGCGTCGGTACGGGCAGGGGGGTATTCGAGATCGTCCAGGTAGAGCTTGGGGTGCGAGTATTTGTTAGCGTGCGTGTGTTTGTGGGAGTGAATGTATACGTCCGTGTGACTGTGTACGTCCGGGTTTGCGTGGAACTGGGCGTAAAGGTGTTCGTCACCGATGGGGTAAAGGTCCGCGTAACTGTTCTCGTTGAGGTTGGGGTGCGTGAGCGGGTGAAGGTGTTGCTCTTCGAGGGGGTAAACGTAGGCGTCAAAGTCCGCGTAACCGTCCGGGTGGAAGTCCGGGTAAAGGTCGGCGTAAGCGTCCGCGTGGGACTGGATGTGCTCGTCCGGGTGAGACTCGGCGTAAAGGTCGGGGTAAGTGTCCTCGACGCTGTCGGCGTGGCGGTCGAGGTGGGAGTATTGGTCAGCGTCAGGGTGGAGGTATGGGTTGGGGTAAGGGTTGTCGTGCGGGAGGCGGTGGAGGTGCGCGTAAACGTCTGCGCCTTCGTCGGAGAAGGCGAGGCTGCTAAGGTGGACGTTTTTACGAATGTGGCGGTGGGGGTTAGCCCGGTAAGAGGAAGATAAGCTTGGGTCCCCTCTGGATTGGACGTCTGCGTTGAACCGTACTCGAATGCCGGCACCACCTGTGGAGGCGATTGGCCTCCCGCGTCGGGGGTCAGGAACGTGTTCATCCAGCTGGCAGGTGTCAGGATGTCGGACCTGACCGGTTCGTACGGGGCGGTGCTGACCAAGATGTCCGCGGTGGAGTTCGGGTCGATGTCCGAACCCATGTTGGCTTTCACATTCCAATGGGGAACGATCCGGATGGCGGCCTGTCCCGAACAAAAGGTGAACAGGATACCAAGCAGGAGCAGGAGAAGAATCAGCCACCATTCGCGATAGCGGCGCTCGCGACGGTTGTCAACGGCCACGCCTTCGGCGACAGCCTTGTTGACATTCGTCTCGGGGACCGTCTCCTCGGCGATCATTTAGGCCTTGCTTCCTTCCAGCGGCAGGCGGACGAAAAACTTGCTGCCAGGACAATTGGTTTCGTCGTGCCCGGGGCTTTCCACCCAGATCCGTCCCTGGTGTGCCTCGACGATCCCGCGGGCGATCGCCAGGCCGAGGCCCGGTCCACCGCCCTTGAATTTGGTTTTCCCGGACGAGTGCAGCATCACTTCGCCGGTCTGGAAGAATTTTTCGAAGATCAGTTCGTGATGTTCGGGAGCCAGGCCGATGCCTGTGTCCTCGACGACGATCTCGACTTCAGGCGGCTTGTGATCCTCCTCCACCTTGCGCCCGCGGACGGTGATCGTGCCGCCGTCCGGGGTGTACTTGATGGCGTTCATGATCAGGTGGTAGAAGACCTTGTAGATCAGGTCGGGATCCGCCATCATCACCGGCAGGTCGTTCACCCCGATGGTGCGCAGGGTCAGCTTGCGCTCCTGCAGGGCCGCCTGGAAGGTCTTTTGAACCTTCATGATGACCGTATTGATCAGCACCTGGTCCGGAGCCATCTTGAGCGTTTTGCTGTCGATGCGGGTGACGTCCAGCATGCTGTTGACGATGTCGATCATCCGGTCGATCCCCTCGATCAGCCCTTTCGTCATCGACTGGACTTCCGGCTTGTCCTGGGTCTTCGAATCCACCATCTGGGCGTAGGCCTTGGCCACCGTGAGAGGGGAGCGCAGTTCGTGGGCCGAGACGTCGATGAAGCGGTCCTTGGTCTTGTCCATCTGCTCCAGGATCTGGTACATCTTTTCCAGCTCGGCGTTGCGCTGCTGGAGGTTGGCAGTCATCCCGTCGAATGTGGAGGCCAGGGTGCCGATTTCGTCCTTGCTGCGGATGCCGCTGCGGATGGTCAGGTCGCCTCCCGCGATGGCCTGCGAGGTGCGGACCAGGGAGGAGAGTGGATTGATGATCAGCCGCGAAATGAAATATCCGATCAGGACCACCCCGATCATGGCCGCAGCGAAGATGAACACGTAAGTATTCCGGCTGGCCGCGCCCGGCTGGATGACGAAGTTCATCGGCAGGACCACCGCAAATACGGCGATGCGGTCATTTCCCACCCTCAGCGGCCCGCGGGCCAGGCTATACCAGCGGTTGTCCACCTTGAAATTCTCCCCCTGGACGAGCGTGTCTGAAAGGATCACCGTGTCGTAATCCGCCGAGGGGATGGACAGGGAATTCAGCAGCTCGACGTCCAATGTCTGTGCCCCCATCGTTGTCGTGATGGCTTGACCGCCTTCGGTATAGATGATCACATCCGCAAGGGAAACGCTTTTCAGGTACGGGAGGATCTTTTCGAGCGAGGTCCCGATCATCACGACCCCGACGATATTGCCGTTCAGCGCCACCGGAACGGCGGTATAGTAGTAATAACGGTTGTCGATCGGGTTTTTGCCCAGGCCGCGTAGGGGCAGGGTATTCGGATCGGTGCTGCCCAATATTTTCTGGGCGATCGGCATATCGGCGGCCCCGGTCGGCGTCGGGACGTCCATGATGCTGCCGTTGGACACCTTGATGATGTGCAGCAACTCCTCTCCGTTCGGGTCGATCACAATGAAGTTTTCGGCATCCTGCCCGCCTGCCAGAGGCGTTACCAGCTCGGAAACCTTGCTTGCATCGCCCGCCTGGATGGCTTCCGCGACCCCCCGCGTGAAGGAAATCAAGCGGGCGATTTCCACATGCTTGATCTCCTGACGGGCCATCGTATCGGAGACCACCCGCCCGGATTCCAGCAACTGGTTGGTCAAACGTTCACTCAGCGAGCTGGCCACCAGGCGCGTAACCACATAAACGCCTGTTACTGCCACTAACAGGGTTAAAAGCAGATAGGGCAGAATTACCTTGAAGCGTATGCTCATGGTCGCTGCTTTGATGAAGGATGAATGACCTATTTACTTGAACGGACAACTATATTATAGGGAGATTCGCGAATTAAGAGTTAACTTTGAATCATTTGTCACAATGTTGCAATGTGCCTATTCGCAGGATCATAGCGCTGCAATAAGGCGGCTCAGGCGTGCCGATCGACCTTCCGATGATGGTTCCAGAGGGGGAGTATCTTCCTGAGAAAAACGCCATATAATGAAAATGAAGGAAGCAAATTATGAAGAAACTTTTCCCGTTCGTTGCGTTGATTTCTTTTTTGATGCTGGCCTGCAACATCTCCTCCGCCACCCCGACCGTCCCGCCGACGATTCCCATCCCGCCGACCGCGCCCGCGACCAGCACGCCTTCCGGTCCGGCCGCCAATGTGAGCTGCCACGAGCTGTCCTTCTACCTCGACCCGCTGGTGGCTGCCGGATCCACCTGTACCATCGTGCCGGCTCGGCTGACCGGGATCGGCGCCCACCCGCAGTACACCCAGGTCACCCTGACGACCTACCAGACCGGCAGCGCCGTGACTCCGGAAGTGGATGTCTTTTCCGTCCAGAGCTGGCACGACGCCTTTCCTCCCAACGGCATCAGCGATTTCCTGACCGCCCTGCAGGGCCTGATCGCCGGAGGTACTCCCGGACAGACCCTGCCGTATCTGAATCCGCACGAATCGGCCCAGGCGCTGACCGTCCAGTACCAGGTCCTGCATTCCGCGGGGAGCAGCGGCATCCGCTACCTGACCCAGATGGTCCAGAATTATGCCGTGATCGACAATAACGACCTGTTCTACACCTACCAGGGCGTGACCGCCGACGGCCAGTACGCGGTCACGGCGATCCTGCCGATCGCCAACCCGGTCCTGCCCAACCATGGGGATACCTACCCGGGCGGCGAGACGGCCCAACAGTTCTATGATAACTTCCCGACGTATATTGCGAATACGACCAACCAGTTGAATACGCAGCCTGCCAGCACCTTCGCCCCCAGCCTGGGTCTGCTCGACGATCTGGCCAGGAGCATCCAGGTCCACCCGTAGGTCAACCGACTTGCGTGACGATCGCCCGCCTGGCTCCCGCACCCCTCAACGCCTCGGCTACCGCCGGGGCGTTGCCTTTTTCGACGAGTGCGATCATGTTCCCACCCCGGCCTCCGCCGGAAAGCTTGGCTCCGTTCGCCCCGCTTCGATACCCTGCCGAGATCAGGCGCTCCAGCTCCGGGCTGGACACAGTCAGTTGTTCGAGCAAGGATTGATTCTCGGCCATCAGGCTGCCAAGGTCGGAGACGGAGCCGGATTCGATGGCCTGGCGCGCCCGGCGGGCGACCTCTCCGATCCGGTCGAAGACGGCTTCCCACCGGGGCTTGTCCGTCTCCCAGAGCCTGCGCACATCGCCGACCGCTTCCCTGGTTGGGGCGGCGACCCCCGTATCTCCGATGACGATGGTAAACGGGACTTTGACGCTCAGGACCTCGATCGGCTCGCCCCTGACGAAATAGACCGGCAGTGCGTGGGCAATGACGGTGTTGTCGATCCCGGACGGCGTGCCGTGGTGGAGTTTTTCCACTTCGTAGGCCAGGGCGGAGACGCGCCCGTCTGGCAGCGGCTGCCCAAGGAACGCCGAAAGCGCCCGGATGAGCGCCACCGATACGGCCGCCCCGGAGCCGAGCCCGGAGGCGACCGGGATTGTGGATGAAATGAATACCTTCAAGGGGGGAGGGGATGCGACGTCCAGGGCTGTCAATACGCCTCGGATTGCCGCGGCAAGGGGCTGGTCGGCGGGGAGGGACGCCAGATCGGCAGCCAGGGAAATGTCGGGGGCCTCGACCCATACCCCGGGGCGGGAGGCTTCTTCGACCCTGGCCGTCGCCTGAACCTCGGTCACCGGAACGGCAAGGGCCGGGCGTCCGTAGACGACGGCATGTTCGCCGAACAGGATGATTTTTCCGGGAGCGGAGGCGCTGGTCATAAGACGGGACGGATTGCGAATCTGTCCCTACGCGAGGTAGAACACGGCCATCACTGCCAACCCCCACAGCAGGATGGAGATCTGGAAGGGGCGGTCGGAAAGGAGGATCTCCTCCGGCTCGCCTCCGATTTGTTTGACCTCCACGAGATACAGGTAACGGAAGATGGCATATACCACGAACGGGATGGTCAGCATCAGTGACTCGGGCGCGGCGGGGCGGAAGAAGGTGTAGAGCGAGTAGGCCACGATGGTCGTGCCGGAGACGATGGTAATGAACTGGTCGAGCAGCGGGATGGTATACCCGTTGAGCACCCGGCGATGGCCGCTGGCATCCTCGGCGAGGAGGGTCAGTTCAGCGCGGCGCTTGCCGAAGCCCAGGTAAAGGGCGAGCAGCGACATGAGCACGTACAGCCAGGGGGAGAAACGCTGCACGACGATGAGCGTCGTCCCGGCGTGCACCCGCAACACGAAACCGGCCGCCAGGATCAGCACATCCAGGATGAGGACGTGCTTGAGCCACTTCGAATAGGCCAGCATCAAGGCAAAATAGACGAGCAGGGTCAGGGCGAATTGCCAGGCGAGCAGGGCCCCCGCGGCCAGGGTGACCAGCACGAGCACGATCCCGGCGACCACTGCAA
The DNA here is from genome assembly GCA_035506155.1 of Anaerolineales bacterium. Classification (GTDB taxonomy): domain Bacteria; phylum Chloroflexota; class Anaerolineae; order Anaerolineales; family Villigracilaceae; genus UBA877. Next base: position 6,890 of record DATJPX010000159.1, read on the forward strand.
CCGTCACCGGCAGTCTCCCGGAGGCGATCGGGCGATTTTTCTTCACCGGGTGCTGGCGGTCGGCTTCCAGGTCCAGCAGGTCGTTGAAAATGTAGACCGCGCTCGAAATCAGGCAGAATAAACCGAATCCGGCCAGCGTCCGCAGGAAAGCGATCGGGTGGAACAACTGGTCGTCGAAGACCAACGCGGCGAAGAGAAAGACGTTCTTCGTCCATTGGCGGGGTCGCATGGTTTTCAGGAGGGCGCGTAACATAGATATATTGTACATGATACTTTGGCCGGGTGTTACAATCAATCGATGCCGAAAACACGCCTGGACCTCCTGCTCGTCGAACGCGGCTTGGCCGAGAGCCGTGCCAAGGCCCAGGCGTTGGTGATGGCCGGCCAGGTGCGCGTGGAAGGCCAGGTGGAGTTGAAAGCCTCGACGGCCGTCGCCCCGGAGGCGCACCTGGACCTGGACTCGGGCCCGCGTTTCGTTTCGCGAGGCGGCGAAAAGTTGGAGGCGGCCCTGGATGCTTTCCCGGTGGACCCGGCCGGCCAGGTCTGCGCGGACGTGGGCGCCTCCACGGGCGGGTTCACGGACTGCCTGCTCCAACACGGCGCAGTGAAAGTCTATGCCATCGACGTGGGCAAGGGCATCCTGCACTGGAAGCTGCGCAGCGACCCGCGCGTAATCGTTATGGAAGAGACCAACGCCCGCCGTGTCGAGTCCCTGCCTGAGCAGGTGGGACTCGTGGTGATCGATGCATCCTTCATCTCCCTGAAGATCCTGCTGCCGGTCGTAAAAAATTGGCTGGGACCCGCCGGCCAGGTGCTGGCGCTGATCAAGCCCCAGTTCGAGGCCGGGCGGAAGGAATCGGCCAGGCATAAGGGGGTCATCCGGGACCCGGACATCCATCGCGCCGTGCTCATCGACGTGCTGGCCTTTGCCAGGGCGCAGGGCTTCAACCTGGGTGGGCTGGCCCGCAGCCCTGTGTTGGGGCCGAAGGGGAATGTCGAGTTCCTGGCGTGGCTGACGTCGGGCCGGGTGGACACCCCCGATTTGACGAGGCTGGTCGAAGGCGCTCTTGCCCCCACGAAGAAACCCGAGGGGGCCGGCTGACGGCGCATTCCGCAGCCTGGCATGTACGGTAAAAAAATCGGTTATACTTTTCCCAGTTATGACTTCCCACATCCGCAACTTCTGCATCATCGCCCACGTCGACCACGGGAAATCCACCCTGGCCGACCGGCTCTTGCATTTAACCGGCACCGTCCCCGATCGCGACACCACCGAGCAGATCCTCGACTCGATGGACCTGGAACGAGAGAAGGGAGTCACGATCAAGGCCTCGGCCGTGCGGATGAACTACACCGCCTCGGACGGCAAAGCCTACGAGCTCAACCTGATCGATACTCCCGGACACGTGGACTTCGGTTACGAGGTCAGCCGCGCCTTGAACGCCTGCGAAGGCGCCGTCCTGGTGGTGGATGCCACCCAGGGTATCGAGGCCCAGACCCTGGCCAACCTCTACCAGGCGCTCGAAGCGGACCTGGTCATCATTCCGGTCATCAACAAGATCGACCTGGTCACCGCCCGCCCCGACGAGGTGGCCGAGGACATCGGCAGCCTGCTTGGCGTGCAGCCGGCGGAGGTGATCCGGGTTTCGGCCAAGGATGGCAAGAACGTCGGGGCCGTGCTCGAAGCCATCGTCCAGAAGATCCCGCCGCCGAAAGGCGAGGATGGCCTGCCCCTGCGGGCGCTGATCTTCGACTCGCACTACGATTCCTATAAAGGTGTCATCACCTACGTTCGCGTGGTGGAGGGCAAAGTCTCCGCCGAGGAAACCATCCACATGATGGCCACCGGCGTGGACGTGAAGCCGATCGAGGTGGGCATCTTTGCCCCGGTGATGAAACCGGTCCCGGGCCTGACGGCCGGGGAAGTCGGCTACATCGCCACCGGGCTGAAGACCGTCCACGACGCCCGCGTCGGCGATACGATCACCAGCACGCTCCTGCCCGCCACGGACCTCCTGCCGGGTTACCGGGTCCCCAAGCCGATGGTCTTCGCCGGGATCTATCCCGCCGAAGCGGACGATTACCAGAACCTGCGCGAGGCGCTGGACAAGCTCCAGCTCAACGATGCCTCGTTGACCTTCCTGCCCGAGACCTCCCAGGCGCTCGGCTTCGGCTTCCGGGCCGGGTTCCTGGGCCTCTTTCATATGGAGATCATCCAGGAACGCCTGGAGCGGGAGTACGACCTTGACATGGTCTTTACCGCCCCGACGGTGGCTTACGAGGTGTTCCAACACGATGGGACGACCAAGGTGGTCAGTTCCCCGGCCGAATTGCCCGACGAGGGCCTGATCGCCGAGATTCGCGAACCCTGGATGACCATCGAGATCATCACACCGACCGATTATTACGGCCCGATCATGGACCTGGTCACCAAACGGCGCGGCATCTACAAGAGCCAGGAATACCCGGCACCGCACCGCGTCCAGCTCAACTTCGAAATCCCGCTCTCCGAGATCATCATCGACTTCTTCGACGAGTTGAAATCCCGGACGCGCGGCTACGCCTCGCTGGATTACCAATTCGCCGAGTACCGCGCCGACGAGCTGCAGAAGCTCGAGATCCTGGTCAACAGCGACCCGGTCGATGCGCTGGCGACCATCGTTCATAAGAAAGACGCCTATCACAAGGGTCAGCGCTTCATTACCAAGCTCAAGGAGTTGATCCCGCGCCAGCTGTTCGACGTGGCCATCCAGGCTTCGGCAGGCGGGCGGATCATCAGCCGCGCCAACGTCAAGGCCACCCGCAAGGACGTGTTGGCCAAGTGCTACGGCGGCGACATTACCCGCAAGAAGAAGCTGCTCGAAAAACAGAAGAAGGGCAAGAAGCGCATGAAGATGATCGGCAACGTGGAAATCCCCCAGGAAGCTTTCATGGCGGTCCTGAGTCTGGAAGAGGAGTAGGGGCGGATCTTGCCCGGTGTGTCATGAAAAAATTCTGGAATTCCACCCGCCGTTGGTTGCCCGGTGTGCTCATCAGCCTGGTCGTGATCGTCCTGGTCCTGTGGCTGGTCGGCCCGGGACGATTGGTGAACGCATTCCGCGGCGCGGATTATCGCCTCATCCTGCTGGCCCTGCTCACCTCTTGGACCTGGCTGGCTGTGCGCGGCATCGTCTGGCGCACCCTGCTGCGCAACAAGGCTTCGTACAAGCAGGTCTTTTCGACCCTGTGCGAAGGGTACATGCTCAACAATTTCCTCCCGCTCAGGCTGGGGGAGCTCGGGCGGGCCTTTTTGCTCGGACGCAAGGCCAGCCTGCCCTTCATGGAAGTCCTCTCCACCATCGTCATCGAGCGGGCCCTGGACGTCGCCTTTACCGTGATCGTCCTGCTGCTGTCCGTGCCCTTTGTGGTCGGCGCGACCAGCGCCAAGCAGCTTGCCATCCTCATCGGCATCGTTGTGGTCGTCGGACTGGTCGTCCTTTACTGGCTGGCCCGCAACCCCGACCGGGCCCTGGGCGTCTTCAACCGCCTCACGGCCCGCTGGCCGAAGGTCCAGGATTTGGGCGGCCGCTTCCTGGCGCCCCTTTTTTCCGGGTTGGCGATCCTGACGGATGGCTGGCTCTTCCTGCGGGCCCTGCTCTGGATGACCCTGAACTGGATCCTGGGCGTTGCCCAGTTCTACATTACTGTATTGGCTTTCTTTCCACATGCCCCGTTCGCCTGGGCGATGTTCGGTTTGAGCGGGGCGGCCCTGGCCGGCGCTATTCCCTCTGCACCCGGGGGGGTTGGGGTGTACGAGGCCGGCTTCGTCGCCGCCCTGACCCTGGTCAGCCATGACTCGGCCTCTTCCCTCGCGATCGCCATCATCACGCACGTGTTCAACTATGCAATGACCGGCGCCCTGGGCGGATATTTCCTCTCCACGGAAGGGGAGACCCTGATGAGCGTCTATCGCCAGTTGCGCCGGCGCCAGGAAGGGGACCTTCCACCCGCCAGACCATCCTAAGGAGGCAACATGTCGCGCAATTATCTGATCACCGGCGGAGCCGGTTTCATCGGTTCCAACTATGTCAGCCGCCTGCTCGGGCGCGGCGAAAAGGTCACGATCTATGACAACCTCAGCCGGGCCGGCGCGCCGCGCAACCTGGCCTGGTTGAAGGAGAAATACGGCGAGAAATCCTTCCAGGTGGTCGTCGGGGATGTGCGGGATGCCGCTCAACTGACCGTCTCGACCCGGGAAGCGGACGTGATCGTCCACCTGGCTGCCCAGGTGGCGGTGACCACCTCGGTCGTCCGGCCGCGCGAGGACTTCGAGATCAACGCCCAGGGAACCTTCAACGTCCTGGAGGCGGCCCGCCTCAACGGGCGCAAACCGGTCGTGCTCTATGCATCCACCAACAAAGTCTATGGCGGGATGGAGGACGTGCAGGTGGTCGAGCGGGGGACCCGCTGGGAGTACGAATCCCTCCCGCTGGGCTGTTCCGAATCCCAGCCGTTGGATTTCCATTCCCCTTACGGCTGCTCCAAAGGGACCGGCGACCAGTATGTGCGCGATTACGCCCGCATTTACGACCTGCCGACGGTGGTCCTGCGCCAGTCCTGCATCTATGGTCCACGCCAGTTCGGCGTGGAGGACCAGGGCTGGGTGGCCTGGATGATCATCGCCGCCGTGACCGGGAAGTCCATCACGATCTACGGCGACGGCAAGCAGATCCGCGACATCCTCTACGTTGAGGACCTGCTGAATGCCTACGATGCTGCCATTGCCAGGATCGACCAGGTCAGGGGCCGGGTATACAACCTGGGAGGCGGGCCGGAGAACACCATGTCGATCTGGACCGAATTCGGCCCGCTGCTCGAAAAGCAGCTTGGCAAACCCATCCCGGTGGGGCGCGGCGACTGGCGCCCCGGCGACCAGAAGGTTTTCGTGGCCGACATCCGCAAGGCGGGCGGCGAGTTGGGCTGGAGCCCCAAGGTGGGCGTGGAAGAGGGGGTGAAACGATTGTTCGAGTGGGTCAAAGAGAACAAGGCTTTATTCTAGGGCTTCGAGTGGACGTGATCCCCCGAATCACGTCCAGTTTTATCCGGCCGATTGTGCGCATCGAAAGGAATCCCATGTCATTGACCATTCCTGAACGGATCGCCATGGCCCATGCCGGCACCAATCCCACCATCATCTGCCGCGTCCCTTCCGGCTGGGCGGCTCTTTGCGATATGCAGTTTTTGCGCGGTTACGTCATTCACCTGGCGGACCCGGCCGTCGCCTCGCTCAACGATCTCAGCCGCGAGCAGAGGGCCGTTTACCTGGGCGACATGGCCCTAATCGGCGACGCCCTCCTGGAAGCGACCGGGGCCTACCGCATCAACTACGCCATTGCCGGGAACAGCGACCCCTACCTGCACGCCCACATCGTGCCACGTTACCTCTCCGAGCCGGAGCAATACAGGAAGGGGCTGCCCTGGTCCTATCCACGGGATATGATGAATGCGAACCTGTTCGATGCGTCCCGCGACCGGGAGCTCATGCAGCAGATCGCCAAGGCCATCCAGGCGCGTTTGTGATCTTCCGGCTGCGCGACGATGGCCCGATCGGATGAAAAAGCCATTTTCCCGGATCGTCAAAGAGCTTTTCCTCGGCCAGATCGTCGGGATCGGCGCTATCGTTGCCATCCTGATCGCATTTCCCGCAAGCATCTATCTCACATTCTCGTTCGTTCCGATTTTCTTCCTTTTCCTGGCGGCCTGGCTGCCAGGGCGATGGGCCGTCAGCCTGGGCGAACTTTCCTACGGGATCGGCTGCCTCCTCAGCCTGCTCCTGACGGCGCTGGCCGCGACCCTGGTCCAGCGCTGGCTGGGCGGCCGGATGGACAAATTCAACTAGCTCCCCTCGGCCATTTTTTATAAATCCCTTCTCCCCCGGGTGGGTTATAATTTAGCCATCTTGTTATGGCTCACGAACACACACACATCACCGAACTGACCCAATCCACCGTCCGCCGGCTGGCCCTTTCGCTCGGCCTGACGGCGGTCTTTGTTCTCGTCGAGGTCGCCGCAGGCGTCTTTTCCAACTCGCTGGCTCTGCTGACCGACGCCGCCCATAATGTCACGGACGTGATCGCCCTTGGATTGACCTGGTGGGCGCTGCGCATCACCACCCGCCCGGCGGACGCCGGCAAGACTTACGGTTACCACCGGGCAGGCATCCTGGTGGCGCTGGCCAACTCGACCACCCTGGCGTTGATTGCCTTGGGGATCTTCTACGATGCCTACCGGCGCCTGCTCGCCCCGCCGCAAGTCCGGGCGGATGTGCTGATCTGGGTCGGTTCGGTCGCCGTGCTGGTGAACCTGGTTACGGCGTTGCTGGTCCGGCGCGGCTGCCGGCACGACCTGAACCTGCGCAGCACTTTCCTGCACCTGATGGGCGATGTGCTTTCCACACTTGGGGCGGTGGCGGCCGGGATCGCCATCCGCTTGACCGGCCTGAATTGGCTGGATCCGCTGGTGAGCATTTTCATCGGCATGCTGATCCTTTGGAATGCCTGGGGCATCGTGCGCGAATCGGTCAATATCCTGATGGAATCCACCCCCAAGGATATCGACATCGGACACCTGCTCGAAGATATCCGCTCGGTCGATGGGGTGTTGGGCGTACACGACCTGCACGTCTGGAGCATCACCCAATCCCTGCGAACCCTTTCGGCGCACATCCTGACGGAGGACATCCCGGTCAGCCAGGGGGCGGCCATCCAGTCGGCGGTGCGCGAGCTGCTCGAACACAATTACGGGATCTACCATGCCACCCTGCAGTTGGAATGCGAAGGCTGTGTGCCGGCAGAGCTGTACTGCGACATCACTCTCACCAGCCACACCCATTGACCATGCGCATCCTGACCGTCCTGACCTACTACCGCCCCCACACCTCCGGTCTGACGATCTACGCCGAGCGGCTGGCGCGGGCATTTGCCCGGCGCGGCCACCAGGTGACCGTCATGACCACCCAGTACGATCCCTCCCTGCCGCGTGACGAGATGATGGATGGCGTGCGCGTCATCCGCGTTCCGGTCGCCCTGCGGGTCAGCAAGGGAACCATCGCCCCGACCTTCGGGTGGGTCGCCACCAGGCTGGTCGCCGAGCACGATGTGGTGCAGCTGCACCTGCCGCAATTCGATGCGCCCGGGGTGGCCGCGCGGGCCCGCCTGTTCGGCAAACCGGCCGTGCTGACCTATCACTGCGACCTGCGCCTCCCGCCCGGTCTGTTCAACCGGATCGTCAACCTGGTCGTCAAGGTCCAGAACAACCTGGCCGCGCTGGCGTCCAATCACATCGTCACCTACACCCAGGATTACGCCGATCATTCCTCCTACCTTTCCCGGTATCACTCCAAGCTGACGCCCTTCCTCCCGCCCGTGGAACTGCCGATCGCCGCGCCGGAGGCGGTCCGGGCCTTTGCCGCCGCCCAGCAGACGGGCGAGCGCCGACCTGTGATCGGGATGGTGACCCGCTTCGCTGCCGAGAAAGGCGTCGAGATCCTGCTGGATGCGCTTCCGGCAGTGCTCGAGAAGCACCCCCGGGCGCAGGTGCTGTTCGCCGGTCAATACCAGAATGTGATGGGCGAACAGGCGTATGCCGAGCGGTTGATGCCGCGCATCCACGAGTACGAGGAAAAGGGCTACTGGAAATTCCTTGGCAATCTCAGCCAGGAGCAACTGGCCGCGTTCTATCCCAACCTGGATGTATTGGTCGTGCCGTCCTTGAATTCGACGGAGGCGTTCGGACTGGTCCAGGTAGAGGCAATGATGAACGGCGTCCCGTGCGTGGCCTCCGCCCTGCCAGGGGTCCGTCGTCCGGTGCAGATGCACGCCATGGGAGAGGTCGTCCCGATCGGGGACCCGGCGGCGCTGGCCGCGGCCCTGCTGGAGATCGTGGCGGATCGTCGGAAGTATCATTGCGACGCGGCTGCTTTGAAACATCTTTATGCCCCGGACACTGTCGCGGCCGAGTACGAGGGGCTGTTCGAGAAGTTGATGCGAAAATGAACCGAGGATGGGGATAGCGGGCCGGTTTCGCCGGCCGGAAAAACCAAACTGCCGAGTGGTACAATTGGCGCGATTGCGAGTCCGCAAGCCGGAAAGATTTCCAGACAACCTTCTTAGATAAAACCGAATCGATGCCTATCCAATCCAAGACCGCTTCAAGAGATTATCTGTGGCTCAACTTGCGTGAGCTGCCTTATTTTCGCTCGATGCTACGGGCCGCCGAGGCGGCTTTCTATCAGGACCTGGATCTGCCGGCGCCCCTCCTGGACGTCGGCTGCGGGGATGGGCATTTTGCCCAAGTCTGCTTCGACCGGGTCCTCGATGTGGGCCTCGATCCCTGGCACGGACCCATCCACGAGGCTGGCGCTCGCCACAATTACAACCTGTTGACCGAAGCCGATGGCGGTTCCATGCCTTTTCCCGATGCCACCTTCGGGTGCGCGGTCAGCAACTCGGTCCTCGAGCACATCCCGGATGTCGAAAAAGTTCTGGCAGAAACGCGGCGCGTCCTGAAACCGGGGGCGCCTTTCGTGTTTTGCGTTCCCAATGACCGTTTCAACGATACGCTCTCGGTCACCCGCACCCTGGAAAAGCTCCGCCTGAAATCCCTGGCGAACCTCTACCGGCGGTTCTTCACGCGCATTTCCCGGCACCGTCACATGGACAGCCCGGAAGTCTGGACCAAACGCCTGGAAGAGGCCGGTTTCGTCGTCGAAAAATGGTGGCATTATTTTTCCCCGCGCGCCCAGGCGGCGCTCGAGTGGGGACACTATTTCGGACTGCCCTCGCTCGTTCTCCATTTTTTCTTCAGGCGCTGGATCCTGGTTCCAACCCGCTGGAACCTGGCTTTGACCTATCGCGGGGTGGAACCATACGCCCAACCTGTCGCCAGCGACGACGGCGTCTACACGTTTTACATCACCAGGCGGGCCAACTGAGGGGAAATCCCGGGTCGGATGTTACCGGAGCCCGTTTGGAACCGCCTCCCCGACATTCACGAACCATTCCATGACCAGCGAGAGAACTTATGCCCACGAATGACGAACTAAGCCTGCTCGATTACCTCAAGGCCAAGCTGAAATTCTGGGAACACCGTGAGGGGGTGGAAATCCCGGAGGAACCTGAGGTCGTGACGAAGAAGGCCTCCCGCCTGAAACCCGGAGCCGTCCTCCCTGCCGCCCAGCCAGCCGAAGCGAAGCAGACACCCCGACGGCGCCCATCGGTGGAATCTGCCGAGCCGCCCTCCGAGAAGGGCGAACCTGAAGAAGAATGGGAACCTGCAGAAGGCCCGCACGGCCGCTGGCCGGTGCTCTCCCTGCTCTCCCTGGCGATGGCCTTGATCGGCCAGCACTTCTTCGAACCATCCATGCAATTGGTCGAGATGGCGTACGCATTCTATGCCGTGAGTATAGCCCTTCTGATCTGGGCGATCGTGCGGAAGGAATGGGCGCTGGCGGCCTTTCCTGAGCCGCAGGCCGGCAATGAGAATTTCAAGGTTCGCAGGCTGCCATTCTACCTGTCCGTCGTACTGGCGGTTGCAACTTTCATCTTTTGCAAAGGCAACCTGTACACGCCTCTCAACGTCACCCTGTGGGCGCTGACGGTCATCTGCTTTTTCTGGGCTTTCTGGCTGCCCGGGCCAGGAGCCAGGCCGGATAAGGCCAGCGCGACCGAGAGCGGCCCGGACGTTAATGGCAACCTTCTGGCCAATGACCGGCCGGGGAAAGCCCGCATCAAGGTCACCTCCGCCCGCCAGGGGAATAGGCGCATCCGAATCGGTACTCCCTTTGCCACCTCACAAGGCGGCTCCCTGTCGATCAATGTAGATGGGGAATATGTCTACACTCCACCGGCGCGGAACCTCGTCCCGCCCGGTGGCATAAAGGAAATCGTCCGCTATACGATCACGAATGCCAGGGGAGCCACCTCTTCATCGACCTTGACGATCGACGTCAGCGACAGTGACCAGGTCACCGAGACCCGATCGACCTGGGAGCGCTTCAAGGAATTCGTCAGCCGCAAATCCTGGCAGTTGAAAATCACCCCCTGGACTCTGCTCATCCTGGCCGTGGCGGGACTGGTGATTTTCTTCCGCGTTTATCGGATCAATACTGTTCCGATCGAACCCTTCAGCGATCACGCCGAAAAGCTCCTGGATGTGTACGATGTCACCCAGGGTCAGACCCACATCTTCTTTCCACGCAATACCGGGCGGGAGGATTTCCAGATGTACCTGACCGTGGCGGTCGCCTGGTTGTTCGGCACCGGCCTGACCTTCCTCAGCCTGAAGCTCGACACCGTGATCTGCGGCTTGTTGACCCTTCCTTACATGTACGTGCTCGGCAAGGAGGTGGGCGGGAAGCGCATCGGCCTGTTGGCGGTTTTCTTTGCCGGGATCGCCTATTGGCCCAACGTCATCAGCCGGGTCGGACTGCGGTTCACCATCTATCCACTCTTTGCCGCTCCGACGCTGTATTACCTGATCCGGGGGCTGCGCACCCATAACCGGAACGACTTCATCCTTTCCGGCCTGTTCCTGGGAATGGGACTGCATGGATACACTTCCTTCCGCATCGTCCCATTCGTCGTGGTGGCGGCGATTGGGATTTACCTGCTGCACGCCCAGTCGAAAGGCAACCGCCAGAACGCGGTCGTCTGGCTGATGATCATCACCCTCATTTCCCTGTACGTTTTCCTGCCGCTGGCGCGTTATTGGCAGGAAAACCCGGAGATGTTTGGCTTCCGCGCCCTCAGCCGTCTTGGCACGGCGGGACAGCCGCTGCCAGGCCCCTGGTGGCAGATCCTGCTCTCGAACACCTGGAACAGCCTGCGCATGTTCAACTGGGATAACGGCGGGATCTGGGTCCATTCCGTGCCCGGCCGGCCGGCGTTCGACGTCGTCTCGGCGGCCCTGTTCCTGCTCGGGGTGATCCTAATCTTCGTCAGGTATCTGCGCGAGCGCCACTGGCTGGACCTGTTCCTGCTGGTTTCCATCCCACTCCTGCAACTGCCCTCGACCCTGTCGCTGGCCTTCCCGGCTGAAAATCCCTCCCTGAACCGGCCGTCCGGCGCATTCATCCCGGCCTTCCTGATCGTGGCGATCGCCATGGATGGGTTGTTCCGGGCCATCGAAGCGCGCCGGAGCCGGATTGCCGGGACGGTGCTGGTGTGGAGCGTTGCGCTCATCCTGGCGGGCTGGTCGATTTCCAATAATTACGACCTGGTCTTCAACCAGTATGCCAACGAGTTCCGCCAGAGCGCCTGGAACACCTCCGAGATCGCCGACGTCATCCGGCAATTCGGCCAGGCCTACGGGACGGTCGACCACGCTTACGTCGTTCCCTATCCCTACTGGGTCGATACCCGCCTGGTGGGCGACTGGCTGGGAAAGCCCGCCAAGGATTTCGCCCTCTGGCCGCAGGATTTCAACACGACCCAAACGATCAGCGGTGCCAAGCTGTTCATCGTCAAGCCGGATGACACCGCCGATGTGGATCTGTTGAAACAGATGTACCCGCAGGGCGTTTTGAGCACTTTCCATTCGGCGGTGGTCAACGCCGGGAAAGACTTCTATATCTTTTTCGTTCCGCCGGCAGACTGACCGGCGTGGAGAGGCCTGAATGAAAATGTTGCAGACTTCGACTCCCGGGAAGAAACGGGAATGGTTGTACGATTTGTTCTTCATCGTCGTCCTGCTGGGCGCGGCTTATTTCCGCTTCTCCGGTGCCGGTTGGGGCGACTTCGACAACCAGCATCCCGATGAAAATTTCATCTCCTCGGTGACCCTGGGAATCCAGCCGATCGGCACCCCCCAGGATCAGCTTGGGACGCCTCCCTCCCTGGCGACGCAGAACTGGCGGAGCATTTCGCCCAGCGCCTACCCGGATTGCACCAAATGGGGCGGGTATTTCGACACCAACTGCTCCCCGCTAAATCCGCACAATCGCGGCTATTCCTTCTACGTGTATGGCGACCTGCCGGTCATCATGACGCGCTATCTGGCTACCTGGCTCGGGCAGATGAACCAACTGACCCTGTTCGGCCGCTATCTTTCCGGCGTGATGGACCTGGGCACGATCATTTTGCTTTACCTGATCGTGAAACGGACCTACGGCCCGCGCTTCGCCCTGCTGGCGTCGGCCTTTTCCGCGGTCGCCGTGGAGCAGATCCAGCAGTCTCATTTCTACACCACGGATAATTTCGCCGTCTTCTTCATGTTCCTGACATTGTATTTCGCCGTCCTGATCGGCACCGGAGAATGGAAGATGGTCACCCGCAAGCCGGTCCGGGAGCCGGACGCCGACCAGGATGAAGATGATGACGATCAGCCGGCGGCCTCCTCCAGGATCGTTCAAAACCTGCTGGACTTCGCCAGGAATCCATTGACCTTGCTGAGCCTCGGTTTTGGGATTGCCTTGGGGATGGCAACTGCCAGCAAGATCAACGCGGCGGCCATTGCGGTCACCCTGCCGGTGGCGCTCCTGGTCCGATACTATCGGTCGAATTCCCAGGTCGATCCCCAGTCCGCCGCCCGGCGCTCCCGTTTCGAAGATTTCCTGACCAAGACATTCATTTTCCTGATCGTCGGGGCTGTCGTCTCGGTGCTGGCTTTCCGGGTCTTCCAGCCGTATGCGTTCAACGGCCTGGGCATCAACCCGCAGTGGCTGGAAAACATCCGTGAGCAGCGCGCCCAGGCCAGTCCGAACGCGGACCTGCCCTGGGCTTTGCAGTGGGCCCGCCGGACGCACTTCTACTCCTTCCAGAATTTGACGGTCTGGGGTCTCGGTTTGCCGCTGGGCATCCTGGCCTGGGCCGGCTTCCTTTGGATGGCCTGGCGTATGCTGAAGGGGGAGTGGCGCCAGCACCTGCTGCTTTGGAGTTGGACGGCCATCTATTTCGTCTGGCAGTCGCTCCAGTACAACCCGACCATGCGCTACCAATTGCCGATCTACCCGCTCCTGGCAATGATGGCGGCCTGGCTGGTCTTTCGGATGTGGGACGCCGGCCGGCAGAAGCTGACCGAAGACGAACGCGCCATGGGCCTGCGCCAGCGCTTCCCGTTCTCCCGGATTGCCTCGATATTCGTCGGGGGCCTCGTTCTGGGCCTGACCGTGATCTGGGCTGTGATGTTTTCACATATCTACACGCGGCCCGAGCCGCGGGCGGCCGCCACCGACTGGATCTTCCAAAACATCCCCGGCCCGCTCAACCTGCATATCCAAACGGGCGGCGGGACGGCCTACCAGCAGCCCCTGCCCTTCGGCGCCGGGACGCTCGTCCATTCGGACCAGCCCTACCAGATTCCTTTCTCGGCCCAGGCGACCGGGATGATCGACGAAATCCTGCTGCCGCACGTCAGCGCGCAGGTCGATTTGAACGTCACCCTCTGGCAGAACCCTGGGGACCCGCAGCCGCTGGCCACCGGGAATCTGACCACCCCCGGCCAGGTGGTTTCCGCCGACCAGGTGCTCGGCTTCGACCAGCCGCCGGCCCTGACTTCCGGGCAGGTCTATACCTTGCGGGTCGAAGTGGTCAACTCTTCACGACAGGTCAATTTGTGCCGGCCTCTCCAGGTCTCTGCCCAGACGGATTCCGGCGCGGTGACCTTGCCGATCCCGCCTGCGGCGCAGTGTCTGGCCGAGGCCGACCAGCCTTACGAAGTGCAATTCGTGTCCGGCGTGAACGGCGTTCTGAGCCAGATCGACTTCGGACAGATCGCCGACCTGATCGTCCCGGCTGAGCAGACCTTGAGCGTGACTGTGACCTCCCTGCCGGATGCCAGCAGCCCGGTCCTCGCCGGCCAGTCCGTCAGTGCGGACTTCATCCCCCGGGGCGACCCGCGCGGCGGGCCGGTCACGCTGAAATTTGCCCAGCCAGTCACGGTTACCAAAGGCCAGACGTTTTTCCTGAATCTGCAGACGAACGGCGATGACCTGGCCCTCACCGGCGCCTCCTTTGCCAACGAAACGGACGTGGATTACACGCTGCCTTTCCGGGCGGACAATTACGACCCCTTCGGCGGCATCTATCGCGGCGACCTGAACTTGCAAGTCTACTGGGAGGACAACGCCGATAAGCTGAGCCGTTTCGAGTCGGTCCTCGGCCAGTCGGACTACCTGTTCCTCCCCACCGCCCACCAGTACACCCAGATCACCCGCCTGCCCGAACGGTATCCGCTGACGACGGTTTATTACCGCAACCTGCTGGGCTGCCCGGCCGACAAGGACATCATCTGGTGCTACAAAGTCGCCGAACCGGGCATGTTCCACGGCACGCTCGGCTTCGATCTGGTGGCGGTCTTTACTTCCTATCCCAACCTGGGTTCTTTCCAGATCAACGACCAATCCGTCGAGGAGGCTTTCACCTTCTACGATCATCCCAAGACGATGATCTTCAAGAAGAACGCCGACTATGACCCGGCCAAGGTGGCCGCCATCCTGGGCGCGGTGGACCTGAGCAATGTCGTCCACCTGACCCCCGGCCAGGCAGACAGCTACAAGAGCCTGCTGCTGCCCGCCCAGACCCTGGCTTCCCAGCAGGCCGGCGGCACCTGGTCCGATCTGTTCAACCGCCAGGCATTCTACAACCTCTATCCCGGCCTGGGAGTGATCGTGTGGTACCTGGTCATCCTGTTCCTCGGCCTGATCACTTATCCCCTGGTCCGGGCGGCTTTCCCGGGGCTGGGCGACCGCGGGTACCCATTATCCCGCCTGGTCGGCCTGGTCTTGTGGGCCTGGCTGGCTTGGATGGCAGGCTCCGTCGGCCTGACATATACCAGGCTGACCATCGGCATCGCCCTCGGCCTGATCGCCGTCCTGGGCGCCTGGCTGGCGTGGCGCCAGCGCCAGGAGCTGCGGGAGGAGCTCAAAACCCGCTGGAAGTATTTCCTGCTTGTCGAAGCCATCTTCCTGTCCTTCTTCCTGGTGGACCTGTTCATCCGCCTGGGCAATTCCGACCTTTGGCATCCTGCCAAGGGCGGCGAGCGCCCGATGGACTTCGCCTACCTCAATGCCATCCTGAAGAGCACCAGCTTCCCGCCCTATGACCCGTGGTTTGCGGGCGGCTATATCAACTACTATTATTATGGTTATGTGATCGTCGGCACGCCGGTCAAGCTGCTCGGCATCGTCCCATCGATCGCCTATAACTTCATCCTGCCGACCCTGTTCGCTTGCCTGGCTGTCGGGGCCTTCTCGGTGGCCTGGAATTTGCTGGACAGCATCCGGGGCGTGACTACCAGCAAGCCGGCCGGACCCGAGGCTGTCCTTCCGGATGGCGGTCATAAGCCCGGCTTGTTCGATTCCCGTTTCATTGCCGGCATCTCGGCATCTTCCGCCATGGTCCTGCTCGGCAACCTGGGGATCGTCCGCATGCTTTACCAGGGGTTCCAGCAGGTCGCCGCGACCGGCGGGATACCGGATAAGGTGAACATCTTCCAACGCCTGCTCTGGGCAGTCGAAGGTTTCTTCATGGTGTTGTTTGGCAGGATGCACCTGCCTTACGGACCCGGCGACTGGTACTGGTTCCCGAGCCGGGCCCTCCCGGATTCTTCCGGCAACCCGATCACCGAGTTCCCGCTCTTTACTTTCATCTATTCCGACCTGCACGCCCACATGATCGCCTTCTTCATTACCGTTCTGGCGATCGCCTGGACGCTTTCGGTGCTGCTCTCGAAGGCCAGGTGGAAGGGCTGGCTGGAGACAGCCATCGGGCTCTTCTTCGGCGCTCTGATCATCGGCGCGTTGAAACCCACCAACACCTGGGACGTTTACACTTACCTGATCCTGGCCTCCGTGGTCCTGTTCTACGTAATCGTCCGATATGCCGATGTCGGCAAATTCCTGCCTGAGCTCGGCTCCGGGATCAAGCGGGTCCTCCTGGGTCTTGGAGCGGTGGCCGTGCTTGCGGTTGGGTCCCTGTTTCTCTACGCACCATTCTCGCACTGGTACAGCCAGGCGTATAACTCGCTGGATATCTGGCAGTACGAACGCTCGAACGTCTCCTCCTATCTTGTCCACTGGGGCGTGTTCCTGTTCTTCATCGTTTCCTGGATGATCTGGGAGACGCGTCAGTGGCTGGCGGATACGCCCGTCACGGCCCTGCGGAAACTTCGCCCGTACCGGGAGCTGATCCTGGGCGGGTTGGTGGCCCTGATCCTGGTATTGATCGGCCAGCAGCTTTGGGTCATGTCGCCGGCGCGCGGCACGCCTTGGAAGGGCGTCACCATCCTCTGGATTGCCATGCCCCTGGCGGTCTGGGCGGCCTTGCTGCTCTTCCGCCCTGGCCTGCCGGATGCCAAGCGGCTGGTCCTGTTCATGATCGGGACGAGCCTCCTGTTGACCATGGTGGTCGAGATGGTTGCCTTGCGCGGCGATATCGGCCGGATGAATACGGTCTTCAAGTTCTACCTGCAGGTCTGGATCATGTTGGGAATCAGCGCCGCGGCTGCTTTCGGCTGGCTGCTGCCGGAATTCCGCAAGTGGCTGTTCGGCTGGCGGTTGACCTGGCAGGTCGCCGCCTTCGCCCTGACGGCCGGCGCGGGCCTCTTCCTCCTGATGGGTGGGATGGGCAAGATCCAGGACCGCATGTCCACCGATACTCCCCGCACCCTCGACAGCATGACCTATATGGCTTACTCGACGTATGCCGAGTATGACGTCGACATCGACCTGAGTGAAGACTACCGGGCCATCCGCTGGATGCAGGATAATATCAAGGGTTCCCCCGTCATTGCCGAGGCGCCCTCCTCCGGGGTCCAGTATACCTGGCTGAACCGCTTCTCGATCTACACCGGCCTGCCCGACGTGGTCGGCTGGGAATGGCACCAGACCCAGCAGCGCCTGATGCAGTCCAATGTCGTCAAGGATCGCGGCGTCGAAGAGGACAATTTTTACTCGACGCCGGACGCCAACGCGGCCGTGGCCTTCCTGCGCAAATACAATGTTCGTTACATCATCGTCGGCAAGCTGGAACGGGCCAAGTACACTCCCGGCGGGCTGGCGGATCCTCCGGGGCCGAATTCGTTCCTGCCTGCCGGCGCTCCGAACGGCCTGGTCAAATTCGAAACTTACAATGGCGTTTTCTGGCATGAAATCTACCGCGATGGCGATACCGTGATCTACGAGGTCAACCAGGATGTGCAGGTGAACCCATGAGCGATATGGTCCTGCACACCACAACCCGGCAGTCCTGGGAGGCGGCGAAGGCAGCCGGCGCCTATACGGCCGACTCGTTGGCGAAGGAAGGTTTCATCCACTGCTCCAAAGCCAGCCAGATCCTGCGCGTGGCCAACCTCCTCTTCCCCGGCCAGCATGGACTGGTCATCCTGGTCATCGATCCCGCCCGCCTGACGGCCGAACTCCGCTGGGACCCGGGCATAGACCTGCCCTCGGAATTGTTCCCGCACATTTACGGCCCGCTTAACCTCGAGGCTGTGAAGGGCGTGGTCGACTTCGAGCCCGGGGCGGATGGGAAGTTCTCCTTACCCGAATCCTTGAGATAGGCCGGTGGAATCGCGATGCTCCAATTCCTTGCCTGGTACTTGCTCGTTACATTCCTGGGCTGGCTGACCTTCCCGCTGGCCTTTCGGCTTTTCCCGGCCCTGTCAGACCGGGGATTCAGCCTGGCGCGCGCCCTGGGGATGTTGGTCTGGGGCTACGTCTTCTGGATGCTGGCCTCGCTGGGCATCCTCCAGAACGACGGCGGCGGGCTGCTCGTGGCCCTATTGGCTCTGGCGGCCCTTTCCGCATCCACCCTGCTGCGCAAGGAGCGCCGCCTCGAACTGCTGGAATGGATCCGGGCCAACCGTCGAACCGTCCTGATGGTGGAGTTGTTGTTCTTCCTGGCCTTTGCGCTGTGGGCTTTCGTGCGGGCATCCAATCCCAACATCGAAACCGCCGGCGGCGAGAAGACCATGGAACTGGCCTTCATCAACGCCATCCTGCGCTCGCCGACCTTTCCGCCGCGCGATCCCTGGCTCTCGGGTTACGCCATTTCCTACTACTATTTCGGTTACGTCATGGCGGCCATGCTGGCGCGTGCCACTGGCACGCCCGGCGCCATGGCCCATAATTTGATGACTTCGCTGGTCTTCGCCCTGAGTTTCATCGGGGCCTATGGCATCATTTACAACCTCCTGGCTGCCCGGCGCGCCCGCCAGGCGGAGGTGCCTCGCAAGAAGAACCGCCCGGCGGAAGCTCCCCCGAAGCCTTCCCTGGGTTTGCCTTTGCTCGGACCGCTCTTCCTGTTATTCGTCTCCAACGTGGAAGGGTTCCTGGAAGTCCTGCATAGCAAGGGCCTGTTCTGGAAATTCAACGCGGATGGGTCGGCGACCTCGGCCTTCTGGTCGTGGCTCGGCATCAAGAACCTGGTCGATCCTCCCGTCGCGGCGCTTTCCTGGATCCCGAGCCGCTTCATCTGGTGGTGGCAGGGCTCGCGCGTCATCCAGGATTACGACTTCGCCCATAACTGGCGCGAGATCATCGACGAATTCCCGGCCTTTTCGTATTTGCTCGGAGACCTGCATCCGCATGTGCTGGCCATGCCGTTCGGGCTGCTGGCCGTGGCTGTGGCCCTTAACCTGTTCTTGGGTGGCTGGAAGGGGGAGACGAATTTCCGTTTCTTCCGCCTGCCGGTGCATGCGGCCGGGTTGTTCTTCGGCGCTCTCATCCTGGGCGGGCTGGCATTCCTTAACACCTGGGACATTCTGCTCGGCTTTGCCCTGATGGCGGGGGCGTTCGTTCTGATGCGCGTCGGAGAATCCGGCTGGAGCTGGAAGCGCCTGGAGGACCTGTTCTCCTTCGGCGTTCCGGTCGGGTTGGCGGCCATCCTGCTCTATCTGCCTTTTTACGCCGGTTTCCAATCCCAGGCGGGCGGGATCCTGCCTAATATCGACAGCCCGACCCGCGGCGCGCAGTTGTGGGTGATGTTTGCGCCGCTCTTCCTGGGGATCATCGCCTACCTGCTTGTGCTCTGGCGGTCCGAAAAGCGCCCGGCCAAATGGTGGGTGGGACTGGCCCTGGCGGCCGGCCTGATCCTGGCCCTGTGGCTTTTCTCCTGGTTGATGGCCTTCGTGGCCTTGAAGCTGGAGCCCGATTTCGTGACCTCCCTGGTCGACTCCGAATGCTCCGGAAGCGTGCTGACCTGTTTCGTCCTCTCGAACGGGCGGCGGCTGATGTACAGCGGCGGCCTGCTGACCCTGTTCGGTCTGCTCGGCGCCGCCCTGGCCTTCGTGATCGGCGGCTATCGATCCGTGCGGGTGCCGGATGCCGGGACGAACGCTGAGTCGGCGGATGGTTCACCGGCCGCCCTGGTCAACATCTTCGTCCTGATGCTGATCGTTCTGGGCAGCGTGCTTGTGATCGCACCGGAGTTCGTCTTTCTGCGCGACCTGTTCTCGAACCGCATGAACACCATCTTCAAGTTCTATTACCAGGCCTGGATGGTGTGGAGCCTGGCGTCGGCCTTCGGCGTGGCCGTCATCCTGGAACGCCTGAAGGCCTGGAAGGGGACCTTCGCCATGCTCTTTGCAGGCTTCCTGCTGGTCTTCGTCAGCCTGAACGTGACCAACCCGGGCCTCCAGGCGCTGTTGTGGATCGCCAGCCTGGCCGTGTTCGTCTCGGCCCTGATCTTCGGGTCCCGCCGGGATGTCCGCGGCAGCCTGTTCCACGTCGGCTTATCCCTGCTGATGGTCGTCTCGTTGACATACCCGATCCTCGGATTGGGGAACAAGGCCAATGACCTGCAGATCCCGGCTTTCTTTTCCACCCTGAAGTCGGCGCGGGCCGCGGGCGATCCCAAAGCGCTCCAGGATGCCTTGCAGGTCTGGACCCTGGATGGGTCCAGGCTGTTTTCCGACCAATATCCCGACGACGCTGCCGCGGCCCGCTGGTTGTTGACCGCTCCCGACGGGGTGATCGCCGAAGCGGTTGGAGGAAGTTACACCGACTATGCCCGCATGGCCGCCTATTCCGGCCTGCCCGATGTGATCGGCTGGACATTCCACGAATGGCAGTGGCGGGGTACTTTCGACGAACAGGTCTCCCCGATCCAGAACCTGAACTGTATATCCGCCGATGGCGGCCCGCGCAAGCGCGGCGACGACATCCGCTGCCTCTACGAGACTTCCAGTTGGGACGATGCCAGCACCATCCTGACTCAGTACAATGTTCGCTATGTGGTCGTCGGGACGATGGAACTCCGAACTTATCACGTCAACGATGCCAAATTCAAGCAGCACCTCACCCAGGTTTTCTCTCAGGGTGACGTGGTGATCTATGAGGTCCCATCCCAATAGGGACTGCCCGCTCGGAATCCGCCTGGCGGAACCCGGAATAATGCTAAAATGGAACCGATGAAAAAATTCCAGCCCACCCTCGAACACGCTCTCTATGCCCTGGCCCTCGTCATCGCTGCCGGATTACGCTTCCTGCACCTGGGGGCGTTGCCGCTCTCGGATTACGAGGCCACCTGGGCGTTGCAGGCTCTGCGGATCGTGCAGGGTTTGAGGCCGGGGATCGGCCCGAATCCCGCTTACGTTCACCTGACTGCCATCCTGTTCTTCATCTTTGGCACGACGAACTTCCTGGCGCGCTTTTGGCCGGCCCTGGCGGGCTGCGCCCTGGTCCTGGCGCCCTGGTTCCTGCGCGGCCGCTTTGGACGCCTGGCTGCGCTGGCCGTGGCGTTCGGCCTGGCGATCGACCCGGGCCTGGTGGCGATGTCGCACCTGGCGGGCGGTCCGATGTTGGCCATCACGCTGCTGGTCTTCACCGGGCTGATGTGGATGGAGAAACGGCCCGTCCTGGCCGGCGTCCTGGCCGGCCTGGCGCTGCTTTCCGGACCCTCGATCTGGTTCGGGATCCTCGGGCTGGTCCTGGCCTGGGCATTCGCCGCGAATATCGGGAAGAAAGTCCCTGCCCCGGTGGAAGAGACGGGGGGCAAGGCAAAAAGAAAACCGGCCGCTCCTGAGGCGCCCGCCAAGGCCGCCGGACCTGGGCGTTTCTTCACAGATGAGCTGCGGGCGGCGCTCCTGTGGGGCGTCGGGACCCTGCTTGTCGGCGGCACCCTTTTCCTGCTCTCCCCGAAGGGCCTGTCTGGCTTCGGCGCTTCGGCGTGGGCCTCCCTGAGCGGTTGGTGGACGGTTTCGGACACCCAGTTCTGGCAGCCTCTCCTGGCTTTACCGGCTTATGAGATCCTGCCGCTGGGCTTTGGGATCGCCGGAGCAGTGCGCGGCATCCTGAAGCGGGATGCGGACAGCCTGCGCCTGGCTATCTGGGCGCTGGTGGCGTTCGTCCTGAGCCTGATCTACCCAGGCAAGCAGGTCAGTGACCTGGTCTGGGCGCTCCTGCCGCTCTGGGCGCTGGCAGGCCTGGAATTGAGCCATCATTTCGATTTTGCGGGTCAAAACATGTGGGAGTTTTCCGCCACCTTTGCCCTGGTGATCGCCGTCCTGGTCTTCGGCTGGCTGAAACTGGCCGACCTGACGACTGTGGATCTAAGCGCCAGTACCAGCCGGATCAATATTTACATCCTGCCGGCCTTCCTGCTGCTGATCTTCATGGCGCTTGCCCTGGCCTGGACCGGATGGTCTGCAACCATCGCCCGCCTAGCGGGTGTGTGGAGCTTCACCGTCGCCCTGACCGCCTTCACCGTCGCGATGGCCACCGGCTCGGCCGGATTGCGCCAGCCGCTTACGGCGGAGCTCTGGCTGCCCGAGCCGCGCACCTCCAGGGTGGATGTCCTCCTGAAAGTCGCCAGCCAGATTTCCGACCTGAATCGCGGGTATGCGGAACAGTTGCCCTTGACCATCCTGCAGGTCGACTCCCCGGCCCTGCATTGGGTCTTCCGGGATTGGAAAGTGCAGGATGTCAGCGATCTGGCCCCGGACGCCACCCCTGAGTTGTTGATCACCCCGCCAGGGAATGTCAGCCTGGCAGTTAAATATCGCGGCGAGGGACTGCCACTTTACGAGCACATTACTTGGGATCAGGCCACCGCTTCCGATTGGTTGAAATGGATCATCTACCGCCAGGCGCCCATCGCCCGTGACGATATCATCCTGTGGGTGCGCGCCGACTTGATGCTCGACGATCAATCCACCCAGCCGACCCCGTAAACGGGCGAATCCATTCCCTTATGACGACTCCTGATATCATCGCCATCGACGGTCCGGCGGCTTCGGGCAAAACAACGCTCGGCCGCCGGTTGGCCGATTCCCTGGGCTATCTCTTTTTCGACACGGGTGTCATGTACCGGGCGATCACCTGGGTGACCTTGCAGCGCGGCGTGGATGTGAAGGACGAAACCGGCGTGACCCGCCTGGCCGAGACCGTCCAGATCGACGTGCGCCCGCCATCCAAGGAGGACGGCCGTTCCTGTGACGTCCTCGTGGAAGGGACCGACATCACCTGGGAGACGCGCACTCCCGAAGTGGAGGCCAACGTCTCGCCGGTGTCCGCCTACCGGGGCGTCCGCCAGGCCCTGGCTTCCCAGCAGCGCCGCATCGGTCTGCGCGGCCGGGTGGTCATGGTCGGCCGGGACATTGGCACGGTCGTCCTGCCGGAGGCCAGCCTGAAGATCTACCTGGATGCCTCGGCGGAGGAACGCGCCCGCCGGCGTCATACCGAGATCCTCAACCGGGGCGGCCAGGCCGATTATGGACAGATTCTGGCCGGGGTGCGCTCGCGCGACCAGATCGATTCCAACCGGGCTTTCTCGCCCCTGCGGGCCGCCGAGGATGCGGTCGTGCTGGACTCCGACAAGCTGGACGCGGACGAAGTATTTGCCAAAGTGGAGGCCCTATGCCGGTAAAGAAGTATCACCTCGCCTGGTGGAGGCGCTGGCTGGCCCGGCCTCTCATCCGCCTGCTGTTGGGCAGCCTGTTCCGCCTTCTGGCGCCGGTCAGGATCACCGGCAGGAAGAACGTGCCGCTTGGCAAGCCATATATCCTTGCCATCAACCACGTTTCGCTGTTCGATCCGCCGTTCGCCGGCGTCTTCTGGCCGGAACAAGTGGAAGCCCTGGGCGCCTCCGACGTCTGGGACCGGCCGGGACAGAACGTCCTGGCGCGCCTGTGGGGCGGCATCCCGGTCCATCGCGGCGAATACGATCGGGCTGCCATGGAGGCGGTCATCAATGCCCTGCGCGGCGGTTATCCCCTGTTGATTGCTCCCGAAGGCGGCCGCTCGCATGCCCCGGGTCTGCGCAAGGCCATGCCGGGAGTTGCCTACATCGCCGAGCAGAGCGGGATGCCGGTCATCCCGGTTGGCATCGTCGGCACCACGGACGATTTTTTCAGCAAGGCCATCCGGGGGAAGCGCCCGCAGCTCGAAATGCACATCGGCAAGCCGCTCCAGCTCCCGCCGGTGGAGGGAAAAGGTGAAATGCGGCATGCCTCCCGCCAGAGCAATGCCGACCTGGTGATGCGGACCATCGCCGGCCTGCTGCCTGAAGGATATCGCGGAGTGTACTCCGGGAGCGCCATCGTTCCGGATGCGCAATCGTGAAATTATGCCGTGACGCCTCCCGTCACGGCTTTTTCATCTGTTCGTCGGCCGGTTTTTGGGAAGCAGTATAATCATTAACCGCATGCCCATGACTCCCATCCTGACGCTCCTGACTAACTCCCCCTATCTTGCCCTGCCTGGCTCATTCCTGGGCTGGGCGGGCTGGATCCTGTTGCTCGGATCGTTCGTCGCCCTGGCACTGCGCGGCCGCGGTCCCCAGCCGGGCGCCATGCGGCGTGGGGTGCTGTTGTTCGTATTCCTTGTCCTGTCCGTATTATTCAACCTATTCTTCGGGGTACAACTCTCCACGGGCGCGGCGCTGCCGGTGCCGGGCCTGCCTGCCGGACCGCATGCGCCGGTGCTGGTGGTCTTCTCGGCCCTGCCCTGGATGCTTGCCGGCGGTTTGCTGGGTCCGTTGGACGGCCTGTTCATCGGGTTGGCGACCGGCCTGACGCGCGCTCTGTGGGATTCGCACGCCTTCTTCACCATCCTCGAGCCGGCAATCCTGGCGGCGCTGTTCAGCCTGGCCACGCGCCAGCGTTATCGGACCATTTTCTACAAGGCCATGCGCCAGCCCGCCTTGATCGCCCTTGGCTTGGTTCCCCTGTATGCGGTGGTCTTCATGACCAGCGCCCTTTTCACGGTATCGGGCGGGCTGGCGGCCCGGCTGGATTATGCCCTGACCAACCTCGGCCCGGCCGTCCTGGCGACCGGTGGCGAACTGCTCGTTGCCGGCGCCTTTGCCCAGGTGGTCGCCCTGGCCTTGCCACGCGCCTGGGGCGTCCAGGAATCGCTCCAGCCTTCACCGGGCGAGCGCAGCCTGCAGACGCGCGTCCTGTTTGCCGGCGGAGCCCTGATCCTGGTCTTGCTGGTCTCGCTCATCCTGGGGGACTGGATCGTGGCCGGGAATGCCGCCCGGAGGATGATCCGGGATCGCCTAGCCAGCACTGCCCAGACGGCTGCCGACGGCGTGCCCTTTTTCTTGGAGACCGGCCAAAACCTGGCTGCCCGCCTGGCTGCGGATCCTCGCCTGCTGACCACCTCGGGCGATGTCCTTGGCGGCGTGCTGGGCGATCAGGTCCATACAGTCCCCTATTTCGACCAGCTCTTCATCCTGGATGCCACCGGCACCCTGCTGGCCGCTTATCCTCCGGGGGACGCCGCCTCCTTCAGCCTAGCCCAGGCCGAGAGCGCCGCCATCCCACTGGCCGTCCAGGGTGTGACTGCCCAGGTCTACACCCTCCCGCCGGCTGCTGGTGGGACGACCGCCCGCCTGGCATTCCTGGCAGGCATCCCGGGAGCCGATGGTAAGACCCAGCGCATCCTGCTCGGTCGCAGTGTGCTGGTCAATAATCCGCTCGCCCAGCCGGTCATCAAGAGCCTGATCGGGATGCAGCTCCAGGGCGGGCAGGGTCGCCTCCTGGACGATCGAGGCCAGGTGCTCGTCAGCCCCAACCCGGATGAATTGATGACGATCTACCCCGGCCAGCGCGGCGGGCAGACCGTTTTCTACGATGCGCCTGCCCCGAGCGGGACGCGCAACCTGGTCTATTACCAGCCAGTCATCGGCCGGGATTGGGCGGTCGTCCTGAGCGTTCCGGCTGGGCAGGCCCAGCAACTGGCGCTGGACATCGCCACTCCGCTGGCGCTCCTGATCCTTGCCCTGTCTGTCGTCGGGCTGGTGTCCCTGCGCCTGAGTTTGCGGGTGGTGACTGCTTCGCTGCAGAACCTGGCCGGCGAGGCCGCCCGGATCTCCCAGGGCCAGCTCGACCATCCACTGGAGGTCACGGGAGTGGATGAGGTCGGGCAGGTCCGGCGGGCCTTCGAGCAGATGCGCGTCAGCCTGCATGCCCGCCTGGAGGAGCTCAACCAGCTCCTGCTGGTCAGCCAAGGCGTGGCTTCGACTCTAGAAATGGAGGGCGCCGTCCAGCCGATCCTCGAAGCCGTCCTGGCTTCCGGGGCGAGCGCCGTGCGGGTGACGTTGGTGCCATCCAACCAGCCGCAGGAGGATGCCCCGCTGCATTACTCGCTCGGCCCCGCCCGGGACCGGTACGCCGCGCTGGATGCTGCCATCCTGGCCCTGGCGCAGAAGCAGAGCCGGTTGGTCTTGACCAACCTGCCGCGCCTGCGTGGACTGGATTTGCCGGAAGGACCACGTCCCGAAACCCTGGTGGCGGTGGCGTTGTACCACGAGAACCGATTCTACGGCGCCCTGTGGGCGGCTTACGATGCCCCGCACTCCTTTACTGAAGAGGATTTGCGCTTCCTTTCGACCCTGGCCGGGCAGGCCGCCCTGGCGGCTTCGAACGCTCGCCTCTTCCGGACCGCCGAGGTAGGGCGCCAGCGCCTGGCTGCCATCCTGGCTTCCACGCCCGATCCCGTACTGGTGACCGACCAGGAGAACCGCCTGATCCTGGCCAACCCGGCCGCCAAGCGCGCCCTGGGGGCGCCTGCCGGAGGCGCGGAGGGCCAGCCCACCGAGCGAGTCATCGGGCAGCAGGAACTGCGCGACCTGCTCCAGGAGTTGGCTGACGGGAAGAAATCCGCCGAAGTGGTCCTGCCGGACGGCAAGGTCTATTTCGCCACCGCTTCGGCCGTCCTGGCGGACGGTCGCCCGGTGGGGCGAGTGTGCGTGTTGCGGGACGTGACCCACTTCAAGGAGCTGGATGCCCTCAAGTCGGATTTCGTCTCCTCGGTCAGCCACGATCTGCGTTCCCCGCTGACCCTGATGCGCGGCTACGCCACCATGCTGGAAATGGCCGGCAAGCTGAACGACCAGCAGCGGGATTACGTTGCCAAGATGGTGGTGGGCGTGGAGAGCATGGCCCGCCTGGTCAACAACCTGCTCGACCTCGGCCGGATCGACGCGGGCGTGGGCCTGCAGGTGGAGAAGGTGGACGTCCGGGCGGTGACCGAAGGCGTGCTCGAAACCCTGCACCTGCTGGCCGAGCAGAAGCAGATCGAATTGAAAATGGAGAATGCCCCCGACCTGCCGGAATCCATCGACGCCGACCGGGCCCTGCTCCAGCAGGCGGTCTACAACCTGGTGGAAAACGCCATCAAGTACACTCCTGAAAAAGGCACGGTGACACTGCGGGCCAAAGCTCAGACGGGCGCCGTCTGTTTCGAGGTCGAGGATAATGGCATCGGCATCGCCCCCGCCGACCAGCCCCGCCTCTTCGAAAAATTCTTTCGCGGCAGCCAGCGCGAGGCCCGTGCCCAGCGC
Source organism: Anaerolineales bacterium (assembly GCA_035506155.1). Classification (GTDB taxonomy): domain Bacteria; phylum Chloroflexota; class Anaerolineae; order Anaerolineales; family Villigracilaceae; genus UBA877. Next base: position 33,652 of record DATJPX010000159.1, read on the forward strand.
GGCTCCGGCCTGGGACTCGCCATCGTCCGTTCGATCGCCGACCAGCACAAAGGCAGGGTATGGGTGGAAAGCCAGATGGGACAGGGCAGCACCTTCTTCCTGCTCATTCCGCTCGTCCAACCGGATGGGACCAAGAAAAAGGCAAAGGAAGGCAAAGCCTAGGATATGTCCGGAGCAAATGCTGCCTCCTTCAACCGCCATTTGGATAAGGGAGGAGTTTTATGCGGAGGCGCTCTCCCCGCATACGAGTGAAAGGATGTTATTTTTATGCAACAATCCATCCTCCACGTCGCCCTGGTCGTGCGCGAGTATGACGAAGCCATCGACTTCTTCTGCCATAAACTCCACTTCACCCTCATCGAGGATACCTACCAGCCGGAGCAGGATAAGCGCTGGGTGGTGGTCGCTCCCCCGGGATCGGAGGGGACCAACCTCCTGCTGGCGCGGGCGTCGAAGCCCGAGCAGGCGGCTGCCATTGGCAATCAGACGGGTGGACGGGTCTTCCTGTTCCTGCATACAGACGATTTCGGGCGGGATTACAACGAGATGCTTTCTTTGGGGATCAAATTCGTCCGGCCGCCGAAAACTGCTCCTTATGGAACCGTGGCGGTATTCGAAGACTTGTACGGGAACATGTGGGATTTGATTGGCCCGAACACTGATATGTCGTTGTCGTAGCGCCTGTCGATCCGATCAGCTGAGGCATCTTCAAAGAAAGAGACCTGGCGGGAAATGCTAACGCATTTCTTACGCGTTTGCCCTTTGACCGAAAGCCTCCCCTCGGGTATAATTCCGCTTCGCTTTGGAAAACCCCGGCGGATTCCCGCCGTTTGGTGTTTGCCTGCTGCCTGCGTTAGATGGTGAACAAAGTTTTGAGCTTGCCTTCACCGGAAAAACATTCGGTTCCCATTTCGACGCAGCTGGCAGGAATCCTGTCTTATTCGGAGTGAATGAATGGCTACCAAACGTCCTTATCAACCCAGGATCCGGCGGCGCGTGCGTGTGCATGGCTTCCGCCAGCGCATGTCCACGGCGGATGGCCGCGAAGTTCTGAAGCGCCGCCGCATGAAGGGCCGCCTGCGCCTGACCGTCCGCAGCAATAATCACGTCAAGCACGTCCGCTGGTAGGAGGTCTGCCGCGCGGCGGATCTCCCCACGCGTGGGCTAATGCGAGGTGCAGGTGAAGCGACGCTTTCGCCTGACCCGGTCAACCGATTTCAAGCGGGTGCGGCGTTCAGGCAGGTCGTATGCCCACCCGCTTGTTGTGTTGTATGTGCTGAAATCGGAAGAGTCGCAGCTGCACGTGGGGGTCAGCGCAGGCTTGGCGGTCGGGAACGCCGTCAGGCGCAACCGGGCCAAGCGCCTGTTGCGGGAGGCGATGAACCAGTTGATCCCGCAGACCCGCCCGGGGTCCGACCTGCTCCTGATTGCCCGCAAAGCCCTGCCGGAATCCGACCTCCAGCATACGCGTGCAGCCCTGTCCAACCTGCTTGAGCGTGCCGGTTTGTTTTCCCCGACCCATGACGCTTGATCATCTTCCCCAGGAATACCCTCACGAACC
>DATJPX010000160.1:0-65679 GCA_035506155.1 Anaerolineales bacterium
GAAGGCCCCATCCAGGTGGTCGATCAGGACCAACAGGCAGGCCAGGAAACGCTCCCGTACCTCGCCATACGGATCAATGACCACATTATTAAGGGATTTGGTCTCCGTTTCCCATTCGGACGGTGCGCAATCGTGGCAGCCGCAAATCTCTGCAATACTCCGGGCCAGTTCGATCGATTGGATGCCTAATCCATTCCATTGCTTTATGATGATATCCCTTGATTCTTTGGCATGCGCATCGCCGGAGGCCGGAACGCGGCCGATGTCGTGGAATAGGATAGCGCTCAACAGAATGTAGATCTCCGTGGGACTGATAAACGGTTCCGACCCTGCAACAGCCACGGTTTCAAAGCTTGTTATGACCTGATCGAAATAGGCTTCCAGGTTCTTGAGATGTGGAAAAGAATTGTATGAATCCCTGTTTACCCCCATAGCCGGCAACCATTCATTCCAGGCGATCTCCCAGCTCCGCTCGAGAGCCTGGAACAGCTCCGGACTCTCGTTTTTCAGCCGTTCCCTAAGCACGTTCATACTAACCTCCCACTTCCCCAACCCATTAATTTCAACGACAGGTGGCTTACTCCTGGTACCCGGTAGATCGGGGGTAGCTTGCCGAAAACCTTACACCTTTTCCCATCCAGTATCCAGTGGCAAGTATAGCAAACATTTCGCATTGCAACAACATACTCAAATTGGAACGAATTGAAGTGTCATTCCAGCACAAACCCACCCTGACGGACCGGAGGGTCTTGGATTGTTTTCTAATAAAATCCCAATGTATGCTTTACCTTGGCAGCAAAGATCACCTCCCGAACGGCCACGGGACGGTCGTCTTGCGAATGGCTTTGAAGGCGATATCGCCGGTACCACCGGCCCAGGGGAGATCGGGCAGGGGGATCGTCAGCCCATTCCTGGACCCACTTCCGGAAGAGGAAACCGTGGTCGCGCCGATGATCTTCCCAGTGGATGTATCGTAAAAATCCACCTGACAGGTGATCTTTGCAGAAGTCGGTAAGGGGATGGTAAACATGGGTCTCTTCTTTACCACCGGCCTGGCAACCGGCCAGTCAGGCGGCACACAGCCAGGCTCCCGCAGCCAGCCGAGGAGCACGTCCCAGCTGCCCAGCAGCGCTCCCACCAGGGTGGGAGGAAGCAGGCCGGAGATCGGTAGCGGCTCGAACTTTGCCAGGTCCAGGCCTTTGATGAACTGCGCCGCCCCCTCTTCCATGTCGGCGTATTTTTGGAGGAACGGCCATCCAAGCGGCGGGAAATAGATCCCGAAGCTGTCCTCCCAGAAGAGGGCCCGGGCGTTCATCGCCCCGGAGAGCATGCCCGCCCAGATGGCATGCTTGATCCCGATCGCAGCCCTTGGCGCGGTCGTCAGGGTGGTCTGGCCGCCGCTCGCGTTCATCGGCTCGGCGGCGCACAGGCCGGACTCGCCGATCAGAACCGGCTTCCCATAATCCGTCCGATTTTGCCGGATCATCCGGAGGATGTCTGTATCGAGATTGCCGCCGGGCTCGTATGGATGGATCTGGATGAAATCGAGCGAAGGACTTTTGTAGAAGTCGAACCATGGATTGGTATTCCCGCCTCCCAGAGAGGCCGTGATGGGCCGCCCGGCAGGGTCGGCGCCCCGCACGGCCTGGGCCGCCGCCTCGACGAAGGATCGGGCAGCCGCTTCGGGCACGTAGACGTCCGGGGACGCGCTGACTAGGGTAAGGTTGGCTTCGGAATAGACTTCCCAGGCGAGGATATTCCCGATCGCGCCCCATTTCCCGACTACGTTGGCCAGCCAGCCCAGCCATGTATCGTGGATATAAGTTCCTCTCTTGAAAAGGTCGGCCGGGTCGCGCGAGCCGTCATTGAACGGATTGTGGGTCCAACCGTTTTCCGTGCCGGGTTCCGGGGGATTCCAATTCGCCCATCCGGTGAAGACCGGGAGGACATAAATGCCCCGGCTGGCCGCCCTCTGAAACAGGTCCCGCCAGTTTTGGTCCCACTCCGCCACGATATTCCCGGAGCCATCGAACCCATAACCATAGTGGCCGGGGACCCCGCCCATGACCATATTGTCCAGACCCACCCGGGCCACCCGACTGCCGGCTTTTGCCATCCAGTCCAGCATTGGATCGTAATCGCTTCTTTGAACGCCCGCCAAATTGCGGGTGAAGAGGACGCTCTGGCGGCCATCGACGCTAAAATAATGATCTCCGGGTTGTACTGTGATCGTAGGAAGCCTGCTCATCTCCATTTACCCTTTCCGCAAATCATCGATCGTCATCTCCTGTATAGACGGCAATCAATTTTAAGGGGGTCCCCGAGGCAGCAAATCGATTTTGCTCTGGGTGAAGGTATACCCGACCCGGCGGACATGCTTGAGCATTTCTCATATGCCATCATTGAAGGCGTCGCGCCGATTGCACAGACCTGTGAGCCATTTTGGTTGCACTGGAAAACATCAGTTTTCCTTGACAAATTTTCTTCAGTATAAGTATAATCATTCTGTGCAGTGAATCGTCGTTGCACTTGGCCGTGAGAAATGACTCACTGGCCTCCTTCGTGAGCTAGACTTCGGGCTGTCCCAAAAAACGGGATGCCACATGAGCAGCATTTGCATAATATGCTGAAAGTGTGGCATCCCGTTTTTTTGTTTAATTTTTTGTCCAAACACCGGAGAAGCAGTCTTCACTACCCATGACCAGATGAGAAAGCCTCTTTTCGTGAAAATAACGACTCTCGGCGTGGCGACCAAATCTGCCGCCTTTCTATTGTCAGTACCAGCCTGGTATGGCTGTTACTCTTCGCGAGGAAGCAATGCAACTCCATAATTGCTTCGTATTCGTAAGCAGTACTTGGGACAGGAGCAAGTCATAGAAAATCGGCCACAACGCGAATGGCGATTGGCAGGCCACCATACGACAATCCTTGCTCGGATTAGTCGAATTGGGTGAATTAGAGTGTTACACAGACCCTGACAAGGAAAATTTCGTTGGCACCAACGAGCAGATCCGGACCATCGGCCAGCCAGCGTTACACAAAATCGGTCCATTTCGCCTTCTTGGCGACCGGCTTAACAGTGTTCCAACATAATCGATTTTCAAAAAGGAGAACTGTTTCATGTCAACATCATCTGTATCACATCAAATCAGCCTCTGCATGGACTCGCTGTTTTTATCCAAAGAGGAAATAGATGAGATGAAATCTGAGCTTGGGGTTACTTCCCTGAAGCGCGCCCTCCGGAAAGGATGTGATCCAACTCGCCCGATTCCTTATATCCTCTCCTATGAATCATATCGCAGCTATTTTCGGGCAGCCCGGACATTCTTTAAGCGCGCACAACTCGATTCCGGAAAAAAGCTGCTCAAGGACCTTCTAAACCGGAATGTTATTTTGGCAACCTATGAGAAGTATTATACTGAGCAAGCGCCCGGAACTGTATCCAAAGCGCAAAGTGCGATCAAGAAGGTGTATGAAGGAGCGCTCAAATTAGGCTGGGTCAAAGGGCCATGTCCGATCGAAAATGATTTCCGGGATCGAATGCGCGTCCACTATCGGCCGCCTCGCTACGGATATCAGCCCAAGGATGCTCAACGCATCGTAAGCTACCTGGTCGAATCGAAATCGTCATGCGCCCTTGCAGCCAAACTTTCCTTATATTGTGGTTTGCGGGAGCACGAGGTTGCGGGTCTCATGGGAGAACATATCGACAGGAAACGCAAGGTGCTGTGCATTACAGGCAAAAATGGGCGCTATCGGGAGGTGCCGATCCCAGAGAGACTGCTTCCTGAATTAACTGTCGCATCAGGATACCTCTTCACTCCCAGCAGGTCTTGGCGTAATTTCTATTGGCAGGAAGTCTCCAAGGCAGACAAGAATTTGGGGATTGAAATTACTGGTGTGCACCGATTGCGGTCGACCTATGCGCAAATGAAATACTCCAAACTTCGATCGATGGGGGCGGATGATAAAAGTGCTCGCCAGGAGGTTTCCAAATTACTCGGCCATGGGCGCCGGAGCGTTACATTCCACTATATACCGGAATGTTTTGACTGGGAAACATACAGGGAATATATTTCCTTGTACGATTAATACTACTAGGCAAAGGTAAAAAATGATGATCGAAATAGCTTGAAACGAAAAACCATGGATTCTTTTCTCCAATCAAGAGCCGGGGGGAAGGAGAAGATACAATAGTGAACAGGAATGTAACCGAGACTCGTCCTGCGCCAGAATGCAATTTAAGTCATCAAGATATTGATGTATTCGAGGAAGAAATGACAGGCGACTTGGAAGAATTTGAAAATGCCTACGCGCGGGCAGGATGGTTTCCGTGATCGGCCGGGCACAAGCGTAATTTTTCAAGTAGAATCATCCCCTGGAACTGCCGCCATTTACCAGTAGCCAAGAAAGTAAGGAGCATTCCCATGAACAGCATGCAAGGCAAGTGTGTCGTCGTCACCGGCCCCACCTCCGGGATCGGGAAGGAGATCGCCGTCCAGTTGGCCGGCCTGGGGGCCGAAGTCGTCCTGGCCTGCCGGGATATGAAGAAGGGTAAGGAAGTCGCCCGGGAGATCGCCGGGAAGGCCGGCGGGGCCGAGCCGATGGTGATGCCGGTCGACACATCCAGCCAGGCTTCCATCCGGGACTTCGCAAAGGAATTCAAGAAGAGGTATCCCCGCCTGGACGTGCTGGTCAACAACGCCGGCGGCAACCGCGGCGCCCTGCCCCGGGTCTTGAGCGTCGACGGCATCGAGCTGACCTTCGCCACCAACGTGGTCGGCTATTACCTTCTCATCCACGAGTTGCGCGACCTGTTGGTGAAGAGCGCCCCGGCCCGCATCGTCAATGTGGCCTCCACCTTCGCCAGCGACCTGGACCTGGACGACCTGCAATTCGAGCGGCGTCCCTTCGAGAGCTTCAAGGCCTATGCCCAGTCGAAGGCCTGCGACCGGATGCTCACCTGGGCCCTCGCCCGCCGCGTCGATGGCAGCGGGGTGACCGCCAACGCCATGGCCCCTGGCTTGATCACCGAGACCGAGCTGTACCGCAACGCCCCGGCCGAACTCGTCTCCCGCCTGACCCAGTACGCCCACGGCCGGACGAGCGCCCAGGGCGCCGATACGGCCGTCTGGCTGGCGAGCGACCCCGGCCTGGAGGACGTGAGCGGCAAGTTCTTCGAGGAGCGAAAAGAACTGCCCTGCGAGTTCCGCAACGAAGCCAACGAGGAAAAGCTCTGGGCTATCTGCAAGGAGCTGACTGGGGAAGGCGCGTAGCCCGCCCCGTTTAAGGTATACTTTGCCTGAGGGCGGCGATCCGCCTGCCCATCAGCGTTCGACCGACCGTTTCGCACAAAGGAGAAACAGCCATGAGCGGAAGTGGAAAGAGCGACAAAGGCAAGAAGGAACAGAAGAAGAAGCCCGCGCACAGCCTGAAGGAGAAGCGCAAGCTCAAGGACGAGAAGAAGCAGAAGGGCAAATATATTCCCGGTACGTAGCCCTCGATAATAATTTACGAATTAAGCAAAAGACTCTGGCTTTACCTGCCAGAGTCTTTTGCTTATTCAACGATGAAGATTTCCCGGGAATCCGGATCCTTATTCCGTCAAACCGGACTTGCCGCGGTGGGCCAGGAGAGTAAAGACGTCCTCCAGGGTGGATTCGACCGTCTCGACCGAATGGACGGCGACGTTCTTCGCCTTCAAGGCCTTGGTCAGGCGCGCCGGCGTCCACTGCTTTGGGTCGACGATGACGTGGGCCCGGTCCCCGTGCAGGCTGGCCTGGGCTACCCCTTCCATCCCCTCCAGGGTGTCCACCGCTTCGAGGAGCGGATCGGCGGCCAGGTCCCAGGCGGCACCCGACAGGTAGGTCGATTTGAGCGCCCGGGGGGAGTCGAAGGCCAACAGCTTGCTGCGGTACATGAATCCGACCCGGCTGCAGTGCTCGGCCTCGTCCATGTAGTGGGTGGTGATGAAGACGGTCGTCCCTTCGGAGGCGAATTGGTAGATCAGATCCCAGAACTCCCGGCGGGCCACCGGGTCGACGCCGCTGGTGGGCTCGTCCAGGAAGAGCAGCGGCGGGCGGTGGAGCATGGCGCAGCCCAGGGCCAGACGCTGGCGCCACCCGCCCGAGAGGCTTCCGGTCAGGGAGCGGGTCCGCAGCTCGAGTCCCGCCGTGCGGATAACCTCGGCGATGCGCTCCTTCTCGGTCGCCAGGGGGATCTCGTAGACCCCGGCGTAGAACTCCAGGTTCTCCTGGACGGTCAGCTCGTCGTAGAGGGAGAATTTCTGCGACATGTAGCCGATGTGCGGCTTGATCGCCTCGGCGTTCTTCACCACATCCTCCCCCAGGATCGTGGCCGTCCCCTCGCTGGGGGTCAGCAGGCCGCACAACATCCGGATGGTGGTGGTCTTGCCGCTGCCGTTCGGGCCGAGGTAGCCAATCACCTCACCCGGCTGGACGGTGAACGAAACATGGTCCACGGCGGTGAACGAGCCGAAGCGCCGGGTCAGGCCCTGGACGTCCAGGGCCGGGATGTCATTGCTCATGGGCTTGTTCTTCCTCCAGGAGCTGGATGAAAACGTCCTCCAGGGAGGGCGCCACCGGGATCAGGTGGGTCAGCGGCACGCCCGCCTCTTCCATGCGCTTGGGCAGGCGCTTCAGGGGCCCCTTGGCCGAGCGGACCCGCAGGTGCAGGTACTCGCCGAAGGTGTGCACGTCCTCCACATCGGGGTCCTCGGCGGCAATCCGCCGGGCAGCCATGCTCTGCTCGGTGGCCAGCTCGAGGATCCGTCCCGCCAGGGTCTGCATCAGGTCGCGCGGGGCGCCCTGGGTCAGGGCCTTGCCGTGGTTCATGAAGATGACCCGGTTGAAGCGCATGGCTTCGTCCATGTAGGGGGTGCTGACGAGGACGGCCGAGCCAGCCCGGAGCAGTCCAATCAACAGGTGCCAGAACTCCTGGCGGGCCACCGGGTCCACCCCACCGGTCGGCTCGTCGAGCAGGAGCACCTTCGGGCGGTGGACCAGGGCGGTCGCCAGGCCGAGTTTCTTCTGCATGCCGCCCGAGAGGGCCGCCGCCGGCCGGTTGGCGAACTCCTCCAACCCGGCGAAGCGCAACAGTTCATCCGAGCGCTGCTTGCGCTCGGCGTCCGGGATGTCGAAGACCTCGCCGTAGAACTCCAGGTTCTCCCGCACGGTCAGGTCGCCGTATAGGCTGAAGCGCTGGGCCAGGTAGCCGAGCTCCTCCCGGGCCTTTTCGACCTGGGCGGGCAGCTCGTACCCGGCAATACGGACCTGGCCGCGGGTGGGCTGGAGGGCCCCGACCATCAGGCGGATGGCAGTGGTCTTGCCGGCCCCATCCGGGCCGACCAGGCCGACCATCTCGCCGGCCCGGACCTCGATGTTCAGCCCGTCGACTGCGTTCAGCGGGCCGAACGACCGGACCAGGTCCCGGGTCTCCAGCAGAATTTCGGGTTCCGTGCTCATTTCGCGTTGAAGACGACGTCGGCGGGCATGCCAGGTTTCAACCGGCCGGTGATATCGCTCAGGCTGAGCTTGACCGCAAAGACAGTGTTCTTGCGCCCGGAGACGGTCTGGACGTTGCGGGGGGTGAACTCCGCCTGGTCCGAGATGTAGCTGACGGTGGCATTGAAGACGACCCCCGGGAAGGAGTCGACGCTCACGCTGGCGGTCTCGCCGAGCTTGACTTCGCCCAGGCGATCCTCCGGCACGTAGACCGTGATGGTCAGTTCGTCCAGGCGGCCGAGGGTGAACAGGGCTGCCCCGGCATTCACCACGCTGCCGGGCTCGGCGTTGCGGGCCATCACCACCCCGTCCACGGGGGCGACGACGGTCGTCTTCTTGATCTGGTCGTCCAGCAGGTTCAGGTTCGCCTGGGCCATGCGGATGTTGAGCCGGGCCTGTTCGATCTGAGCCAGGGCCGCCCCGGTGGCATTATCCGGGACCTGACCGCCGGTCAGGTCGGTGACCAGGGCCTGGTCCTCGGCCAGCTTGGCCGTCAGCAACGCCACGGCCGCCGTCTTCAGGTTGATCTGTTCCTGGTTGTTCTTGCCGGACCAGGTGTTGTAGACGAACAGGGCGTTGTTATAGTTCTGCTGGGCGGCATACAACTGCTGGTAGGCCTTGGCCTTGACCGTGCTCGTCTCCACCTCGCCGCCCAGGTTGTTGTAGGCGTCCTGGGCCTTGGACAGCTTGTCCGCAGCCAGGGTCAGGCTGGCCAGGGCATTCTGGATGGCGCCGGTGTTCCGGCTGAAGTAGAGCTGGTTGTTCAGGGAGGTCTGGGCGTTGTCGAGGTCGATCTGGTCCTGGGCGGCGGCCCTCTGGGCGTTGGCCAGGATGGTCGGGGAGGTCAGCTGGAGCAGGGCCAACTGGGCCGTCTCCAGGTTGACCTGGGCGATCGCCCGCTGGTCGGTAAGGATGGAGTTGTCGAGCTGGACGAGCACGTCGCCGCTCTTGACGACGTCGCCTTCCCGCACATTCACCTGGAGGATCTTCCCGGCGGTCTCCGGGGCGATGTTGATCTCGGTCGTCTCGACGGTCCCCGAAGCAGTCAGGGCGCCCGCTGCGGCGGTCCCGGTCGGGCGCAGGAAGAAATACCAGGCGATAAATCCGATCGCCGCCACGGCCAGAACGATCGGCAGGATGATTCTTGGGTTCCGTTTCATGAGCAATTTCCTTTCGGTATCGAACAGGTTAATCGAGCTTCTTGCTGAAGCGCAGGGCCGCCGCGCCCAGCAGGACGATGGCAAATACGATCAGGGCGATCGTCTGTGGGATGATCATCTCGATCCCCACCCCCTTGACGACGATGCTGCGCAGGATGTAAATGAAATAGGTCAGCGGGATCAGATTCCCGACCAACTGCAGAAAGACCGGCAACGATGCCACCGGGAAGATGAATCCCGAAAGCATCATGGCCGGCAGCAGGATCGGCATGGTCATCAGCTGGGCCTGCTGCTGGGTGCGGGCGAAGGTGGAGATGAGCAACCCGAGCCCCAGGGTGGGCAGCAGGTACAAGCCAGTCATGGCGAAGAGCAGCAGCAGGCTGCCCCGGATCGGGACGCCGAACCACAGCGTTCCGATCAGCAGGATCAGGAGCATGTCCGCAAAGGAGACCAGGATATAGGGGATGATCTTGGCCACGATCAGCTCCCAGTTGCGGATCGGGGTGACGATGAGCTGTTCGATCGTGCCGCGCTCCCGCTCCCGGACGATGGAGAGGGCGGTCAGGCTGGTAGCGGTCTGGAAGAGGATCATGGCGATCAGGCCGGGGACGATGTTATAGCTGCCGAGCAAGTCGGGGTTGTAGAGCACCCGGGTGCGGACGTCCACCGGGGAGGCGCTCAGCCCGCCCGCCCCGGCCAGGGCCAGCTGCTCGAGGCGCAGGCTGGTGCCGTGGGCCTGGCCCGCCAGGGTGGCGGCCGAAAGGACGGCGCCGGCGGTGGTCGGGTCCGAGCCGTCGATCAGGACGGACACCTGGGCGGTCTGCCCGGCCAGCAAGTTCGTGTTGTAATCCGGGGGAATGATGATCCCCACCTTGGCCTTCCCGGAGGCGATCAGGTCGTTCACGTCCGCGTCCGTGGAAGCCACGAAATCGAACGAGAAATACCCGGTCACCTGGAAGGCGTCCAGGAGGGACCGGCTGGCCTGGCTGTTGCTCTGGTCGAAGATGACCGTGGGAACGTTCCTGACGTCGGTATTGTTGGCATACCCCAGCAGGAGCAGCTGGAGGATCGGCATGATGAAAATGAAGATCAGCGTGCGCGGATCCCGCATCATGTGCAGGATCTCTTTCTTGATCAGCGCTCGAAAACGTCTCATGGTGTGACTCCTGATTGGAAAACTGTAAAGAACCGGAATATTCGAGGGAGGAAAAATCTATGCGGAGCGGTCGTCCGCCTCTTCGAAGGCAGTCAGGACCTTGTTCAAAAGCGAGAGGAAGACCTCCCGCTCGCCGGAGGTAAACTGGCTCATGGCTTGTTCGACCTTGGCAAGCATGAAGGTGCTCATCGCCCGGTAGGCTTCTTTTCCTGAGTCGGTCAGCTCCACCAGGACGATGCGACGGTCCTTCGGGTCGGGCAGCCGTTGGGCGTAGCCGTTGTTGACCAGCCAGTCCACGGTGCGGGTGGCCGTGCTGAGCGGCACTTCCAGCTCGCGGCTGAGCTCGCCCATGCTAACCGGGCCGTCGTGGCCGGAGATGACGCTGCCCGCGCTATAGAAGAGGCCGCCGTCGGTGGCTCCCGCGCCCTTGCCGGACAGGTTCGACTCGCGGAACTGGTTCCTTAGCGTGGCAATATTTTCGGGAACGACCACCTTGAAGCGGTTCTTCAGGCGGATGATCCGCTGGAGCAATTCAACCGCTTCGGGCGAGACGGGGGATGGGGAAGAAGTGGGCATAAGGTTTCAACCTGGGATATTTCCAAACAAAAATACTTCCAGAGCGGAAGCATTTTACCCGCGTGGCTCCCCCCTGTCAATGCACGCCGGGCCCTGGGAGGAGATTGTTGTGATTCTGCAATTTTCCCGTCCGGCCGCATTTAAAGAACAAGGCCGGAGGGATTCTCCGGCCTTGCTGCGGTTTATGTGGAGGCCGCCGGGGCCAATTTCGTCCCCGGCTTGTGGCCGTTGTGGCCCTGCTCGAGGGCTTCGATGAACTGGGCGTCGCTGCGGAACTGGCTCATGTACAGGTTGTAGTAGAAACCTTTCTTCTCCAGCAGGGCGCTGTGCTTGCCCCGTTCGATGATCTGCCCGTCGTTGACCACCAGGACCAGGTCGGCGTTGCGGATGGTGCTCAGGCGGTGGGCGATGACGAAGCTGGTCCGTCCCTTGAGCAGGATGTTCAGGGCCTCCTGGATCAGGCGCTCGGTGCGGGTGTCCACGCTGGAGGTGGCTTCGTCCAGGATCAGGATGCGCGGGTCTGCCAGGGCGGCCCGGGCGATCGCCAGCAGCTGGCGCTGTCCCTGGCTCAGGCCGGAGCCGCGCTCGCCCAGCAAGGTGGCGTATTTCTCGGGGAGCCGGTCGATGAACGTGTCGGCGTGGGCCAGTTTAGCAGCCGCAAAGACCTCTTCGTCGGTCGCCTCCGGCTTGCCGAAGCGGATGTTCTCCATCACAGTGGTGTTGAACAGGAAGGTATCCTGGAGGACGATTCCCTCCTGGCGGCGCAGGGACTCGGCCGTCACCGTGCGGATGTCGATCCCGTCGATCAGCACCTTGCCCTCGGTGACGTCGTAGAAGCGCGAGAGCAGGTTGACGATGGTGGTCTTCCCGGCGCCGGTCGGGCCGACGATGGCGATGGTCTGGCCGGGCTCGACCTTGAAATTGATGTCCTTCAGCACCGGCTGGCCCTTTTCGTACTCGGCAGTCACGCCGACGAACTCCACTTCGCCGCGGACCGGCGGCAGGGCCCGGGCATCCGGGGCGTCCTGGATGGCGGGCGTTTCATCCAGCAGGCCGAAGATGCGTTCCGCTCCGGCGATGGCGCTCTGGATGTTGGTCCACAGCACGGCGATCTGCTGGATGGGCTGGTTGAAGCGCTGAACGTAGCCGAGGAAGGTGATGATCAGCCCGAGCGATACGACGGTTCCGAAGAGCTTCCCGTCGCCGAGCAGGGCCAGCCCGCCGGCGCAGGTGACGATGGCCAGGGCCAGGTAGCCCAGGGCCTGGAGGGTCGGGGCCAGGGCGGCAGAGAAGGCCACCGCCCCCACGTTGGCGTCCCGGTAATCCCCACTGGTGACGCGGAACTGCTCGATGTTCTCCTCGGCCCGGTTGAAGGCCTGCACTTCCCGGACGGCAGAGATATTCTCCTGCAGCTCGGAGTTGACACTGCCCATCGACTTGCGGGATTTGCGGAACATCCGCCGCGCCTGGGCCGAGAAATAGACGGTGGCCAGGAACATGATCGGGGCGACCGAGATGCTCAACAGGGCGAACGGCACGTTCGTGGTCAGCATGTTGTAGACGATCCAGGCGAGCAGGAGGAAGCCTCCCACCACATTGACCAGGGCAAAGTTGATCGCCTGCTCGATCGCCACCGCGTCGTTGGTGATGCGGCTCATCAGGTCGCCGGCCTCGTGCTCGGCATAATAGCCCATCGGCAGGCGGTGCAGGTGCTCGAAGACGGCAATGCGCAGCGAGCGCAGGACGTGCTGGCCCGCCCAGGTCATGCTGAAGAAGGTCAGGCCGGTCAGGGCGCCGCTGATGACGAACAGGGCCACCAGGATCAGGACCATCCTCAGCAGCCCGGCGATCTTTCCGTTCGCGTCCATGTTGCTGCCGTCCGTCTTCGGGCCGGAGAAGCCGCCCAGCGTGAAGACGTTCTTCAGCAGGGTCTGGGTCAGCCCGGCCGGCTTGATCCCTTCGGCAAACCAGCAGCTGGAGGCGGAAGAGCTCACCAGGTTGGAGATACCCGGGAAGTTACCGAAGGCGCTTCCGGCCGAGGGGGTCAGGTAACAATCCACCAGCTGGCCGGTCAGCTCGGGCGTGGTGACCTGCGCCCAGGTCGAAACGACGATGCAGATCAGGGTGCCCAACAGGACCGGCCACCAGGGCAGGAAACGCTGTCCCAACCGGGCCAGGGTGCGCCCGGTATTTTGCGGCTTGCGGGCCTCGCCCGACAATAGATCACGATTACCAGCAGGACCACCAAACATAAATGATCTCCTAATTTATCCCGTAAAAAACTTGCGGCTAGGCCGCTTCGATATCCGAAGTGACATCCCCGACCAGCTGGGAGTTGTAGATCTCGGCGTAGATCTCGCTATCCTCCATCAACTCCTTGTGGGTGCCCCGGGCGACCACTTCGCCCTTATCCATCACCAGGATCAGGTCGGCGTTCATCACCGTGCTGATGCGCTGGGCGATGACGAACGAGGTCCGCCCCTTCATCAGCTTGTCGAGGGCCCCCTGGATCTGGGCTTCGGTCGAAAGGTCGACCGAGCTGGTCGAGTCGTCCAGGATGAGAATATGCGGGTCGAGCAGCAGGGCCCGGGCGATGGCGATGCGTTGTTTCTGTCCGCCGCTCAGGGTGGTGCCGCGCTCGCCCACCCGCGTGTCGTAGCCGTCCGGGAATTCCATGATGAAGTCGTGGGCGGCGGCAGCCTTGGCGGCTGCCTCGATGTCCGCCTGGGTGGCGTCGGGCTTGCCGAAGGCGATGTTGTCCCGGATCACCCCCTGGAAGAGGGTCGTCTCCTGCAGAACGATCCCGATCTGGGCCCGCAGGGACTGCAGGCTGACCTCCCGCAGGTCGTGGCCGTCGATCGTGATGCGGCCCTCGGTCGGATCGTAAAAACGAGGCAGCAGGTTGATGATGGTCGTCTTGCCCGAGCCGGTCGCGCCCAGCAGGGCCACCGTCTGGCCCGGTTTGGTCTCGAAGCTGACGTTCTTCAGGACCGGGTCCCCGCCGCCGAAGTAGCGGAAGGTCACGTCCTCGAACTTGATGTTCCCATGAACAGGCGGCAGCGGGATCGCCTCGGGGCTGTCGGTCACGTCGCTCTTGGCGTCCAGGATCTCGAAGATGCGGGTCGCCGAGGCGGAAGCCTGGCTGAACTGGGTGATGATGAAACCGAATTGGGCGATCGGTAGGAACATGAAGATCAGGTACAGGCTGAACTCCTGCCAGTCCCCGATCGTCAGCGTGCCATGGATGATCTGGATGCCGCCGGCGTATAGGGTGGTCGCCTGCCCCAGGTTGGCGACCAGGAAGATCACCGGGATGAGGAAGGCAAAGACCCGGGCGATGACGATCTGCTGACCCATCAGCAGGTCCGCCTGGTCCTTGAACTTATCCTGCTCGCTCTTCTCGCGGGTGAAGGCCTTGACCACCTTGATCCCGGCCATGTTTTCCTGCAGGGTGGTATTCAGGATGGAAAGCTTCTGCTGGACCTTGGTGAAGAGCGGCCGGGCCAGCCCACCGAAGACGAAGAACAGGGCCAGTGCCACCGGCAGGATCCAGAGCGTCACCACCGCCAGCTTGGCGTTGGTCGAAAAGATGATGATCAGGGTGCCCGCCAGCAGGATGAATGCCCCGACCAGTTGGATCAGGCCCTGGCCAATGAACAGGCGCACCTTCTCCACGTCGTCCGTGGCGCGGATCATCAACTGGCCGGTCTGGTTGCGGTCGTGGTAGGAGAACGACAGGCGCTGGATCTTGGCAAACAGGTCGTTGCGCAGGTCGAAGGCGACGGCCTGCGAATTCTTCTCCGCCCAGTAGGCCTGCAGGAAGGCAAAGACGCCGAAGACGATCCCGAAAACGACCAGGATGATCCCGCCCCAGACCAGGTCATGGGGAGCGTTGGTCTGGGTGGCGGTCAGTTTCGTCGTCAGCTGGTCGGCCGTCCAGGTGGATGGGTAATTGAGGAAACCCAGGATCTTCGGCAGGGCCTGGGCGACGAACGGGGCGGGAATTTGCGGGAGCACGTCCAGGATCGTTTTGGCGACGACCCCGTTCGTGACGGCGTTGATGATGTTTGCCACCAGGCGAGGCACTTCGAGCTGGGCCAGTGTGGCGATGAGCAGGAAAACGTAAGGCAGGGCTGCCTGGCCCTTGTAGTTCCACAGGTAGCGGGCGGCCCGGGTAATGCTGCCCGACTGGGCTGCCGGGCGATCTTTTATGGAGCGGCGATGGTTCAAGGCAAGAATCCTTTCGACGATAAAAATCTGGAGATCAATCCTGGATCTTCCGGGCGGCTTCGGTCAATACCTGCAGCGCCTTCGAGATGTCGTCCCGCTGTTCGGGCGTCAGCGAGTTGGTGAATTTCTCCATCCACTTGCGCCGGGTATCGACCAGCGTCTCGGCCAGGGCGTGTCCCGCGGGGGTCAAGGTGAGCCGCTTTATCCGCCGGTCGGCCAGGTCCTCGGTCCGCTCGAGCAGCCCCAGCCGGACGAGATGGTCCACAAGCTGGCTGGCGGCGGCGGTCGTCACGCCCATCTGCGCCCCGATCTCGGACACATCTGCCTGTCCCGTGAAATGCAGTCGCATGAGGGTATTCACCTGGGAGAACGACAGCCCGGAGTCGTCCATGAAATGCTTGTATTCCTGCCCAGTCCGGCGCATGAAAACCTTGAGCCATTCGTGCAGGACCTCGGAAAATTGTTCAGCGGACGACATAATTAATCTCCAAAACTAGTTAATTGTTGTTATATATAACAAATTTTGTCCGATTTGTCAAATAATACCAATCCAGTCAGTTTATCGCTGGGGGCAATTGGAGCCGGGAAAATAGATGGGGTTTTAGCTGAAATAAGTTATTGACACGTAACCTCTTCGCGGTATAATACCGCCCGCGCAGCAAATGATTTTCCAGTACCTTTTCTTGGCCGACTAGCTCAATGGCAGAGCAACTGACTCTTAATCAGTGGGTTCAGGGTTCAAGTCCCTGGTCGGTCACTAAAGTCCTCGTCTCGAGGACTTTTTGATTCGGTTCGAGGTTTCCCCATTGGGGGACTCTGCAAGTTCCTGGTCGGTCACTAAAGTCATCGCCTCGAGGACTTTTTGTTTGGGCCCAGTCCTTGTCGAGAAGGGGATTTCATCCCTACAAAGCCCAAACAACCCGCCGACAAGTCTGTGAGTTTCAGCCCATTGCGCGGCCGGTTCGCCGGCGCGATAATTACCACCAACCGAACCCCGGGGATGGAAGGCGGCAAGCCGAAGGAGGCTTGATTGAATACAAAGCGCTGGATCAGAGGGGACTGACATGGAAGAGATCACCTTCTCGATCTTCAATCACGGTCAGGCAGCCCTGGGCGGCCTCCAGGCGCTCCTCCGGGAGTTCGAGCGGCAGCATAAGATCCACGTCCACCTGGACATGATCCCCACCTGGAGCATCGGCTGGACCAGGCTGGTCCAGGCTGCCATCTATCACAACGGCCCGGACGTCTCGGAAGTGGGCAACACCTGGACCGGGGACTTCGCCCGCATGGAAGCCCTGCGCCCGTTCGAGTCCGAAGAAATCGGCCGGATCAGCCAGGGCGGGCAGTATATCGAGAATGTCTGGGTTGGCGGAAGCCGGAACGAAAACAATTCGGGGGAGATCTTTGCCATCCCCTGGTCAGGCGACACCCGGGTGGTGTTCTACTATCGCGATATTTTGGAAAAAGCCGGGATCGATGAAGCCGGGGCATTCAAGGATTTCGACCGTTTCGAACAGACCCTGGCAAAACTCCAGGCGCAATCATCCGCCATCCCGCTGACCCTGCCGACCCGTCATTCCCACCTGACCATCCATAACATCGCTTCTTGGGTATGGGGGGCAGGCGGCGATTTTTTAACCCCCGATGGGACCGGTCTGGCATTCACTACGCCCGAGGCGATGGAAGGCTGCAAGCGCTATTTCCGCCTCCGGCGCTTCCTCAGCGCAGAAGATCACGGCATGGAGGAAAGCCAATCCAACGACGAGTTCTGGTCCGGGAAGGCCGCCGTCAGTTTGACCGGATACTGGGTGCTGTCCGATGAAAACACCACCCCCGAGGTCCGCGGCCGGCTCGGGGCCGCGCCCGCGCCGGGCGTCCCCTTTGTC
This sequence comes from Anaerolineales bacterium, assembly GCA_035506155.1. Lineage (GTDB taxonomy): Bacteria > Chloroflexota > Anaerolineae > Anaerolineales > Villigracilaceae > UBA877. The sequence goes on from DATJPX010000160.1 coordinate 16,532, forward strand.
GGCGGCCACGACCTGGTCGTCTGGAACCACACCAGCCATCCCGCCGCCAGCCTCGAATTGATCCGCTTCCTGCATAGCGACGAAGTAGGCAGGGTGATCTATCCGTCTTGCGGCCTGCCGATCAGCGAAAACGGTTGGGCGAACCCGCCCTTCGATTCGGGGCTCTTCCCCGTATTCAAGGAAGCCCTGCAAAAAGGGCGTGGCTTCAAAGGCCGGCTATGGGGGATGCTCGAGAAACGCCTGGCCGACGTTTATGCGGACATCTGGGAGGAAATCATCCGGCAGCCGGAAGAGCGTCTCGACATCATCATCGAGACGCACCTGAATGAGCTGGCCAGGCACATGCAATTATCCATGGGAGCGTGATCCCGGGCAGGAAGGCAAGAATGACTGCCGGCGGCGTTTCAAGCGCCGCCGGCAATTCATTTTTTCGTATTCCCCTTTCAGGACAGGCTCATTTTTCCCATTCGACCGTCGCCCAGTGGACTGGATGGTCGCTGGCGGATGCCGGCGGCGGCAGATAGGTCGGGTTGTGAATGGTCAGATCGGGGGACACAAAAATGTGGTCGATCCTGCCAGACATATCCGTCCCGTCCGGGCCGATCTTCGTCGGGTAGACGGTCAGCCAGGCTTCGTCATAGACGGCTGCAACCAGTTGGTAAGCCGCTTCGGTATCCCGCAAATTGAAGTCACCCAGGATGATGACATTCTTCACGCCCTCCGTGCGGTCCACCAGGCTGCGGGCGAAGGCCAGTTTGGCCGTATCCGAGCCGTCCGGATGGACATCATGGATGGAGAAGGTCTGCCCCCCTACCTCGATCTCGGCCTCGGCGGTGCCGATCTCGTCCCTGTCGCTGAAGGTAAAAACCGACCGGCTGTTCCGCAGCGGATAGCGTGACAGGATGGCCGTCCCAAATGTTCCGGTCACCGTCGCCGGACCGTAGTAGGAATAATAGCCTAGCTTCCCGGCAAAATAGCGAACGTAGTCGTCGTTGTTGAGGGAGAGGCGGGCCGTATCCGATTCCTGCAAGGCGACCAGGTCGGGTGAGGCCTGGCGGATCACGGCCAACTGACGGTCGTAGGAGCGCTCACCGGCCGCATCGTTGCCCGCCTGGATGTTGTAGGTCAGGACCAGCAAGGAGGTCTTGTCCGGGTTCCCGGGACGCGGCCGGTCCGTCAGCAAGGCAGCCACGGCAGTGACCAGGAATACCGCAGCAAGGGGAACCGTCCAGCCGAGCAGGGCCATTCCTCTCAATCCTACGCTCACATCTTCCCCTTCGGATTTCCTGCCGGTCGCCAACCAGGTAAGCAACCCGGCGGCGAGCAGGAAGGGCAGCCAGAACAGGTTGCGGAAGGGCGTGCTGACCGGGGCGATATAGCCCCACACATTGGTGAAGACGTTGATGAACACCAGCACCACCAGGGCCAGGCTCCCCAGAAGCATCCCAGGGACGAGCTCCCGGGGCGTCGGGCGGGCCTGGGCGATCCGTCCGAAGAACAGGCGGAAGTCCACGAAGAGGGCCGGGAAGAGCAGGAGCATCAGGACCAGCGGGATCTGCTGGAACCAGGCCGGCGTTCCAACGATCACGGCCGGGGAGGCCGGCGTTGGCGGGAAGGAGGCGCGGTGGGCCAGGATCGTCCCAACCAGGCTCAGGGTGAAGAGCCCATTCCAGAGAGCCAGCCCGCGGCGCGACAGGCGGCCCACTACCCCCGGCCGGCCCAGGGCCAGGACGGCCCAGCCGGCGGAGAGCAGGCTGACCGCGCCCACGATCGGCGCGTAACCGGCCTCCGTCCAGCGGGCGATCACCGCCGGGGCCGAGAAGGCAAAGTAGACCAGGGTCAGGACCAGGAAGATCCCAAGAACCGGCAGGGTGACGGCCGGTCGGCCTGGCCGGGGCGAATCATCAGGCGTCCAATTCAACTGCGTCAGCGTCCAGGCAAAGACCAGGCCCAGCCCCCAGCCGATCCAGGCCCCGGAAGGCGTGAGGGAGGCATCCAGGCTGTAGTCCAGCGTGCGCAGCAGCACGGACAGCCCCACCGCCGCCGCCAACCCGACGGAGGCGGGGAGGCCAGTGTGCGGCCCGGCGCTCCCCTTCGCCCGGGCCGTAGCCAGGAAGGGGAAGAGCAGCAGCGCCGCCCCGGTTCCGATCCCGGAGGCGAGCAGGCGGCCGAAGGTGGGGAGGGACGGCGTCAGGCCCCGGGCGAGGAACAGGGCGGCAAACAATAGCCAGGCCGTCCAGGCCGGAAATTTTCGCCGGAAGGGCATCAGCAGGGCAGGCGCGAAGAACAACAACACCCCCAGGGCTTTGGCATCCAGGCTTGTGTTCATCAGGTCCAGGATGTAAATGGACTCGAGCAGGCTGCCAGCCAATTGTATGAAAAACAGGAAGAAGAGCGCAAAAGCCAACACGAGCGGAAGTATTCTTTTCATCGAAATCCTCCGGAAGTAGAGTACGGGATCATTCGATAGAACACTTCCGATGCAAGGAAGTGACTCCCCAGGGCAGCTCCCCGGAAAATTTAGCCGACTTCCTCTGTCTTTTCAGTTTTGGCTCCCGGCATCTTGGAGGTATTCGATCAGCCGCGGCGAGGCAGGGAAATCACTTGTCCTGGAATAATCCCGCTTCGTCGAAGAAGGCCCAGCTTCCACCGGCGGAGGAAACCTTCAGCCCGACCGTGCACTGCCCGTTGGTCACGGAGATATTCGGGATGGCCGGGTTTTGCCAGGCCTGCCAGCCGGTGTCGACGATGTCGGCCGTCAGGGGATCCCCGCCGCAGTCGATGGCGAACACTTGCAGGGTCTTCTCGCCTCCCCCGCCCTGGATCCAGGCGCTGAAGGTGTACGTGCCGTTCGGCAAGCCGGTGACCGTCTGGGAAACCGTGAACTCGAACGGGCCATCCTGCCAGTAATGCAGGTCGTAGGCGCCCTGGTGAATGTTGGCGGTTTCGTTGCTGATGTCGACGGCATTCGTGCTGCCGGCGACGACCCAGCCGGTCAGGTCGCCGCTTTCGAAGCCGGGATTATTGAGGTAGTTCTTCTGACCTCCCACGGTAATGGCAGCGCTTGCCTTCAAATCCGTCCCAGCAACCGCGCCGGCAACGGCGAAGCTTCCTTCGACGTTAAGCTTCGAGGGGTCGACTGCGTCCCACGTCACCACAACCTTGTTAATTGAATCATCGCTGTAGAGGGCCGAGACGGTCGCCGGAAGCTTGAGAACGTCTCCCGGAGCCAGCTTGATCTCGACCGGATAGATTTCGGTGATGGTCGCTTGGAGGGAAGTCCGGCCAGCCTTCGGCCTGACGAGATTGAACACGTCGATGGACGGGAGCGCATTCCCTTTGAAATCGAACAGGGCCTGGTTATCCCAGGCATCCCCCTCCCCGGCCTTCCATCCGGCGCCTTCGACCGGGATCCAATCGGGCTCCCAATAGAATATCCCCAGGCCCAGGCCGTCCGGCACCTTGGCGACGGCTGCCATGACGTCCCGCATCGCGGTGGCCTGGCCTTGCATCGTGGCCTTGTAACCGCCCGTAAATTGTTCGCTTTCGCCGAAGAGGTTCGCAAGCCCATCCCCGTTATCCAACGTATAGGCGTAAGCTGTTTCGGCAATGACGACGTCCTTGTGGTATCTCTGACTGACGTCATTCATATTATTCTTTAGCTGGTTCAACGACCCGTGCCAGTAGCTGTAGTAGGAAAGCCCGATGACGTCGAAATCCACATTGCGGGCGGTCAGCTCATCGAAAACCGTGCGGTAGAGTTTGTTATCCCCGCCATTGGCCAAGTGGATCATGATCCTGACCCGCTTCTTCGGGTTGGCATTATTCGGATCGTTATCCCGGACGGCTTTCGCGGCCTGCTGCAGCAGGGCCGCCAGACCGTCGTAGCCGCCGATCTGGGCGGAGCCCTGTTTCGAGGTCGCGCCGGCCGGCCAGAGCATCCCGCCATTGATCTCGTTCCCGAGCTGGACCATGTCGGGCATCGCGCCGGCCTTGGCCAGTCTTCGGATCACATCCGCCGTATAGGCGTAAACAGCCTGGTCGAGTTCTTCAGGAGTGAGTCCCACCCAGGCCTTCGGCATGGTCTGGGTGGAGGGGTCGGCCCACCAATCGCTGTAATGGAAATCGATCAGCACCTTAAATCCGAGCGCCTTGGCCCGTTTCGCCAGGCCGATGGTCGTCGCCAGGTCGTTATTTCCCCCGCCCAGGCCCTGTCCGTTTGCATCCGTCGGGTCGTTCCAGATCCGCAGGCGGATCCAGTTGACGCCGTGATTTTTGAGGATCTTCAAGGCATCCTGCTGGACCCCATTGTCATAATATTTTCCGCCGTTCGCCTCGATCTGGTGGAGCATCGAGACGTCCGCGCCCATGATGAAATCCGGGCTGAGGCCGTCGATGGGATTGACCTGGACGCCCGGGGCGGGCGGCGCGGACGGTTTTTTCGCCGAAAGGAGCAGCCCGGCCGCCAGGAGTACAATCAGGGCGAGGATCGCGACCAGCCCGAACCGAACAGCCGGCAAGCCGTACCATTTTCTGTTCTTCATATGCCTTCAGCCTTTCTCCCAAACCAGTTGGTTCATGGGATTGGGGAATCAAAAAGCGCCGATGATCGAATAAGTCCTTGAGGAGTCAGCTATCTGGGGGAAAATTCCAGCCGGCGGATTGGGCTAGAAGTCGGTAATGCGGGAGGTCCGGTCCTTGTACTTGTCGCGGAACTCGGCGTTCAGGCGCAGGACCTCCTGCTCGTCGCCGACGAACGAACAACGCAGGCAGTAATATTCGTCCTTGTCGCGGTCATAGAGCATATCCATATCGATCTCGCGCATCAGGCAGCGCGGGCAGCGGTAATTCAGGCGGCCTTTTCGACCTTGAGCCATGTGTGCAACTCTCCTTTGCCGCGAATGGTCTTCTTGATGCCGATGGTGTACATGGGCGAAAAGGCGAACCCCTCCCGGAAGTATCCGGCCGCCCGGCCGGAATCCGCCCGCATCGCCAGGCGGGTCTCCACCTGGGGGACGAGCGCTTCGACCCGGCGGACGTCCTCCACCTGGTCCTCCCGGCACTGGTAGGCGTACTCGATCGACTTCGTATCCGCCGCGCCTTCCAGGGTAAGGCGGACGCCGGTCAGGTCCTCGGGGTATTCGGTCGTGCCGTAGCAGCCGGTCAGGTACTCGTCGATCGACACTTCCGCCTTCGGGTCGGTCGTCCCGACGATCCGGCGGACGATCTCGATCTCGCCGCTGCCTTCCCGGATGCGGAAGATCGACTGGACCCGGATGGTCGTGCCGTCGAACTCGATCTCGACCGGATCGACCGTCACGATGCGCACATCCCCCTCCTCGGACCAGGAGGCATGCGAGCGGCAGGCGCACAGGTCCACTTCCTCGCCTTTGTAGCCGAATTTGCAGCTCTTGACGGCTCCCTCCCCAGCGTAATGGGTGAAATACCCGGCCCTATAGAGGGACTGGACCAGGAAGGGATAGGAGGCATCCTGTAAATTCTTCGTGCCCACGCCCACCGGCCGTTCCAGCTTGGCGGCGTACGGGCGCAGGTCGATCATGGCGCCGCCCTGGTTCATGTCCAGGCAGAAGCGCATCCAGGGATCGGCGTACCAGAAATGCTGACGCTTCGAGCCGTACAGAATGTCCTTCCAGAGGAAGCATTCAGGCCTGGCATATGGACGGCCGGCGCGGTAGATGTCGGCGAATTCACTCATGGTGACGTCCTTCGCCTTGCCTTCCTTCTTCAGGGTCCCGTAGTATTCCATGCCGGCCTGGTAGCTGTGCAGCAGGGTTTCGTAATCCGCTTCCCAGCGGCCGTTCTTGCTCATCCAGCCCGGGCCGACGTACATCATGTTATAGGAGTAACCCCGGTTGTATTTTGCCATCGCCCGGTATTGGTCGACCAGGTTGTAGAAATAGGGGATCTCGTGATCTTCGTAGACCATGCCGCGCAGGATGTTCTGCGGGTGGGTGCCATAATACGAACCTGGACCGTCGAAGACGGCCATCAAGTCTCGGGAAATATGCGGAATGGCCACGATGCCGATATCGTCCGCCTCGTCCGAGGCCGGGCAGTGGATGTTCCGCTTGGATGGGATCCAGGGGTTCCAGGGTCCGCCGTCGAAAATGGTGTACCAGGAATTGTTGGCGTTCCAGTAAGCCTTGGGTCCCTCCTCCCAGCAGGTCGCCACGGCGGCTTTGACCATGGGATATTTTTCTTTTATGTAGCCAACCAACTCGGCATCCATGTAATACGAGCCCGTGGAAGCCGGGTAAAAGCCGAAGACCTCCTTGAACTTCCCGAAGACCGCGTCGACGATCCTGCGCTTGTCCTCCATCGAGAACAACCAAATCGCCAGCTCGCGCGACTTGAACTGCTGGCGGAATTCCTGGCATTGCAAGCCAAGGAAGGTCGAGCTGATCTCATCCTGGTAGCGCTCGTGATCTTCCCTGGCGATCGAAACCGCCTCGGCGTTGAACAGGCTGGCATACGTCATCTGGATCGTGGTCCGCAGGCCATTGGCGTGGGCAATCCGCTGTTGGGTGCGGAAGATATCGAGGGACTCCTGCAGGACCCGCCTGCGGGTGAGGTCTTCCTTTTTCCCGTGCTCGGCTTCCTTCTGGATGTATTCCGGCACCATTTCCGGACGGTGGATGATGTTCAGATAGAATGCTTCCATGGCGATTTTCTGGGGTGAAAGTCGGGTATCGGTAATATGTATTGGCCAGGATTATTTCTTGGGAGGTCGGGCCGCCAAGGCAGAATGGAATCCGTCGTACGTCAGCGGATGGATCAAACAATCATCCGCCCCGAGCTCCCGGCCGCGGGCCTCTTCGCCGATCGAGGTGCAGACCAGCACGGGGATGTCGCTGCCAGTCAACCCCGCCACCAACGTCTGGGAAGCCTCCAGGCTTTCCACCGAAGTGAAAATCAGCGCGGCGGGCTTGAGGGCGTTGACCTCGCCGGCCTGCGGGATGCCTGCCAGGCTGGCAAGCTCGTACCCGCTGCGGGCGGCGTAGCGTCCGATCAGGTAGGCCAGGGCCGGGTCGTTGCCGACCATCAGGATCTTCAACTGGGCGGATGATTTCAAGAAGAGCCTCCTCGCTCAGCCCCGGATGCTTCCCAGGCTGAGGCCTGCCTGCCAGTATCGCTGCAGGAACAGGAATACGATCATGAGCGGCAGGATCGCCACCACCGAACCCGTGATGACCAGGATATACAGGACCTGGGCATTCCCCGGCAGGGAGGCCAGTCCGTTCCAGTAGGCCAGGCCCACCGTGACCGGATACAGGTTCATCTTGCTCAAGACGAGCAGGGGCAGGAAATAGTTGTTCCAGGCCCCGACGAAGGCGAACAGGAAGACGGTCACGAAACCGGGCGCGATCAGCCGGAAGACGATGGTGGCGAAGATGCGCAGCTCGCCTGCGCCGTCCACCCGGGCAGCGTCGATCAGGTCCTGGGAGACGGCCTGCTCAGTGTAGATGCGCATCAGGTAGACGCCAAACGGGTTGACCAGCGCTGGCAGGATGACGGCCAGGAGCGAGTTCGACAGGCCAGTCTTGCTTTCCAGCAGGTAGAGCGGGACGGCGAAGGCCGTCCCGGGGACGAAGACGGAGGCCAGTACGATCCCGAACAGCAGGTTACGGCCTTTGAAGTGGTACTGGGCGAAGGCATATCCCGCCAGGGCGGATATGATCGAGGAGCCCAGGGCCGCATTGATGGCATAGACGGCCGTATTGCGCATCCACAGGCCGAAGGCGCCGCCGTCGCGGGCAAACAAGTCCTTCAGGTTCTGGATGACGTTGATGTGTTTATCGAACCACAGTCCAAAGGAGGCGAACAACCCGGCGTTCGTCTTGGTGCTGGCGATGAACAGCCAGATCAGCGGGATCAGGAAATAGGCCAGGAACACGCCCATCAGGGTGTACCCGAACACACTGCCGGGGCGCCGGATCGGCCGGGCTTTTCGGACCGGGGCGAGGGTTTGAGCGGTCATTGGTTAGCCTCCCGGCGGAAGATGACGAACAGGACCAGCGAGGAGACGACGGCCGTGACGAGGGCCAGAGTAAAGGAAATCGCTGCCGAATAGTCGAACTGTTTGTTGGCGAATGCCAGCTGGTAGACGTACAGGTTGGGGGTGAAATGGCTGTTCATCGCCGTCGGGGCGACCGCGTTCAACACGTTCGGCTCGTTGAACAGTTGGAGCGTGCCGATGATCGAGAAGATGAAAGTCAGGAGGATTGCCGGCATGACCAGCGGGATGCGGATGTTCCAGGCGATCTGCCATTCGTTGGCGCCGTCCACCTTGGCGGCCTCGTAGAGCTCGGTCGGGATCGCCTTCATGGCCGCATATATGATCAGCATGTTGTAGCCGGTATACTGCCAGACCGAAATGTTGGCGATGGAGGGAATGATGCCCTTGGATGTCAGGAAGATGGGCGGCTGCAAATGAAGCAGGTTCGCCAGCTGGGCGATCGGCCCGAAGCTCTGCCCGTAGAAATATCCCCAGATCAAAGCCGCCACCACGTTGGGGACGGCGAAGGGCAGGAAATAGCCCAGACGGAAAATCGTCACCCGCCGGATGACGCCGCTATCGATCAACGTCGCGAAGAGCAGCGCCAGCCCGAGCATGATCGGGATCTGCATGGCGCCGAAAACCAGGACGTTGCGGACCCCCTCCCAGAAGTTCGTATCCTGGAAAGCCTTGATGTAATTGGAAAGCCCGACGAAGGTGATCCCGCCGATCAGTTTCTTCCGGTACAGGCTCAGGTTGAAAGCATAGATCAATGGATAGACCAGGAATACCAGGAAGCCCGCTAGGAATGGGGACAGGAAGAGGTAAGGCGTGGCCTTCCGGCCCAGGCGACTCCAGAAGTAGTGTTCCCGGGGGGGCCGGTTTTTGGACGCTCTCGGTACAGCCATTCCGGTTATGGACATACTCTCTCCTTACTGAAGGTTTCGGTCAAACATCCAAGGATTCGATCGCCTGCCGCCAAGGCACCAGGGCACGAAAAAAAATCGGAACTCGCTTTTCGGGGCGTCTTCGCGCCTTCGTGTCTTTGGGGTAGGAATCTCTTCGTCGATATGCTTTCCATGAATGACTGCGCCGATTCTTTTTGGATGAGAGTACCGGGGCAACTTTTACCTGCTGCCCCGGTACTCTATTCCTCGTTCGTCGTGCGGTCCAAGGATCGAGTCCGTTCTTGCACTCACCGCACGGGCATTGAACCGGGAAGCGGAAATCCGCCTATGGGGTGGTGACCGTGAATCCCTGGTCCTTGGCGTACTGGACGACCGTGGTCTGCATCTGGGTCATGGCATCTTCGAAGCTCAGGCTGCCGGCCCGCACTTTGACCAGAAGGTCGCCGTAGGTGGTGTAGACGTAGCTGGTGAAGGGGCTCCAGCCGAAATTCACGTTGACGTTCTGGGCGGCTTCGGCCATGACCTGGTGGATCGCCTGTCCGCTCCAGTAGGCATCGGTGACGTTCAGCCAGTCAGGATTCGCCAGGGTTCCCGTCGTGACCGGGAAGAGGGCCGCCTTGGCGGCATTGGTCACTTCCAGGGTGGGCTTCGGATCGGTGGTCAGCCACTGGGCAAATTTGGCGGCTTCGGCAGGATGAGCGGAGGCCTTGGCGACGGCGATCGTGGAGCCGCCGTAGTTGCCATTGGCCTTGCCGCCGGCAGTCCACTGGGGCAGTTGGTAGATCGACCATTTGCCGCTGAAATCGGGGCCATAGCTGGAGATGTAGGTGCCCCAGGCGCCGGCCTGCCAGCAGGCGATGGTGCCGTTGCCGATGGCGGTGTTCCAGTCGTTGGTGTAGGTGTCGATCGGGCTCAAGACGCCGGCTTTCATCATATCACCCCACAGCTTGGCGACTCGGATCGCCTCGGGCGAGGTGAAGTTGATGGTGATGTTCTGGCCGTTCACGATGAAGGGCTGCGCGCCGGACTGCCAGAGCATGCCGAAGAACCAGCCCTGGTCGGAGGTGAAGTTCGACAGGTAGACTTTCGGGTCGGCCTTGTGCAGGGCGGCGGCCGAAGCGGCGAACTCATCCCAGGTGGTGGGGACGGCGATGTTGTATTTCTGCAGGACGGAGTCGTTGCAGAACATGACCATCGGGCCGGCATCCTGCGGGTAGGCGTAGACGCCGGTTCCCTGAGAGACCTGCGACCAGGTCCAGGGGATGAACTGGCTCTTGACGTCATTGGCGCCGTACTGGCTCAGGTCCGCAAGGGCGCCCTGGGCGATGTAGCTGGGCAGGTGCTGGTACTCGATCTGGACGACATCCGGGATGTCGGCGTTGGCCTGCAGGGCAGTGTTGAGCTTGGTGTACTCGCCATTGCCGCTCCCGGCGTTCAGGTAGTTGACCTGGATCTCGGGATGGAGGGCATTCCACTCATCGACCTGGTCCTTGATGTTGGGCACCCACGACCAGAAGGTGATCGTCACCGGTGCAGGGGCTGAAGTCGCCGTGGCCGGAGCGGCGGTCGCCGGGGCAACCGTCGCGGGCGCGGTCGTCGGAGCTGCCGTCGTCGCCGGTGCGCAGGCGGCCAGCAGCAGGACGGCTGTCAGCGTCAGAAAAACAATGGTTTTCTTCATTTCTTCTCCTTTTGAGTTAAAAACGGATGGTATCCTGAAAAATGGATCCAAGGTGTCAGTTCCATTGTAAGGAGTGGGCCATCTTGAGTCTTGACGGGGAGCGGGATGTTTTTGCCGATTTCCGGGATTAAATCCGGCGGATTTCTCCCGCTTTTTGACAATAATTCCCCGGGCACCTGCTATAGAATTGGAACGAAGCGCAATCCCCTCTTCTATTTCAAAAACCCGGAAGAAAAAATGGACAATCCTTCCTCGCAAACTTCATCCGCCCATTCCCTGCCCATCCTCGGCGCAGACCTTTCCTCCCTGCCGCGCTCCCTCGACTTGGGAGCCAGGTACTTCGACGAGGCAGGCGCCCCGGCAGATCCGCTGCAACTCCTGAAGGATTGGGGCGTCAATTACGTCCGCCTGCGGGTCTGGGTCGATCCCGCCAACGGGGTCAACGACAAGTCGCAGACGATCCGCTTCGCCGAGACCGTCAAGGCTCGCGGCATGCGACTGTTGATAGATTTCCACTATTCCGACACCTGGGCCGACCCCGAACACCAGGTCAAGCCGGCGGCCTGGGCCGGGCACGATTTCACCCGGCTGCAGAAGGACGTCTACGACCATACGCGGGATGTCTGCTCGAGCCTGGCATCGGCTGGCCTGGCTCCCGACATGGTCCAGATCGGGAACGAGATCAACCCCGGAATGCTCCTGCCCGACGGGAGCGCCCGGGATTGGGAAAAGCTGTCTGCCCTGCTTAAACAGGGCTACGAGGCAGCCAAAGCCTGCTCGAGTTCGATCCAGGTGATGCTCCATGTGGCCAACGCCGGCGATTTGGCCGGCACGCGCGCCTGGTACGACGGGGCTACTTCGAAGGGCGTCCTGTGGGACGTGATGGGATTGTCGTACTATTCCTACTGGCACGGGACCCTGGCTGCAATGCGGGAGACGGTGGCCGATGCGAGGGCGCGCTACCGGCGGCCGGTCGTGATCGTCGAAACGGCCTATCCCTTCACCCTCTCCGAAAATGACGGCGAAAAGAATTCCATCCACAGCGCCGAACAGCTGTCGCCGAATTTTCCGGCTACGCCCGAAGGCCAGGCCGCGAATCTGCAGGCGGTGATCGAGTCCGCCCGCGCCGGCGGGGCGATCGGCGTATTCTATTGGGAACCGACTTGGACGGCGGTCAAGGGGAACGGCTGGGATCCAACGAACCCGGATTCGGGCGACCAGTGGGAGAACCAGGCCCTGTTCGGTTTCGACGGCAGGGCGCTGCCGGCGATCAGGAAACTGATCTCCTGACACCTGCTCATCCCAGGGATCATCAGCAGGAGGAAACCGTGGAATTCAAGGATTTCCAGCGAGGCCCGGCTGCCAGGAGATTTCTATGGACGGCTCTCCTGGCTGCCATGCTGCTGACCGCTTCCTGCACCGGACCGGTTCCGTCGTCCACGCCGACTACGAATCGCCTGAACCTGGATTTCAATGTGGACTGGAAGTATTCCCAGGGGGACGTTAGCGGTGCAGAGGCCACAGCCTTTAACGATTCCGGGTGGATTTACGTGGACCTTCCGCACTCGACCAAATTCGTGACCCCCGAAGACCCGAATGCCTACCTGGGTGTGAGCTGGTACCGGAAACACTTCAGCGTGGACAGCGCCTACCAGGACCGCAAAGTGTATATCGAGTTCGAAGGAGCCATGCAGTCCGCGGACGTGTGGGTCAACGGCGTCAAGAAGATCCGCCACGTGGGCGGCTATACCCCGTTCACCATCGACGTCACCGGCGACGTGACCTACGGCGGCGCCGATAACGTCATCGCGGTGAGGCTCGACAGCAATGCCAGCCCGGATTGGGCGCCCGGCTGGAACGGCGTGGATTTCCAATATGACGGCGGCCTGTACCGGGACGTCAACATGTACGTGACCGACCGGCTGCACGTCACCGATGCCGTTTATGCCAACAAGGTGGCGGGAGGCGGAGTTTTCGTCACCTATCCCGAAGTAAGCGCGGCCTCAGCAACCGTCCATATCAAGACGAACGTCCTCAACGAATACCCGGGGGCGAAGACCGCCACCCTTCTCTCGGAGATCGTCGCCGCGGACGGGCAGGTGGTCGCGTCGGCGGTGACGAGCGCATCGATCGGCGCAGGTGCGGATCACGACTTCACCCAGGATATCACCCTGGCCCAACCGAAGCTCTGGAGTCCGTACGCGCCCAATCTCTACACCCTGAACAGCATCGTCAAGGACGGGTCGGCAGCCGTGGACGAGGTCTCGACCCGGATCGGCATCCGGCGCATCGAGTGGAGTCACGACGGCGGTCTGGTCATCAACGGCAGTCGCTTCAAGGCGCTCGGGGTGGATATGCATCAGGAGATGTACGGACTGGGCAATGCCGTTCCGGACCAGTCCATTTACTATGACGTCAAGCGCATCAAGGATGCCGGGTTGAATTTCATCCGCGGCTCGCACTATCCGCACGACCCGGCCTTCTACGCCGCCTGCGACGAGCTCGGCATCCTCGTCCTGGATTCCCAGACCGGCTGGCAGCAGTTCAATGACACGACCGCCTTCAAGGACAACACGTACCAGGAGCTGCGCGACATGATCCGCCGTGACCGGGATCACCCGAGCGTGGTCGCCTGGGAAGCCAGCCTGAACGAATCCAACTTCACGGATGCCTGGGCTAAAGCGGCCAACGACATCGTCCACGCAGAATATCCCGGCGACCAGGCTTTCTCGGCCGCCTGGAAGGGACCCTACGCGGACATCTTCATCGACGCCTCGCAGCATAACGTCCGCAGCACCACCGATCCCCGTCCGATCATCATCGACGAGTACGGCGATTGGGAATACGGCGGCGCCAACTCGACCAGCCGGCAGGCCCGGGAGGCGGGCGACGCCGCCATGCTGACCCAGGCGAACAACGTCCAGGACGGCGAGGGCAAGAACATGGCCATGCCCTGGTTCACGGCAGACGGCTACTGGGATTGGGCGGACTACGGCGGGTTCAGCAACTACGGCATCACCCGGTCGGGCCTCGTCGACATGTACCGCCTGCCCAAGTATTCCTATTATTTCCTGCAGAGCCAACGAGATCCAGGCGTCATCATCCCCGGGGTAGATTCGGGTCCGATGGTATTCATCGCCAACCAGTGGACGGCGAGCTCGCCGACGACCGTGCGGGTGTACAGTAACTGCGAACAGGTCGCCCTGTCCCTGAACGGAAAACTGGTCGCCACCCAAAGACCCGACGTCGGAACGAACCTGCTCCACCCGCCATTCGATTTCAATCTGGGCGGCTACACCCCGGGGACCCTGAAAGCGGATTGCCTGATCGGCGGCAAACCGGAAGCATCCTTCACCCAAAGGACGCCCGGGCAGGCAGCCGCCATCCGGCTGGTGCCGGAAGCGACCAGGCTGCAGGCCGACTTGAGCGACGCCCGGCTGGTCTTCATCGAAGTCGTCGATGCCAATGGTACGGTGGTGCCAACGGACAGCAGCCAGGTGAGCTTGAGCCTCACTGGTCCAGGAAGCATCGTCGGACCCATCCTGCTCACCATGAAAGGCGGCGAGCTGGCAACCTGGGTCCGGGCGGGCCGCGCCGCCGGGACGATCGTCCTGACGGCCAGCGCTTCCGGCCTGACCCCGGCCACGCTGAAGCTGGTCAGCCAGGCAGTGCCGAACCTGCCCCCGCCGCCGCCCGATCGCAAGGATAAATAGATCTGCTTTTCCAGAGAGGTGCGATTCTTCTTCTCTTTCCTCCGAGGAGGCAGGCACGCGAGGCGCCTGCCTCCTCCCCTTTTAATTAATTTCTTTTTCCGCGCCGGAACGCCCGCGGGGTCACGCCGACCTCCTTCTGGAAGGTACGGGTGAAATGGGCGCTCTCGGAAAAACCCACTTCGAGGGCCACCTGCATGATCGACAGGTTGGTGGTCTCCAGCAATTCCCGGGCCTGGCGGATCCGGTAGCGGCGCAGATACATCATCGGGGTGATATTGAGCTCCTGGCGAAAGCAATCGGTCAGGTAGTCCGCACTGATTCCGATGTGGCGGGCGATGTCCTCCCGGCTGAGCGGCTCGGCATACTGGGCATGGATGAAAGCCATGGCCTGCCGGACGAGCTGCTGGGTCGCCCTGCCCAGGGTATGCTGCTTTGCCAGGGCGATTTCGATCAGGTTGAGGGTCTCGGCCGCGTTGAACAGTCCCTTGCTCAGGATCGCCGCCACCCCCTGGTTGCAGCGCTCCAGGTCGGCCTCGGAGAGCATCTTGGCGGTCAGGACGATGACCGGGAGGTTGCGGGTTTCAGCCTTCAAGCGCAGGGCGTCCAAGACGGCGAACCCGTCCATCACCGGCATCATCAGGTCGAGCAGGATCAGGTCCGGGCGGACCCGCCCGATCGCGGTCATGGCTTCCTGCCCATTGCGGGCCGTCATGACCTGGCAGCCGATCTGTTTCACCAGGCGGCTGTGCAGGTCGAGGATGCCCGGGTCGTCGTCCACGACCAGCACCGTGCGCTGGCCAGGCCCGGGCTCCACATACCGGGCCAGTTCCTCGGATAGCTGTTCGAGGCGCAGCGGCTTGTGGAGGTAATTCAGCTCCAGGAGTTCCCCCTGATCGCGCTCGACATCCAGGGAATAGACCAGGACCGGGACGTGCTCGGTGGGCGGCTGCCGCTTGAGCATCCCCAGGATCGTCCAGCCTTCGCGTTCGGCCAGGCGGTTGCCCAGGACCAGGGCGGCGGGCGGGGAAGTGACCAACTCGGGCATCCATTCGATGTCCCCGTCCACCAGGTAGGCCCGCACGTCGAAACCGCGCATCCGCAGGTGGGCGCATAGCTGTTCGGCCGGATCGGAGTGTTCGGTCAGTACCACCACCGTGCTGCTCTGGGGAACCAGGGAGGCGATCAGGCCGGCCTGCGGCGAAACGGCCGATTCGATCGGCAGGGTGAAGAAAAACGTGGTGCCGGCCCCCAGGTCCCCGGGCGAGCGGATGCCGATCGTGCCGCCGTGCTGCTCGACCAGCTGCTTGGAGATCACCAGGCCCAGGCCCAGGCCGCCGTATCCCGACTGGACCGCCCGCTCCGTCCGATGGAACTCGTGGAAGATCTTGTCCAGCTCCCCGGGCGGGATGCCGATCCCCGTGTCGCTGACCGAAATGGTCGCCTGCTTATCCTGGATGGAGACGTCCAGGCGGACCTGGCCGGTTGGGGTGAATTTTATGGCGTTGCTGATCAGGTTGAGCGTGACCTGGCGCAGGCGGGTCCGGTCGCCGATGATCCAGGGTCCCTGCCTGGGAAGCTCGGCCTGCCAGGTGAGACCCCTGTCACGGGCCAGTTGCTCGCCGATCTTGACCGCCACCTGCAGGACCTCGCTCAGGTCGAGGGGTTCCCGCAGGATCCGCAGCTGGCCCGCCTCGCTGCTGGCCAGGTCGAGGACGTCGCCGATCAGGCGGGCCAGGTGCTGGGCGCTGGTGTGGATCTGCTCGATGTCGCGCAGCGCGGTCCCGGACGGCTCGGACTGCTCCCGCAGGACCATCTCGCTCAGGCCGACGATCAGGCTGAGGGGCGTGCGCAGCTCGTGGCTCACCATCGACAGGAAGCGACTCTTCAGGCGGTTGGCCTCCTCGGCCAGCTTGCGGCCCTCGAGGGCATCCCGGTAGAGCTGGCTGGAGCGCAGCGCCGAAGCCAGGTTGTGGACGATGGCGGCGCACGGTTCGAGGTTGGTGGCGCTCATCGCCACGAACCCGGTCGTGTTCTCGTCGATGATCAACGGCAGGAGGACTAGCTGGAAGGCCTTGTCGGCGGGGTACTGGCCGGGAGGCGGAAACTCCCGGGTCGTGAAGCGTGTCCCGGCCGTATTTTCAGGCAAGCCAACGTCGAAGAGGATCCTTCCCTCGGCCAGCGGGTCATCCTCCTTCGAAGAATAGAGGGCCACCAGGGCATGCGGGATGCCCAGCTGCGGTAAGTGTTCGGCCAGGATATTCGCAGTGGACGGCAGGTCGAGGGCAGACAGCAATTGCGAGGTCATCAATCCGAGCCGGTTGGTCGTTTCCATGTGGCGCAGGAGGACGTCTGTGGCCTGACGCTGGGCCAACTCGGCAATGACGATGCGGGCCCGGTCCACCAACGCGTCGGCGAAGTTCTCGTCGGACCTGGCGACGGTCGAGCGCAAGGCCGGCAATCCGCCCCGCAGGACCGAAAATGCAGTATGCCAGGCATAGGCATCCTCCTCGTGCAATTCGGTCCAGGTAAAGATGTGCTGCAATTCGGCATCGAACCGCTTCGGATCGCGCCGCGACAGACTTTCCTGAAAAGTATTGACGATGTTCAGGCAGAGGTTCTCCACCTCCGCGTATGGGCTGTGGCGGATTTCCAGGTAGGCAGCATCGGCCATCGAGTGGGCCAGTAGACCCGGGGCGGCATCCCGACTCGAGGCCGCCGAGGGGAGCGGCGGCGCAGCGGCCACGTTCTCCGGGCGGCAACCGCAGGATTGGCGGATGACCAAACGGGTGGGGACGCGCCGGCCGCTTTCAGTCTGGCCCTTCCCTTCGATCGCATCCAGGACCGACAGGACCGCCTGGTAGCCGAGGGTGAAGGTCGGGTGGCGGACGGTCGTCAGGATGGGAAGCTGCGAGCGCGCCTCCAGGATGTCGTCGAAGCCGATCACCGCCACATCCTCCGGGATGCGCCGGCCGGACGCCCGCAACACCTCCATTGCCCCGATCCCCGAAAGGTCGTTGCTGGCAATGAGGGCGGAAAACGGCGCGCCGGCCTCGAGGATCGCCTGCATGGCGATCCGCCCATCCTCCCGGCGGTGCTCGCCGAAAGCAACCAGGCGCTCGTCCTCCGGGAGTCCCGCCTCATGGAGCGCCTCCCGGTAAGCCGCCAGCCGCTCGGCGCTGTCGCCGCCGCGGCCTTTCTTCCCAGCGATGAAGGCAATGCGTTTGTGTCCGTGATAGAGGAGGTGTTCGAACGCCTGACGGATCCCGTTCGCGTTGTCCACGGCGACCAGTGGACCGGGTTTCTCGGCGGTCGTCAGGATGATCGGATACCCGGCGCGGATCAAATCCTGCACGTACTGGAATTGTGCGTCCGAGAGGTCGTCGGGAATAATGATCAGGCCGTCGGCATTCCATGGCCCGACCGGCAAGAAGTCCATGCCTGCCCCGGGGACGGCCCAGGCGGTCCGGCTGGCGCGCGGGCTGCCCGGCAGCGAAACTCCGCAGCCGATCAGGAGATTGCAATCTTGCTCGAACGCTGCCGCCCGGACCCCTTGCATGAGGGCGTGGGTGTAATTGTCGATCGTGGTCCCTTCATAGACGGACCAGGTGGAGAGAAAACCGATCGTTGGGCGTTTGTCGCTGGGGCGCATATACGATGGCGGGGAGAGGAAAAAGCCGGCTGCGTTCAAGGAAAGTATATCATTACCGCTGCTCGATTCCCCCCTCCGAAACGCAAGCCAGGAACGCCTGCCAAAAGGCGTCGTCCGTCCGGAAAGCAGCCGGGCGATGGAGAGACTCTAGTGCAGGATCTCCTGGTTGGCCCGATCGGCCTCCTGGAGGATCTGGCTGACCTCCTCTTTCATCTCGGGGGTGGCGCTCGGGGTTTTGGGGATGTATTTCACCAGGTCGCGGGCATCCTGCAGGAGCGCCTTGACCCGGGCGATGTAGGAGAAATTATGTTTGCCACCCTCGGCAGCCTCCGGGACGGGATAGTCGCGGGCTTCCTGGATCAGGGCATGGGCTTTTTTGATCCGATCGACGGCCAGAATCAAGCGGGACATGAAGGCTCCTGTGAGAGAAAGGCGGGTCACGCCGATCGGCGTGACCCGTAAAGTTTAACCCATTTTGTGGAGGAATTGCAGAAATCTAGGCCAGCGCATCCAGGTATTTCAGCCCCGACCCGGTGTTGAACAGGACAATGCGCTCGTCCGGCCGGACCCACTTCTGCTTGACCAGCTTTTCCAACCCGGCCAGGGTGGCGGCGCCCTCGGGGGCGGGGAAAATCCCTTCGTGGGCGCTCAGGTCCCGCCCGGCTGCCAGGATGGCCTCGTCGCTGACGGCCACAGCCGTCCCCTGGCTTTCGCGCAAGTCCGCCAGGATGAGGGCGTCGGCAAAGCTCTTCGGGACGCGCAGCCCGGAAGCCAGCGTGTGGGCGTTCGTCCAGAAATCGCAGAACTGGGCGCCGCTCTCGAAAGCCTTGACCACCGGGGCGCAGCCCTCGGCCTGCACGACGACCATGCGCGGCCGGCGGGTGTCCTTCAGCCAGCCGAGCGCTTCCATCTCGGCGAAGGCCTTCCACATCCCGACCAGTCCGGTGCCGCCGCCGGTCGGGTAGACGATCACGTCGGGCAGGGACCAGTCGAAGGCTTCGGCCAGCTCGTAGCCCATGATCTTCTTGCCCTCCACGCGGTAAGGCTCCTTGAACGTGGACAGGTCGAACCAGCCTTCCTCGCGGGCCTTGATGCCGGCCATGCCGGCCGCGTCGCTGATGATCCCGTCGACCAGGATCACGTCCGCCCCGGCCATGCGGCTTTCGTCGATGTTGGCGCGCGGGGTGTCCTTGGGCATATAAATGGCGGCGCGGATGTTCGCCCGGGCGGCATAGGCAGCCATCGCCCCGCCGGCGTTCCCGGCGGTCGGGATGATGACCTTGTCGATGCCCAATTCCTTGGCCTTCGATACGGCCGCGGCCAGGCCGCGCGCCTTGAACGAGCCGGTCGGATTGGTGCTCTCATCCTTGACGTACAGGTTGGACAGCCCGAGTTTGGCGCCGATGTGCGGGACCGGCAGCAGAGCCGTATCCCCTTCCCCCAGGTAGACGAAGTTTTGCGGATCCCGGACCGGGAGCAACTCATGCCAGCGCCACATCCCGTGCAGCCGCTGGCGGATGGTCGCCCGATCCACATGCGCCTGCACGGCTTTCAGATCGTAGCGCGCCAGCAGGGGCGATTGACAATCGGGGCAATAAGTATGAATCTGATCGGCTGCGAATTTCGCGCCGCAGCCGGAACATTCTAATTCGGTAAGGTAGGAGGTGGCCGCAGAGCCCGTTGCCTCATCTGCCATAAAGTTGGATGGCATGCTATTCCTTCTTCACTCAACCATTATAACCAATTTGGATATACCAGCTTAGTGGGATGAGACGACGAAACCTTCCACACGGGCCCACAGCTCGCGGATGTTGATCGGCTTGGACATGTACACGTCACAGCCTGCATCCAGGGCCTTTTCGGCGTCGCCTTTCAGGGCATTCGCCGTGATGGCAATGATCGGGACATAGGCCAACTCGACCTTGGTGCTCTTGCGCAGGCGACGGGCCACTTCATACCCGTCGATGTCGGGCAGGTTGATATCCAGCAGGACTAGGTCCACGTCCTGCGCTTCCGCCATGGCCAGGCCCCGGGTGCCATTCTCGGCTTCCAGCAGATGGTACCCGCGCGATTCAAGCACACGCTTGACCAGCAGCATGTTATCCGGATTATCTTCGATGTATAAAATATTTTTTCCCATGAATTATTTCCCTTGTTCCGTATTCTTGTCTTCGAGCACCTGGATGACCTGGTCGACGAACTTGCGCGGCGGCAGGGAGCCTTTTTGGTAGACCGCTTCGATATGTCCGTTCAGGCGCTTTCTTTCCTCCGGGGTGATGTCCTTGGCGCTGACGACCACGATCGGGACGTCCCGGGTGCGCGGGTCGAGGCGCAGTTCCTCCACCAGGCCGAAGCCGTCGATGCCCGGCATCATCAGGTCGGTGACGATCAGGTCGGGCAGCTTCTGCCGGGCCATGGCCAGCCCCTCCCAGCCGTCCCGGGCGTGGAACAGGCGGTAGGCCTTGCGGCTCTCCAGCAGGCGCTGGATCAGCAGGGCGTCGTCGGCGTTGTCGTCGATCAACAGGATGGTGGTGGTCTTCTCGTCCAGGTTCTCGAGGGCGGCCTGCAGGCCTTCACGCGGCGCAGGCGCCTGGGTCTCGCTCAGGTGCACGTCCACGGCGAACTGGTCGCCGACGACGTGCTTCTCGGTCGGGAAGGTATGCCCGGTGCAGTTGACCACGACCTTCTCGCCCTCGCCGATCTGGCCGGTGCGGACGAGCTTCTCCAGCCCGGCAAAGGCCACAGCCGCGGCCGGTTCGACCGCCATGCCTTCGCTGTGCGCCAGGGTGCGCATGGCCGAGAACGCTTCGGCGTCCGAGACCGCTTCCATCACCCCGCCGTACTGCTGGTACAGCTTCCACAAATAAGTGTAGACCTTGCCCGGGTCGCCGGTGGACAGGACGATGATACGCGTGTCCGGCACCACCGCCTCGGCGGTTTCCCGCCCGGCCCGGAATGCCTCGACCATCGGCGCACAGCCTTCCGCCTGGATGACAGCCAGCTTGGGGATGCGGTCGATCAGGCCCATCGCCTGCAATTCTCGGAAGCCCTGGAACACGCCCAGGGGGCCCAGCCCGCCGCTGACCGACTGGATGTACCAGTCCGGGGCGGTCCAGCCGAGCTGCTCGACGATTTCGTAGGCGATGGTCTTCATCGACTCGCGCGCCGGGACGGAGCCCGCGCCGCGGTCCAGCAGCAGGTTGCGGCGTTTGGCGAACTGGGCGGCGATCTGCTTGGTCTGGTCGTAGTTGCCGCTGACCCGGATCACCTCGGCGCCGAAGAGGGCCGCCTCGCGCAGCTTTTCCTGCGGGACCAGGCTGGTCATGAAGACCCACAGCTTGATCCCGGCCCGGGCGCAGGCCGCCGCGTACGCCACGGCGGCGTTCCCGGTGGAGGCGATCACGGCTTCGCGCACGCCGCCCTCCAGCATGGCCGCCACGGCCACGGCGGCCTGGCGGTCCTTGAAGGAGCTGGTCGGACCGTAGCGCTCGTCCTTGATGTAGACCTGGGCCAGCCCGAGCGAAGGCCCGTAGCGCTGCGACAGCCACAGCGGAGTCCCGCCGGCCGGATACAGGTCCAGATGGGAGGGGTCGTCCAGGGGCAGCACGTCCTGGTAGCGCCACAGGTTGGACGGGCGCCCGGGCAGGCCGCGCAGGATCTCACGCTTGAACTCGGCGTACTCGTAGCGGCCTTCCAGCCAGCTCGAGCCGCACCCGGCGCACACGGCCGGAGTGAACGGTTCGTAAGGCTGCTGTTTTCCGCAGACGATGCACTCGAGATACTTCGGTCGGGTCATATTATTTCTGCTGTTTCTCCGCCGGTTCGGTCAGCTTGGCTTCGAGCGGCAGTTCGACGAACAGGGTCGTGCCTTCCCCGGCGACGCCGGTGGATTCGGCCCACATGCGGCCGCCGTGCATTTCGACCAGCTTGCGGCTGATCGGCAAGCCCAGGCCGGTGCCGCCCGCCTTGCGGGTGGTCGAGGAGTCGACCTGGACGAATTCCTGGAAGATGGTTTCCAGTTCGCTGGGCGGGATGCCCACGCCGGTATCGCGCACGACGATCAGGGCGTTCTCGTCCCGCCGGTCGACGCGGATTCGGATCTTGCCCTTCTCGGTGAATTTGATGGCGTTATTGATCACGTTGATCATCACCTGGCGCAGGCGCGTCCGGTCGGCGTATATTTCGACGTTCTTGTCAGAATTCTTTTCGATCGTGAGGGTGAGCTTCTTCTCGCCCGCCAACGGCGAGGTGATGTTGACGACCTCGTCGAAGATCTCCTGGACCTTGAAGCGCTCCGGGCTCAGGTTCATCCGGCCGGCGGTGATCTTGGCCATGTCGAGCACGTCGTTGATCAGGTGCAGCAGGTGCTGGCCATTCTTCTGGATCAGGCGCAGGTCGTTGGACATGTTCTCGGTCAGCGGGCCGTCCAGTTCCTCCAGCATCACGTCGGCGAAGCCCAGGATGGAGTTCAGCGGGGTGCGCAGTTCATGGCTCATGTTGGCCAGGAAGGCGGATTTGAGCCGGTCCAGTTCCTGCAATTCGGCGGCACGTTTGCGCAGTTCATCGTTCAGGCGCAGGGTCTCGAGGTGGATGCTGGCCTGGGCGGCAATCGAGGCGGCCAGACTGGCGGCCTCCGGCGGGAGCTTGTCCGCGCCGGCGATGACCAGTTGCCCGATCGTCTCGCCGTTGACCAGCAGCGGCTGGGTCAGGTCGGCTTCTTCGATCCCGGCGGGGTCTTCCGTCGGCACGACCTGGTTGGAGTCGTAGACAAAACCGAGTGGTTTCTCTTCCTCTTGTTCGGCGGCGAACTCCTGCCAGCTTTCACGCGTCATGCGCCGGGTCAGGTCTTCTGCTTCGGCGCGGGCGCGTGAGGCGTCGGAGAGCAGGCGCAGGTTCTCGACCTGTTGGGAGATCTGGCGGGCCACCGCAGCGATCAATTCGCGCTCGTCGTCCGTCAGGGGATGGTCCGGATCGGCCTTCAGGTAGAGGGCGCCGATCTGCTCTTCCATCACGTCCAGCGGCACTTCGTAGCCGGAATTGGCGGGGAGCTTGTTGGTAAAAGGCGTCAGGGCATCCTTGTCGTAGGCAAAGCCGACGCGCTCGTGCTGGTGGATGGCATCGAGATAGGACTCCCAACCTTCGTGGATGAACTGCCGGGTGGCGGATTCGGCCTCGGCGCGGGCGCGCTCAGTGGCGGCCAGCAGGCGCAGGTTCTGGATCTGCAGCGAGGCCTGCTGGGCCACGTTCTGCGCCAGGTTCATTTCCTCCGGGTCGAGCGGACGATCGGAGGGCTGTTCGATCTGCAACTCGCCGATCTCTTCGCCGCTGGCCGTCAGCAGGGCCTTGAGGGCATGGTCCAGTTGGGTCAGGGTTTGGACGGAGCCTTCGACCGGTTCCAATTTGTCCCCGGCGTAAGCAAAGCCGACCTGGTCGCGTTCGTACAGGGTGGCAGGGCTGGAGACCGCAGCCGGCGCCTCGACCGATGGAGTCTCCGCCCGGGCGGGTTGGCGCTTTTCGCTTTCCAGGAATTCTGCTTCCAATTCGAGCAGGCGGGCGCGCAGGGCATCCAACTCGGCGCGCACAGGGGGCGTCTTGCCGAGGGTCGATGCGGCTATTTGCTCGATGTCGCTGAACAGCATCTTCAAACGTTGACGATATCTCTTCGTATCCATGTCTATGCCTCAGGCCTCCAGCGCCGCAGATCGCCGCAGGGAAATCACTGTCTACTTGCCCTTGCCCTTGCCATTCTTCTTGTCTTTGACACCCAACTGCGCGATGGTCAGCGGGGCATTCAGAGCCCGGCCGAGTTCGCGCGCCGCGATCTGCAGGACGGCCTCCACCGAAGTGGCGGACTGGATCTTCTGGCTGATGGTGTTGAGGGCGGTCTCGCGTTCGGCCTGGCGCTGCGCCACGGAGTAGGTACGGGCGTTCTGCAAGGCGACGGCGATCTGGGCCGCCAGGGTGGTCTGGATGCGGATGTCTTCTTCAGTGAAGTGATCGGCCTTGTCGGACTGGACGTCGAACACGCCGATCACGTTCCCACCGACGATCATCGGGACGGCCAGTTCGGCACGCGTCTCGGGCAGCAGCGGGTGCGGCAGGAAGTCGGGGTCGATGCGTACGTTGTTCACGATGACGCCTTCGCGGGAGCGGGCAGCCCGCGCCACCAGCGATTGTTCACGGCTAAGCGGGATCGAGCGGCCTTCGGACACCATCTGCTTGCCCACGTCGCCAGCGCCGGCGGAGAGATCCAGGGTATCGCCGGTCTCGTTCAACAGGTAGATATGGGCGTGGTACAGGCCGAAGGATTGTTTGGTCAGGTCGACCACTTCCTGCAACAGGCGGTCGGTGTCGATGATCGTGGCAGCCGCCGTACTCACGCGGGCCGCCAGTTCCAGCTCGGTGGCGCGCTTGTCGAGGGCGGCCTCGTCCATTTTGCGTTGGGTGAAGTCCGAAGCGCTGAACAGGAGGCAGTCGTCGTTGTTATAGCGGATCTGATGCACGTAGAGCAGCACGTAGAAACCGTGGCCGTCGGCATGCTTGGTGTGTAATTCGTAGCCGACCAGGCTGCCACGCGTTTCCAGTTCCTTGAACAGGCGCGGCCGGTCTTCCGGGTCGAAGTAGAAATCGGGGGTGCGCTTGCCCATCAGGTCCTTTGTGTCGTATCCCAGCAGTTCGCCGAAGGCGGGGTTGGCGTACAGGAGCACACCGTCGGTCTTGCGGCTGATCGCAATGGAGGTCGGCACGGTCTTCAGGATGGTGTCGAGGCGTTCCTGGCTTTCCTGCACGGCCTGTTCGGCCAGTTTGCGCTCGGTGATGTCCTGGTTGGCGCCGTAATAGCGGATGATCTTGCCGAACTCATCCCGTTCGATATGAACATTGACGGAGATGTAGCCCACGCCGCCGTCCTTGTAAATGACCCGGTGTTCCAGCTTGACATTGTAGTGCCGATCGGTGGAGGCGATGGCCACCCCGATCGCCTCGCCGACCAGGTGCACGTCGTCCGGGTGGACCAGGCGCTGGGCGTATTGCTCGGAAGACAGCTCGTAGCCGCCCATCTCCTCTGCGGTAGTATGGAAGATCGAATAGAAGTGATCATTGAAGAGGAAGCGGTCGCGTGCCACGTCGTACTCCCAGTTGGCCAACCGGGCAATGTCGAGCGCCTCGGACAACTGGGCGGCGGCACGCTGGGTCTGTTCGTACTGGCGGATGTTCAACAGGGCGATGGCGACCTGGCTGGCGATCGACAGGATCAGGTCGGTATCCTGCCCGGTCAGGCTGTTCGAGACGTTGTTCTGCACGTCCAGCACGCCCAGCACCTGGTCACCGGCCAGGATCGGCACGGCCACTTCCGACTTGGTCTCGGGCAGCAGCGGGTTGGGCAGCCAGTCGGGGTCCTTGCCTGTATCCGGCACGAGCACCGCCTGCCGGCTTTCAGCGGCGCGACCGACCAGGCCGCGCCCGCGGGCGATCTTGTGGCCGCGTTCCAGCAATGCCTGACCGGCGTCGCCCGTACCGCCGGCCATAACGAGCTCGCCGGTCGTTTCGTTCAGCAAGTAGATGTGGGCGTGGTAGTACCCAAAGGCGGTCTTGATCTGCTCGACCACCTGGGAAACCAGTTGGTGTTGGTCGAAGATGGTCGACAGGTGACGGCTGACTTCCGAGGAAGTCTCCAGGGCCTTGGTGCGATCGGCCACGCGCTGTTCCAGGGTATCGATCATTTCACGCAACTGGGCGGTCATGGCATTGAACGTCGACGCCACCTGTTGGACTTCGGCAGTACCGGTCACTTCGGCTTTGGCTGTCAGGTTGCCTCCGGCGATCTCGGTCGCGGCCTTGGACAGCGACACCAGAGGGGCTGACAATCTGCGGGACAAGGGGATGGAGATCAAACCGGCCGCGATCAGCAGAACGATGAACGCGATGATACCAAAACCGATCAGGGTGATGATCGACTGGTAGGCTTCCGCCCACGGAGTTTCGACGACCACGGCCCAGTTCGGCGTGGCCAAGGGAACGTACGTTCCTACAACTCTGATTCCGGTCAAGCCGGTATAAGTGGATACCCCGGGCGTGATATCGGCGGCCGCGGTTGGATTCGCAACGAATTCGCCCACTTCCCCGATGTTCTTGAGATTCTTGCCCTGTAAAACCAAGCCGGTATCCCGGTAGGCGAGTAAGTTCCCTTTACTATCGACCACGTAAATGTAGCCGGCTTTGCCCACCTTGAATTGATCGACCAAATCCCGCATGAACTTCAGGTTGATCTCAGCCACCAGAGTCCCTTGAACATCACCTAAATCGTCCTTTACCGGAATGGCGACACTGATCAAAGGTTCGCTGGTCGTATCATCGGTGTAGAGGGCGCCAAAATATTCCTGGCCCTTGGCTGTCTGGGTCAGTGCGTCGCCCTTCAGTTGTGCTTGGAATTGCGCCGACAGGCTCGAAGAAAAGCGCGAAACCTGGGATACGACCTGTCCACGGCTATCCAACAAGGCAAATTGCCGGAAGGCTGTATCGACCCCCAGCAAACTCTCCACGAAGGTCCTCTGGGTATCCGGATCGGCAGCGATCGGGTTGGTCATAGACACGGCAGTCTGCATGCGGGCGACCCGTTCTAGGATGAAGTTGCTGACCGAGGTGCCGGCCTCGCGAGCCGTGGCATCCTGCTGCGAAGTCAAGGCAGCCTGCTGAGTGCGCACTCCCTCGATGAGGAATATGTTCCCGGTGATCAACAAGGCGACAGAAGCCACAAGGATGAGCATCTGGGCAAGTGTTTGTGCAAGGGTACGTGGCATTCGTGGCCGTTTTGCTGGAGTTTTCATATCATCTCACTTTTCTACTCGTTGGGTAACAACGCTGATTAATCCATGCCGAGTGGTTTCTACACTCCAGCTAGTGGAGCACATTATCCGCTTGCTTGATCAAGCCTTCAGGCACCGTAACGCCCAGGGCTTGGGCAGCCTTCAGGTTGATCTGGAAATAACTTTCGGAGGTCAGGACCGGGACGGAGCCAACTGGCGTTCCCTTGAAGATCTTGTCAGCCTGGGTAGCCGCATCCGCGCCCACGATCTCGGGCTTCGGCAGCAAGCCGAAGAGGGAGGCATGTCCATCCGGCTCCATAATGGCGCCGCCAATCGGAATCCGGTGGGCATAACAGAAATTGCCCAGGAGCGAGTAAAAATCGGGCGTAATGCCCAACGGTTCCACCAGCATCAGGACGGCATCGAAGCCGACACCATCCGAGGTGGTCAATTGATCGAGCTCATTCTGGAGATCCTGGGGAGCGGTTGCAGGGAATTCGATCAACTGCACTCCCGCCGCCTGGGCCTGCGGGCGGATGGCGTCCAGCTGGCCGGGCACGTTCGGATATCCCTTGAGATAGGGTGCGAAGACGCGTTTCGCGTTGGGAGCCATCTGAAGCAGGACCTGCAGGCGCTTGCTAGCCGTGTCGGCGCTGCCCCAGCGTACACCGGTGATATTCCCACCCGGCTTCTGGACACTGTCGATCAAGTTAACGCCGGGGACATCCGTGAATGCCAGGGCAAAGACCACCGGGATGTTCGTGCCTTTGGTGTCGGCTTTGGCTTCCATGGCGGCTTCCGTCGGGAAGGCCAGGATGAGGTCCACTTTTTCGCTCACGAACTTTCCGATGGCTGCTTTATAGGCTGCGGTATCGACGTTGGTCGACTGCACATCGTAAGTGATATTCTTGCCTTCAACATAGCCCAGGCTGGTCATCTTGGCTTTAAAACCGTCGACGATACCGCTGAAAGCATCCAAACCCGACAGGATACCCACATGGTAGACCTTCGTCGGCTGGGTACCGCACCCGCCCAAGGGCAGGACGACCAGGACGATCAGAACGAGGACCATCAACCCCTTTTGAACTAATCCCTTATTGAACATGCTCTACTCCTTCCTTTCCATTTCTTACGTTGAACGATTGATTCGCCAGGTAAATTCACAGATATGGCCGGATGGTCGTTTTATCGATCCATCTTTGCCGGTTGCGCACACGAAAGAACATATTCCAGGGCAATGGATGCCTGACTGGCGATTGCCCGCAGCAGCAACATATGATCCGGGGTGAAATAGCCCGGCTTTTCATGGATCAACACCAACCAACCCAGATGGCTGAGGCGCCCCGCCAATGGAACGATCAGCAGCGAACGGACCGAGTCGTCTGCTCCGGCCGGCCAGTGTGGGTCGGACCGGACATCCTCGACGACCAAGCCCTGCGGGGAGTCCTTGAGCTGGCCGAAGATACTTTCCAGGGGCGGGAGGTGGATTTCTTTGGGCTTATCGGTTGGACCGGGGAGTTCATATTCTTTGATCAATGACGCAGAGGCGTTCGTCACCACGATGCCTCCGAGCATTGCCCCCAAGGTTTCCACCGAACGACGCAGGATCACATCCGCCAACTCGTCCAGATCCAGCCGGCCGCTAAAGTCACGACCGACCTCGGGCAGGACGTTGAACTCACGGCTGCGGCGGCGAATGGCGTCTTCGGTTTCCTTGGCGCGCAATTTCGTGCGGACGCGGGCAAGCAGTTCGCGCCGATCGAAGGGTTTGGTGATGTAATCGTCCGCCCCCAGGTTCAACCCGGACTGGATGTCGGCGGGATTGTGCCGGGCGGCGGTGATGAAGATTACCGGGATGTGCTCGATGGCCGGATCCGAGCGGATCTCTTTCAGCACCTCGAAGCCGTCCTTGCCGGGCATATTGACGTCCAGCAGGATCAGGTCGGGCATCTCGGCCCGCGTCACTTCGAGCGTTTCGTTCCCGTCCGAGGAGGTGACGATCGTGTATCCCTCGGCCTGCATGTTGCGCGAGAGCAACAGGACATTGTCCGCCACGTCGTCGGCGATCAGCAGCTTGAACGGTTGTTGAGCTTTCCCGGAAGGCTCAGGCTGCTTGGCGGCCCGGATCGTTCCGAGCGCCTTGCGAACGACCTCGCGGATATATTCCGGCCGGAATGGCTTGATAATGGTCTCATTGACTTTCAAACGGCGGGCGCTTTCCTTCAGGCCGGGAACGTCATATGCCGTGATCAGGATCGAATACGCCGGACGACCACCCGGATGGGAACGCAGGTTCTCGATCAGTTCCAGGCCGTTCATATCCGGCATCATCATGTCGGTAATGACCAGGTCGACCGCATTTCCTTCCACGCGGGACAATGCCTCTTCACCGCAGATGGCAGGAATGACTTCAACGTCCGGTCCCAGTTGGGACAGGTTGCGTGCCAGCGTGGCCGCCATGCCGGGATGATCATCGACCACCAGGATGCGCGCCTTGGCAGCAAGAGGGGATATGGTTGCGTCTTTGTTCATCGGTTCTATTTTCCCGCTAATCCCGTCCAGCCCCGATGG
The DNA here is from genome assembly GCA_035506155.1 of Anaerolineales bacterium. Classification (GTDB taxonomy): domain Bacteria; phylum Chloroflexota; class Anaerolineae; order Anaerolineales; family Villigracilaceae; genus UBA877. Next base: position 45,872 of record DATJPX010000160.1, read on the forward strand.
TCATGCGGAGGAAAAAGTTGGCAAAAGTTGGCAAATACAAAAATCCGCCCCCTTCCCAGGAGACGGATGGTGACTGTTGAAATCTGTGCTGCGACCTAGTCCGCGACGAAGCGATATCCCTTGCCGCGCACGTTGATCAGATATTGAGGCGAATGAGGATCGGATTCGAGCGCCTGGCGGATATGGTGAACGTGCCACTTGGCCAGCTCTTGCGCCTCGCGCGGGTCGGCCTGGTAGCCCTGGGCCTCCGCCACCAGGGTTTGGTAATCGACCACATCCGGGGTATGCCGCGCCAACACGAGCAGGTAATCGAACGAAGTCGGCGGCAGGTTGGTGGTGGTCTCGCCGATCGTCACCCGCCGGGCATGTAAATCGAGGCGGAACGGACCCAGGCGCAGATATCTTTCGTCTGATCTCGAAAGAGGAATGCTCAATTCAGCAGTGGGTTCTTCAGCTTCAATGTTGTCCAGTTTCGTTTGCAGGTCTTCGATTTGCTGCTGGAGGCGGCGCTTGCGGCGTTCCTTCGCCTGGGCAAAAAGCAGTGCATTCGTTCGCTCGAGCAGAGTATCGGGCTGGATCGGTTTTACCAGGTAATCCTTGGCGCCCAAACGCAGCGCCTCGACAGCCGAATGCACGTCCGGCTGGGCGGTGAACAGGACAACCGATAGGTCGGGGTTGCCGGCGTGGATGGTTTTCAACACCGCCACACCGTTCATATCCGGCATGCGCACATCCAGGTAGACCAAGTCGAATTCCTGTTTGGCGATCAGCGCGAGGGCTTCCTTCCCGCTCGCGGCGGTGGTCACTTCGGAACCGGCATTCTGCAGGATGCGCGCCAGTGTATGGCGCAACGACGCCTCGTCGTCGATGATCAGGACTTTTCCGGAGAGCATCCGTCACTCCTCTTTCATCACCGGCAGCCAAAAGTTGAACGTGGCTCCGCCGTCGGGATTGTTTACCGCTTCAATGATGCCCTTGTGTTGGCGGATGATATCGTAGACGATGGAAAGGCCCAACCCGGTCCCGGTCGTCTTGCTGGTCACGAATGGCTCGAAGATATGCGGCAGGATTTCCCGGTCAATGCCGGGTCCGCTGTCTACAATCGAAAACAAAATGCGGCTTTCCTCGGGCTCTTCCTTGGTGAGAACCGTCAGGCTGCCGCCGTCCGGCATGGCTTCGATCGCATTGACGAACAAATTCAAGATGACCTGGCGGATCTGGTCGGGGATGCCGAAAAGCACCGGCAGGGTCGCGCCGGGCAGGAATTCGAACTGGATATTGTTGTGCCGCATTTGCGTGGCGGTCAACGCATGGACATCGTCGATCATGTCATTCAGGTAGATATTCTGCAAGTCCTGGATGCGCGTGGGCCGGTAGGCTGCGCGCAGCCTTTCGATCATCGCGCTCATGCGCTCGGTTTCAGACAGGATGATGCCCAAATCCTGGCTGCCCTGCTCGGACAGTTTTTCCTCATCCTTGAGCAGGAAAAGGGCATTCTGGATCGCCTGCAGGGGATTGTTCAGTTCGTGGGAGACGGAGGCAAGCAATCGCCCGACGATCGCCAGCCGTTCGGCCTGAATCAACTGGTCGCGGGTGGACTTTTCTTTTTTCAAGGCGGCCTGCAGGTCGGAGTACAGGTTGGCTTTTTGCAGGGCAACCGCCATTTGATCGGCTACAGCGGTCATTAACTGCAGGTCACGCTCGGTCAGGCACCCGGGCGGGGTTTGCTGGATATCCAGGACACCCAGGATCCGATCTTCAACCTTGATCGGCACGGTCATTTCCGATTGGGTATCGGGCAGGTAAGGACCGCGGATGAAGAAAACCACATCGTCGACATTATTGGTGACAAAGGCTTGCCCGGTTTCCACCACGTGGCCGATGATCCCGGCACCGGCCGGCAAATGATAGCGCTGCTTGCGCAGTTGGGCACCGATTTCTCCGCTGCCATGGCGGATGACCATATTTCCATTCTTAGGATTCAGGGTGAAGATTTGAACGTGATAATAACCAAAACTGTCGTGCAGGAAATTCACCACGTCCTTCATCAGCCGGTCCGTATCGAGCGAGGCGACCAGCCCCTGGCTTAAGTGATAGAGCGCATCGATCTGCTTCAGGTCCTGCCGGGTGGTCTCCAGCAGATTCGAGTTCTCGATGGCAATGGCCGCCTGCGCGCCCAGCGCACCGAGCAAATGGATTTCATCCGCGCTGAAGGCGAGCGGCAGCGGGCTTTGCACGCTGATCGTACCCCAGCAGCGCTCGTTGCTCTGGATCGGAGCTACGATGAGCGAACGGAACTTTGTGGTCATCGACTTGTCCAGGAAGCGCGCATCTCCCTGCGTATCGGAAACGGCGACCACCCGCTTCTCTACGATCGCCTGGCCGGCGATTCCTTCGCCCAACCGCATATTCAATCGTGTCGTGGATCTCTTTTCGATCCCCGAGACGGCGCGTGGCACCAGAATCTGGCGGTCGTTATCGATGAGGTGCAGGACCACTTCCTTGGCAGTAGGGATTAATTCCCGGGCAGAATCCACGATCAATTGCAAGACGGTTTCGATACCCACTTGTTCGGTTTCGCTCAAAGCCTGTCCGACTTTGGCAAGCGTCCGGGCTTCCTTGAGCTGTTTCTCGATCTTGAATTCCTGCTGGACAGTATACAAAGCCAGGGCAAGCTGGCTGCCGGCTAGACCGGCATATCTGATATCTTCCTCGTGAATATCCAGCACATGATTAAAGGCCAGGATGACAAGACCCAGTTTATTATTTTTTGCAACCAATGGGATGCACAGGGCCACCGGTGGGTTGGGTATATTTTCCCAAAACATTTCGGGATTGGCCAAAAAAGTGGCCGGGGCCAGATCCGCGGTGAGCACTGCCGAGCCGCCCTCCAATATCGATGCGATCAGCTCCGTCGCATGCGCCGTCAGGCTGGCCTTGGAAAACGACGCTCGAGTTTGCAGGGTGGTGGTAATCGGGGCGGCTTTTTGCTGGGCTCCATCCCACTGCACAAAATAGGCATGATCGGCGGTATAGAGATTGGCCAGATGGGTGATCAGGAAATAATATCGGTCCTCATCGCTTTGGGGCTTGAGGATGTCCCGTATTGCAATATTGACCAGGGTAAGGTGCCGCTCCCGGGAGCGCAGTTCAGCCAGCAAGTTCTCCTGCCGGGTCCAGATGATTTGTACACGACCGGCCAAGTAACCGATGGCGACGAAGAGCAAGCTGCCCGGCCAATTATTCACGACCATGCTCAACCAGGGTTGATGGCTGAACAAGGCAAGCAGGAACGCCACCAACGTCACGGCGGCAAAACCGGCGACCGAACCGGCATATACCCCAAAATACCAGCCGGTGAGGAGCACCGGGACCGTCACCGGGACGGCCGCAACTGGTCCATCCAATTTATAGAGAGGGAAGAATAATCCAATCGCCAGCAATACCGTCCCTGCCACAATGGCCACACGCAGCCAAAATCGACGGAGAAGATACACATTGTTTTTCTGGGATTTCATGCGCCATCCTTCGAAAGGCAGGCTGCCACCTCGATTGCGCGGGACCCGGCAGCGTGCGTTGGGATACACGGCATCCCAATGAAAAAATTATACCCTAGCAAGGCACGGGCGGGTTCCAGCTGGCAGGAAGACCCTGACTGCAGTCACTCTGGCCAAAAAGTCCCGCCTTTCTCATTTTGCCTTAGCATAGACCCTACCAGAGTGGGCATACTATTTTCTATTATAGGTGCCAATTAAAGGTATTCCATGACAAATCCATTCGAATCGACCGATACGGTCAAAACCAGCCTTTCCCGACAAAATTGCATTTCATCGGATGAGATCACCGCTATCGTCTACCTGGCTGGGAAGCTGGGCAAGTTGCGCCTGGCCAAAGCGATCTCATCCACGAGGGCGCTATCAGCCCAAGTAGCGCCGGCATCGTCAGGGCGTTATATAGTCTTTCGACAAGAAGGAAGGGGATTGCGACAAAACTGTAAGCAAACAGGATCACCATCGCGCTCAACAAGAGCGTTTTGAGCGCCCGGGCAACGCGTGTCTTTTCCTCTTCATCCGGGCATTCTGGCGGCGCGAACAGCTTTCTCAGATGCAACAATACCGTCTTCCCTTTCACGATGGCCATGTGCGCGAATCAAACGGCCTGTCCATCCGGACAGGCCGTCATTGTCTTCCTAGTGCTTTACGTTGGCGGCGTCCTGCGCCGTTTTCGGCATTCCTGCCATCACCCAGCGGGTCAGCATGTCGATATACTGCGGGTCGAGCAGCTTGGTCGGCGGCATCTGCTGGATAGCCTGGCCGGTCTTGGGGTCGGTCCCGGTATGGCCGGCGATCAGCTGGAGCAACAGGCTGTTCGCGTCGCCGGCGGTCATCACGGGGGCATTGTCGCCGGTGGCCAACATCCCGTCATAGCTCGTCATCAGGTAGTTGTTGTTCAGCCGGCCCGGCTGGTGGCAGGACAGGCAGTAACGCTTGACCAGCGGCCCGATGTGTACATCGTAAGATGGCACTTCCCCGGGATTCAGGGTCGGGATGCCGCCGGCTACGACTGCTCCGGCCGGGAGTTGGGAGCGATCGTCCCATGTATAGCGCATGAAGGTCACGATATTATCGATATCGGTCGGGGAGAGGATACCGCCGTAGGCGGAGCCGAAGGGCTGCATGCCCATGTTCGGCTGGCCGTACGAGATGATGCTTGCCAGGGTTGCATCGTCACGGGTATACATCTCGTCCTGGCTGTGGATGGCCTTCATATTGAATCCTTCCAGTCCGGCCACACCCTTGATGATCCCGCCTTCCCCGTCCGGGCCGTGGCACTCAGCGCAGTTGAGCGAGTACAGGTCCTGCCCAGCGGCGATCTTCTCCGGGATGGTGGCGGCTACCTGGACGTTCGGGCCGGCCGCGGCCGGAGGGGCCAGGACCAGCACGATAATCGCCAGGACCAGCATTGCCGCTGATGCGCCCAGGGCCGTCCAGAGCTGGGTATGGCCAATCAGCCTTGCCGCTTTCCTTGCAGCCAGGGAAAGCCCGAAGAGAGCCACGAAGGCCACACCGGGGATGATCAGCCCGGCCAGGAATTGCAGCCCCGGCAGGACCGTGGTGGGAATATCCGCCATCATCGTCAGGGTGACCACGCTGACCACGAAGACGCCCATCACCGTGATTCCCGTGACCCGCCGGGAATAGTGGCGGTAGGGATTCCTGTCGATCAGCGGCAGGACGAACAGGACCAGGATCGCCAGGCCGGGGACCACCGTGGTGGCGATCCATTCGATCTTGCCCAACACCGGGATCTGGCCGTACAGGGCCAGGAACTTGAACAGGAAGAGGAAATACCACTCCGGCTTGGGGACGTAGGAGGTGTCCGCCGGATTGGCTTTCGGCTCGCCTGGCACGCCGATGAAGGTGGCCAGGAGGACCAGGAGGATGAAAATTCCCAGGGAGACCAACAGGTCTTTATAAATGCTGTCGGGCCAGAAACGCTCGCCTTTCTGCAGGGCGATCTTGTACTTGTCAAGGATTGACTTTTTCTGTTCGTCTTTCATCGCCGTCTCCTTTAGTCATCCTTGTCCGGGTAGGCAGACTCGCCATGCCGGATGATCAGGTAGAGGTGCGTGCCGATCAACGCAGCCAGGGCCGCCGGGAGCATCCAGATGTGGGCGGCGAAGAACCGGTTGAGGGTCAGGGCGCTAATATCGGTCCCGCCCCGCAGCGCCTTGAGGATGAAAGGTCCGATAAAGGGGACCGACCCGGCGATGGAAGTGCCGACCGTCGTGGCCCAGTAGGCTTTCTGGTCCATCGGCAGGAGGTAGCCGGTGAAGCCCATTCCCAGGGTCAGGACCAGCAGGCCGACGCCGATCAACCAGGTCAGCTCACGCGGGTACTTGTAGGAGGCGGTCACGAAGACCCGGATCATATGGATGAAAACCACCAGCACCATCAAGGTTGCGCCCCAGTGATGGATGCCGCGGATCAACCAGCCGAACGCCACGCCGGTCATGATGTACTGGATGCTGTCGTAGGCGTGGTCGGGCGAAGGGGTATAGTAGGCAGCCAGGAAGATGCCGGTCACGCCCTGCATGATGAACAGGAACAGGCTGGCGCTTCCCAGGGTATTCCACCAGGTGCCCTTCGGTTCCGGGCGATCGAGGGTGGCCTTATACAGGTCGTTTAGTCCCAGGCGTTCGTCCAGCCAGGCAAACAGTTTTTTCCACATAAGCTAGCCTTCCATGAAGTGAAGGAACAATGTGCCGTTTTCGACCTTGAGCTGATCCCCCGAATAGCTGTCCAGCGGACGAGGCGGCGGGCCGCCGACGACCCTCCCGTTGATGTCGAACTGGGCGTCGTGGCAGGGGCAGATGAATTCCTGCTTGTCCGTCTTCCAGTTGACCTGACAACCCAGGTGGGTGCATTTATTGGAGATGACGACCGTCTCGGTATCGGATTTTCGCAGCACGAAAACGCCATGGCTGGTGACCGTCTTTTCCCACCCGTTGACCTGGCTCTGGGTGAACGAGACCAACGTCGGCTTGCCCACCGGGAAAGCCGCGACCTTCCCGAGCGGAATCCAGGCGTCCGCCTTGCTCGACTTGAGCGCCGGGTCGATCAGGTAGCCAATGGCCGGCAGGCCCACTGCCGCGGCAATGAGTGTACCCACGGCTGCAGTGGTCAGTTTGACGAAATCCCGTCGGCTGATGTGATCCGAACCTGCCATGCGAACCTCCTGGTCGATAATCTGGGATTAAAATATTCCAGAGCGATATTATCTGAATTATAATCAAGTTCCGGGCAGTCTGCTCCGCCGCCTGGAAATTCCCAGCGGCATAAGAATCTTTACTCATTATAAGGATGATTCGGCCTTCTCCTAAAGGATGTCTGAAACCAATAATCCATGAGTATTGTCACTTTTCCTCATAGAAACGAGGATGGGATAATACACCATGTCCCCAAATCATGATCTAAGGAGGCGTTGATGGGCCTGTCGAGGAAAGTCAGCCTGAGGGATGCCCTGCGATATCAGGGCAAGGGTCCGATGCTTACGTTCATCTTGCACCGGATCAGCGGGGTGGGCATGGTACTGTTCATTTCGTTGCACATCCTGGCGTCGTATCTGATGAACCAATCCTGGGGGATGAATATCGGCACCTTCATCAACCACAGTTTTTATGAGACCTGGGTTTTCCAGACCATCATCTTCTTCTTCGTCCTCTTCCACGTTATCAACGGCCTGCGCATCACTATCCTGGACCTCTGGCCGAAGTTGATGGAATACCAGCGCGAGGCGATCTGGCTGGAATGGTGCATCTTCCTGCCGGTCTATGGGATGGCCCTGTTCGTCATCGTTCGAACCGGCCTGGGTTTGGGAGGTTAGGCAATGATGCGCATCCGGATTGCACCCAAACGCGGCTTTAATTTCGATTACGTGATGTGGCTTTTCACCCGCCTGTCAGCCCTGGCCATGTACCTGCTGGCCTTCATCGGCATCGTCGGCGCCTTGATCATGGGCGCCCGCCAGAGCATGAACCTGGCCGACCTGATGCGCTGGGCTTTCATGCCGGAGGTTACCCACGTCCAGAATACCAACGTGGCTGATGTAAACGCCTGGAAGAGCACCTTCTGGCAGGGGATGGGAATCCTGTTCGTCTTCGTCGCCAGCGCCCACGGTCTGCACGGGCTGCTCAACGTCGTGGAGGATTACCTCGAAAATCCAATCGTTCGGAAGATCCTACGCTACCTGGTGATCGGCGTCCTGGTGGTGATGAACGCCATTGCCATCTACGTGATCCTGCATTCATAGGACAGCAGAATGAATACTCACGAGTTCGAAGTCATCGTCGTCGGGGCAGGCGGGGCCGGCCTGATGGCCGGGCTGTATGCATCCAAGACCGCCAAGACGGCTGTCATCACCAAGCTCTATCCCACCCGCTCGCACACCGGCACCGCCCAGGGCGGGATCGGCGCGGCCCTCGGCAGCCAGGAGGAAGACCACCCTGAATGGCATACCTATGACACGGTCAAGGGCTCCGACTACCTGGGCGACCAGGACGCCATCGAGTTCATGTGCAACGAAGCCATCCCGGCCGTCTACGAGCTGGAACACATGGGTCTGCCCTTCGACCGCACCCCGGACGGCAAGATCGCCCAACGCCAGTTCGGCGGGCACACCAACAACGTGACCGGTAAACCGGTCCGGCGCGCCTGTCACGCCGCCGACCGCACCGGGCACATGATCCTGCAGACCCTCTACCAGCAGTGCATGAAGAACAATGTCACCTTCTTCGACGAGTTCCAGGTCGTGGATTTGCTGATCGTGGACGGGGCGGCTGCAGGGGTGGTGGCGATCGAGCTCGCCACCGGCGAGATGCATGTCTTCCACGCCAAGGCGGTCATCTTCGCCACCGGCGGGCACGGACGCATCTGGGAGATCACATCCAACGCTTACGCTTTCACCGGCGACGGTCCTGCCATGATCATGCGGCGCGGCCTGCCTCTCGAAGACATGGAATTCTTCCAGTTCCACCCCACCGGCATCTACAAGCTCGGCATCCTGATCACCGAGGGCGTGCGCGGCGAGGGCGGTGTGCTGATCAACGGCAAGGGCGAGAGATTCATGGAGAAGTATGCCCACACCGTCAAGGACCTGGCCTCCCGGGACGTCGTCAGCCGGGCCATCTATACCGAGATCCGTGAGGGCCGGGGCGCCAATGGCCAGAACTACGTCTACCTGGACGTTCGCCCGGAAAGCGTCAACAAGTACGCCGCCCTGGACGGGCGCAAGAATCTGGACGGCTCGCCCTACACCGTCACCGGCGAGCAGATCCTGGCCAAGTTGCCCGACATCGTCGATTTCTGCCGGGTCTACCTCGGTGTGGATCCGGTGACCCAGTTGATGCCGATCCAGCCGACCGCCCACTATGCCATGGGCGGCATTCCCACCAACAAATTCGGCGAAGTCGTCGTCGACGACAAGAACACGGTCGTCCCTGGGCTGTACGCGGCCGGCGAGTGCGCCTGCGTCTCGATCCATGGCGCCAACCGCTTGGGGACGAACTCCCTGCTCGACCTGGTGGTCTTCGGCAAACACGCCGGCCTGCGGGCCGCCGAATACGCCAAGGGCGCCGAATTCAAATCCCTGCCGGCCGACCCGACCGAGTTCGCTCGGGGCACCTTCGAGCACCTGCGCACGGCCAGCGGGAAGGAAAACGGCTTCGACATCGCCCGCGAGATGAAGAAGATCATGTTCGATGACATGGGCATCTTCCGCAACGCCAAGGGCATGGAAAACGCCCTGACCGTTGTCCACCAGCTGCAGGAGCGCTTCAAACACGTCCGCGTGACCGATAGCGGCAAGATCTTCAACATGGAACTGATGAACGCCTGGGAGCTTGGCAACCTGCTCGACCTGGCCGAGATCACCACGGTCTCCGCCATCGCCCGGACCGAAAGCCGTGGCGGCCACTCCCGGGAAGATTTCCCCAATCGGGACGACAAGAACTGGCTCAAGCACACCCTGTCGATCGTGAAACCGGACGGCAAGATCGAGCTGAAATACAAGCCGGTCGTCATCACCAAATATCAACCAAAAGAACGGGTGTATTAGGAGGCGGCAGTCATGCAAGTCACCATTAAAATCTTCCGCTATAACCCCGAAAAAGACAAGAAACCTTCCTACAAAACCTATCAACTGGAAGGCGAAGAGACCGACCGCGTCCTGGACCTGCTCGAGAAGGTCAAGGGCTACCAGGATGGGACCCTCTCCTTCCGCCGCTCGTGCGGCCACGGCGTGTGCGGCTCGGATGCCATGCGCATCAACGGGATGAACCGCCTGGCCTGCAAGACCCTGGTGCGCGACACCGGGGCAAAGATCACCGTCGAGCCGATCCTGGGCCTGCGGGTCATGAAGGACCTGATCGTGGACATGGAGCCGTTCTTCGAGCATTACCGCTCCGTCCTGCCCTGGCTCATCAACGACAGCCCGGAGCCCGAGAAGGAGCGCCCCCAGACCCCCGAGCAGCGCGCCCGTTTCGACGACACGACCAAGTGCATCCTGTGCGCCTGCTGCACCACCTCCTGCCCGTCCTTCTGGGGCAGCGAGGAGTACGTCGGCCCGGCCGCGATCGTCGCCGCCCACCGCTTCATTTTCGACAGCCGTGACAAGGCCGCCGACGAGCGCCTGAAGATCCTGAGCGACGTCTTCGGGGTCTACCGCTGCCATACGGTTTTCAACTGCACCATGGCCTGCCCGCGCGACATCCAGATCACCAAGGCCATCGGCGAGGTCAAGGAAGCCATCGGGGCCGGAAAACCGAAGTAACCCTTTATCGGCCGATAGGGCGGGTGGAATATCCACCCGCCTTTCATTTTGCTTGACAAGTATAAGAATATTATATATAATAATATTACATATAATCATTCCAACGAGGAGACATCCGATGAGCCAACTCCAACAGCTGCGCAAAGGCAGCACCCCTCTTTTGATCCTGAGCGTCCTGGCCGACGAAAAAATGTACGGCTACCAGATCATGCGCGAGCTGGAGCAGCGCAGCGAGGGTTACTTCACCATGACCGCCGCCTTGCTCTATCCCGCCCTGCATCAGCTCGAAAAGGACGGCCTGCTGGAAAGCGAATGGGAAGAGAGTCCCGGAAAGCGCCGCCGCAAATATTACAGCATCACCAACCAGGGAAAGAAAGCCCTGGCTGGCACCCGGGCGGATTGGCAGACCTTCATGACCAACCTGTTCAAGACGCTCCAGCCGGCCGGAAAGGTCAAGGAGGACAGCCTATGACGCCTGACGAATACCTGCGCTCACTCAAGGACCAGTTGAATGCCTTTCCGCCCCGAGAGCGGGCGGAGCTGCTCGAGGAGATCGCCAGCCACTTCGAAAGCGGCGAGGAGGACCCTCACATGGGCCGGGAGCCGGAGGAGCGCAGGCAGAAGACGCTCGCCGAAATGGGCTCCCCGGAGCAGTTGGGACAGGGCCTCAAGAAAGTCCATCACCCGGACGGCTGGATCGACTATCTCCTGGTCATCGGGCCGATCCTGCTTGATATGGCCGTTGTCTACTCTCTCCATTTGGCCGACCCGGCGGGTTCCCAGGCCTTCCGGATCGGATTTGGGTTGGCCTGCCTCTGCCTGGTTTTGATCGGCCTGCGGCGGCATTCGAACCTGCTGGTCCTGACCTGGATCGAAATATTTGCCACCTGGGTGATTTCGCTCCTTGCCTCCCTCGGCCAGTTCCTGGTGCCAAAAGTCATCCTGGATCCGGCAGATTTGCGCTATACCATGGTGTTCACCTCGCCGGATGCCCTGCAGGTCAGATGGTTTCGGGGCCTGCCGGCCGGGGAGGGGATTTTCTGGCTGATCATGTTCGCCGGGGCGATCTACCTGCTGGGCTGGATCATCTGGCGCAATCGCCGGGACTGGCTGATCGTTTCCTATGCGCTCCTGGAGCTCATCGCCCTGGCCGGCAGTTACGCCGTTCCGCTGCTCCTCCACCAAGCCGGCTGGGACAAGATGATCGAGGGGGTCAAATTCAGGTCATTCCCGGCCATGATGGTCTGGATGGATCTGCCCATCCTGTTCACCCTCCTGGGGTTCGTCATGTGGGGGATGCTTTTCATCGCCTACAAGCGTCCGCTGCGCTGGGCCGCCCTGGCCGGCTACGCCCTGTCCGCCGGGCTGCAGGCCGGGGTCTACATGTACCGGCCTTCGGTATACGCCCTCCCCGAATACTTCCAATTGCTCCTGCTCCCGCTGGCCATCGTTGTCGTGGGGTGGAGCCTGGAACGCTCCAAAAAGCGACCCTCCCCGGTCATCGCCTGATCCTCTAATGAACCCCGGTTTCCCAAAGCCGGGGTTTTGTTATCCCGAAAGTGGTATTTTGAATCTCTCAATCCTGTGAACACAGGATATTCTGCCGTCCATATCACTGCGCTTTGTTACTCGAAATCCTCCTTAAACTGAGTAAGATTAATTCCAGCATGGAGGCAGTATGCGCGATCTGACCAATGAAATCCTCGAACTGATCCGGCGCACTTCCACGGACCTTCCGGCGGATGTAGAAAACCGCCTGCGGGAGGCCGTCGGACGGGAAGCTCCCGGCTCGGCTGCCCGCGGCGCCCTGGAGACGATCTTGAAAAACGTCGAGCTCTCCAGGCAGAACTCCACCCCAATCTGCCAGGACACCGGAACTCCCATCTTCTATGTGAAATATCCAGCCGGCTGGTCCACCCGGAAGCTCAAGGAGCAAATCCGCTCGGCGCTGGCCGAGGCGACCAAAAAATCCTACATGCGCCCGAACGCCGTGGACGCCGTCTACGACAAGAACTCAGGGAATAACCTGGGCGGGGACGATTTCCCTTACATCCATTTCGAGGAAGTCGAAGGCGATACCCTGACCATCGAGGTGATCCTGAAAGGCGGCGGCTGCGAGAATGTCGGGGCGCAGTACTCGCTGCCCGATTCGCGCCTGGGCGCGGGCCGCGACCTGGCCGGGGTCCGCAAGGCCGTCCTGGACGCAGTCCAGCGGGCCCAGGGGCAGGGCTGCGCCCCGGGGATTCTGGGCGTGGCCATCGGCGGGGACCGCGGCTCGTCTTACTTCGCCTCCAAGGAAGTCCTGTTCAAAGTAATGGGTGAATCCAGCCCCGACCTCAAGCTGGCCGCGCTGGAGAAACAACTTACTGAAGAGGCAAATACGCTTGGGATCGGGCCGATGGGCTTCGGGGGCAGGACGACCGTCCTGGACACCCGCATCCGCGGCCTCTCGCGCCTGCCGGCCTCGTATTTCGTCTCGGTCTCGTATATGTGCTGGGCCTATCGGCGACGCAAGCTGACGGTCCAGAACGATCAGGTCACGTACGATTAGCGGAGGCCGCCATGCAACAAGTGAAAATTCCCATCTCCGACGAAACTATCCACAGCCTGAAGGTCGGCGACCCGGTGGCGTTGACCGGGACCATGATCACCGGCCGGGATGTGGTCCACAAATGGATGATCGAGACCTTCATCAGGAAAACCCGCCAACCCCAAGGCGATGACCTGCAAGTCTACGAGGCCCTGAAGCCGATCCTGGACGGCGGCCTGATCTACCACTGCGGGCCGGTCGTCTCCGGCCTGGAGGCCAAGGAGTATAAGTTCGTCGCCGCCGGACCGACCACATCCATCCGGGAGGAGCCCTACCAGGCCGAAGTCATGAAACATTTCAACCTGAAGGGCGTGATCGGCAAAGGCGGCATGGGTCCCAAGACCTTGCAGGGCTGCCAGGAAGCGCCGGCCGTCTATTTTCACGCTATCGGGGGCGCGGCGACCCTGATCGCCCGCTCGGTGACGAAAGTGCTGGGCGTCTACAAGCTCGATTTTGGCGTTCCCGAAGCCATGTGGGTGATCGAGGTCAGGGAATTCCCGGTCGTGGTAACCATGGACGCCCATGGCGGGTCGCTCCACAAGGACATCGAAGAAAGCTCCGGCAAGGTGCTGGCAGAGTTGCTGGCGAAGTAGCCGGAGAGGCCGGAGGAAAAGATGATGGATACAGTTTTGATCACCGGTACAGATAAAGGCTTGGGATTTTCCCTGGTCGAGCGGTTCCTGCGGGGAGGGGCGCGGGTCTTCGCCGGCGCGCTCAAGGGTCCGGATCGCCTGGCCAAATTGGCGAAGGAATTCCCTACTGCCCTGACCGGGCTGCAGTTGGACGTGACTGATATGGATTCGATCGTCCAGGCGGCCCAGCAGGTCCGAGCCAGCACGCCCGGCCTGGACATCCTGATCAACAATGCCGGGGTCCATATCGAAAAGGAAATCGCCAAACTGGAGGAGCTAGATTTCAGCGACGGGCACTTGGAACGCACTCTGGCAGTGAACACCTTCGGCCCATTACGCATGATCCAACAGTTCTTGCCGCTGTTGAAGGCAGGCCAACGAAAATTGATCATCAATATTTCCTCGGAGGCCGGCAGCATCGCCGACTGCCCGCGCAGCGGTGAGTTTGCCTACTGCATGTCCAAATCCGCATTGAACATGCAGTCGAAAATTCTCCAGAATTATTTGGGGCCGCAGGGCTTCAAGATTTTGGCTGTCCAGCCGGGCTGGATGCGCACCGACATGGGCGGATCCAATGCGATTATTTCACCGGATCAATCTGCGGAGGGCATCTTCGCCCTGGCAGGGAGGCGCTGGACTCCGCAGGACGAGATCTACCTGGACTACCAGGGCAAGCCCTTGCGCTGGTAGGAGACGGGCATGGAAAAGAAACGCGCCCTGCTCCTGTTAGGCGGCACGTGGCACGACTTCGACGGTTTCGCCCAGTCGCTCGGCGCGTGCCTGGGGTCCCATGGCTGGGAAGTGGAACCCGGCTATGATCTGGAACGCCTGACCCGTCTGGAGCGTGAATCCTGCGATCTGTTAATAACCTACACCTGCTTTTCCCTCCCTGCCGAGGGCGTACCCGTGACCGGTTCGGAAAAAATGGAGGACGACCAGATCGACGCTTTGACCGCCTGGGTCCGGGCAGGTGGGGCGTACCTGGCGGCCCATGCCTCCACTTCGCTTGGCAATTCCAGCCCCGCCCTCGGCCGATTGATCGGCGGCGTTTTCATCAAACACCCGCCGATGTTCTCCTTCCCGGTTTACCCGGTCTACGGGGCACACCCGATCACGGCGGGAATCTCGGCCTTCACCGTCTTCGACGAAATGTACATCGAGCGTTGCGAACCCTTCGTGGACGTGCACATGGCGACCGTCCACGAAGGGACCGTTCACCCGCTGGCCTGGAGCAAAAGCGAGGGGCGGGGCCGAGTGGCCCACGTCGCCCTGGGGCATTCCGCCGAAGTCTGGGGGCTGGAACCCTATCAGCGGTTGATGGTCCAGGCCGCGGATTGGGCCGTGGCAGGACGGAAAGGGGATTGAAGATTCGAGACGAATAGGTCTATACTCGACCAGATTTTTCTCGGCCGATTTTTTCATTTTGTAGACGGGCGGTCGGGGTGGGACATCCCCGCTCCTAACCCGGGGAGGTGGATCATCATGAATCGCACGCGCATCTTTGCTCACCTGTTCCTGGCGGCTCTGGTTGCCCTCGCGTCGGCGCTCTTTTTGCCATTCTCTGGTCAAAAAGTCAGCGCCGCACCGCCGGCGGATGTGGTAGCCAACTTGGTCTTGAGCAGGGTGACGTCGCTCCCCTCCAAAATGTGCGTCGGCGCTACGGCGAATTTGGTCTTCTCATATACATTGACCTCCCTTCCGTACGGCAAACCCGGGCGCGACTACGAGAATAAAGCCATCGTCAGCTCCAGCGCCGTGACGGGGGAGATCAACCCACCCAGCTTGAGCATTTACGCCAGCACGGGTTCGGGGACATTTAATTTCATCTACGAGGCCAAAAAGGCTGGCACGGATGTTGTCACGATCTCCGCCAGCAGTGGAAGTTTAAGCGGATCCAAAGATTATAAAGTCCGTGTACTAGACTGTAACAAGAAAGTCACGATCGCAGCCAGCATCTTCAAGCAGGCGCAATATGGTACTGCGGATGCGTTCCTGAACGCTACCGGAGGAGTACAGGTTGCTGACAGTGGCAGCGTGACCGGAGGCGGTACGTTTGACTATACCTTCAGCATGAGCTACGCCCCCGACGATCCTTCCACCATTTGCGATAAATCTGCCAAGACAAGCGGCAAGTCAACCTTCACCATCAGTGGAGATTCCGACGACAATGGCCAAATCTCGATTAGTTTTGATTTTGCGCCTTTCAATCTTCCCCCGGTGGTCGTCAACTGTACCGATAAAAGCGGCAAGACATTCCAGGTCACTTTAGTTAAAGGGCAGAATGTGACCCCCAATAACGACGTCAATCTCGGCACGCTGAGTTTCGGCGCTGGCGTTGAATCCCAAAACTTTAAATTTGGAGAGGGCGGACAAGGAAGTGTCTGGGTGGTCGACAAGACGGGGAGCAGCCAATGAAACGCTTAATCCTGCCGCTCGCTCTATCCTTTGCGATCTTGCTGGCCTGCCCGTTCTCGGGAAAAGTCCAACCAGGCAGCCAGGTAAAGTCCATGCTCGGGGATCCGCAGGTGGGCCTGGCCAGTCTGAAGAACTACCATGCCACATTGAAAGTGACCTTCCAAGGCACCCAGGCGGGGCAGACGGTCGACCTGACCGATTCGTATGACCAGACCATCTGGCTCACGCCGGCCGCTCATTTTACGACGATCGATACCACTGACGCGGGAGGATCGCATCAGTTCGTCCTGGCTGGCCAAGTAGGCAGTGCACAATATTACCAGGCGGATGCCAAAGCTACCTGCGGAGTCTATTGGGATGAGGCGGCTACGCCGGCGGATTTCCTGGTCGCTTCGCTTCTCCCGGCAGTCGGGATCGCC
The DNA here is from genome assembly GCA_035506155.1 of Anaerolineales bacterium. Lineage (GTDB taxonomy): Bacteria > Chloroflexota > Anaerolineae > Anaerolineales > Villigracilaceae > UBA877. The sequence goes on from DATJPX010000160.1 coordinate 62,257, forward strand.
AAGCTCGTGGACGAACCAAGCGTAGACGGCATTCCGACCGAACACTATACTTTCGACGCGAGCGGGCTTGGCCTGCCCAGCGACGCCACTGCCAATGGCGAGACCTGGTTGGCCCAGAGCGGTGGGTACGTGGTCAAGTATGTGCTCGATATCACCGGGGCGGATTCCATGTTTGGCGCCGGCGTTCAAGGCACCCGTCACATGGAATATGAGCTTAGCGACATGGGTGCCCAGGCCGCGGTCGTCTATCCGGCTGGATGCGAGCCAGTGCTTGACCTGCCAGCCATGGATAATGTCACCGACCTGACCCGTCTTCCCGGGCTGCTCTCCTTCACCACCCGCGCCAGCGCGAAGGCCGTATTCTCCTTTTACCAGGACAAGCTGACCGCCCTGGGCTGGCAGAAAAGTTCGGATTCGGGCATAGGCTCAGATTCCGCAACGACCACGTACATTCGCTCTGACTCGGGCGACATGCTCACTGTGGAAGCGGACACACAGGCAGGTTCGTGCGATGTGACGGTGATGGCGCCCTCGTTGGCATCTAGTGCTGCCTCGACGACCAGCCCGGCCACCACGCCCGGCGCCGATCAGACCCAGGTATCGGGAAGCCCGGTCGTGGTCGTCACGAAATCCGTGAACCTGCTGATCGGGACGGATTCCAAGCCATCTGCCCTGCCATCCTTCCACCTCGAATCTCAACTTCTGACGCCCGTCTGGTCTGGAGGCAAGATCGCCCAGGATCGGGAGACGATGACTGCGGACGTCCAGGGACAGAATGTCCACTTCATCGACCAGACCAAGAAGGCCGGCGGATCGAATCAAACTGCCGAAGCCTACCTCATGGGAAAACAAGATTACGACGTCGTGAACGGGAAGGTCCAGCCGGCTGGCGTCAGCATGACCGCCCTGACCTGGAAGATGTGGCCGCTCGACCTGGTGATGATCCTGGCCACCGGGGCGACCGACGCCAAAGCCAGCGGGACCGAGACCCTGGAAGGACGCACCGCCGAGGTTTATACGCTGAACGTCTCGGGGGCGACAGCCCCAGCCGTGGCTGGCATCGGGCTTCCGGTAACGGCCGTCTCCGGCAAGGTCTGGATAGACCAGCAAACCGGGGCGCTGCTCAAGGCGGTCCTGGATTTCCAGGCTGACGTGCACGACTCCTCTGGCAATCCCCAAGGGAGCGGATCCGGGCACCTGGAAATCACCGTGACGAAGGTTGGCCAGGTAACCGTAACGCTTCCCGCTCATTGATCCTCCGGCGAACAAAATGAAGGGCGGCCCTTTTATCGAGCCGCCTTTCTTAATCCGCTTATTATGGATAATTTAGGTAAAATAAGTTAGAATGTTATGGCTTTCCATCCATTATCCGTTCGTTTTCGTTCGTTCGCCAGGAGGATTTACCATGTCACCCGCAACTGTCAAGAAATCCAAGCTCGAAGGAGAAGTTTTCTACCCCACTTCGGATGCGGTCGCCCAAACCTACGTCCAGGATTGGGAAGCCGATGCCGGCCGGGCCGGGAAAGACCTGGCCGGCTATTGGGCCGAGCGCGCCCGGGAGCTGGAGTGGTACAAACCCTGGGACACCATCCTCGACGAGAGTAAAAAACCTTTTTACAAGTGGTTCGTCGGCGGCCAGGTGAACATCATCCAGAACTGCCTGGATCGGCACGTCCGGACCTGGAGGCGCAACAAACTGGCGCTCATTTGGGAGGGCGAACCGGGCGACCAGCGCAGCTTTTCCTATCACGCTTTGAACCGGGAGGTAAGCAAGTTCGCCAACGTGCTCAAAGCGATGGGCATCCAAAAAGGTGATCGGGTGACCATCTACCTGCCGCGCATCCCCGAGATCGTCATCGCCATGCTGGCCTGCGCCAAGATCGGGGCGATCCATTCGGTCGTCTACGGCGGGTTCTCGGTGGAAGCACTGCACGGGCGCATCCTCGACTCGCACTCGAAGATCGCCATCACCGCCGACGGCGGCTGGTTGAACGGGAAGATCGTCAAGCTCAAGGACATCCTGGACGAAGCCCTGACCCGCTCCCCAAGCGTGGAACACGTCATCGTCGTCAAACGGACCGGCCAGGAGGTCTGCATGGAACCGGAGCGGGACCTTTGGTACCACGACCTGATGACCCTGCCGATCGCCAGCCCGAAATGCGAGACCGAGGTCATGGATGCCGAGGATCCGCTTTACATCCTCTACACCTCCGGGACGACGGGCAAGCCCAAAGCCATCCTGCATACACACGGCGGCTACATGGTCGGGATTTACGCCACGCTCCACGACGTCTTCGACATACGAGATGAAGACCGCTGGTGGTGTACCGCCGATCCGGGCTGGGTGACCGGGCATTCTTATATGGTGTACGGTCCTTTGCTCAACGGGGCCACCTCTTTCATGTACGAAGGCGCGCCGTCCTATCCTTATCCCAATCGTTGGTGGCAACTGATCGAAAAATACAGCCTCTCGATCCTTTACACCGCCCCCACTGCCATCCGCGGCCTGATGCGCTTCGGCGAAGCCTGGCCGAACCGGCACGACCTGTCCTCGCTGCGCCTGCTGGGCTCGGTCGGCGAGCCGATCAACCCGGAAGCCTGGAAGTGGTATCACCACGTCATCGGCAAGGACCGCTGCCCGATCATGGACACCTGGTGGCAGACCGAGACTGGCATGTTCATGATCACGCCCACCCCAACCGTGCCGCTCAAGCCCGGGTCGGGGACACGTCCATTCTTTGGGGTCGAGGCGGAGATCGTCGACGAGGCCGGGAAACCCGTCGCAGACGGGGAAGAAGGCTACCTGGTTCTCAAGAAACCCTGGCCGGCCATGCTGCGGACGATCTACGGCGACCCGGACCGCTACGTCAGCCAATATTGGAGCAAATATCCCGGTAAATACATGACCGGGGATTCGGCCAAGCGCGACAAGGACGGCTACTTCTGGATCATCGGCCGGGTGGACGACGTCATCAAAGTCTCCGGGTATCGCCTGGGGACCGCCGAGATCGAATCCGCCCTGGTCAGCCACCCGGCGGTCGCGGAAGCAGCCGCGATCGGTCTGCCCCACGACGTCAAAGGGACCGCCATCCATACTTTTGTCATCCTGCGCACAGGGTATGCCCCGTCCATGGAGCTCAAGGAAGAGCTGCGCGCTCACGTAGGTCACGAAATGGGACCGATCGCTAAACCCGAGGAGATCCAATTCGTGGACAAGTTGCCCAAGACCCGTTCGGGCAAGATCATGCGGCGGGTCTTGAAGGCGCGCGCCCAAGGACTCCCCGAGGGGGATGTCTCCACGCTGGAAGAGTAATCCGGGATTTCCACCGGATCGAGCATCGAAACGAAGCAGGGCGACCGGTATTGGTCGCCCTGCTGTTTGCATATGAATTCTGGCTTGCCTATTTTCTTTTGAAGAATGTT